>CAYJXB010000007.1:5013-21723 GCA_964374005.1 uncultured Planctomycetia bacterium
TTTAAATGAAGAAGATTTCTCTAATTTTTCCAATCGCGGCCTTCTTAGCCGGCTATTTTCTGACGGATCTTGTCTTTCGCGTCAAAAAGATCCCTTATCCTTTTGAGCTTTTCGGCCTGGCAGTGGGACTGGGACTGGCGTCATGGACTTTTTCGATCATTCATTTTATCGGATTGAGCTTTTCAAATAAATACGAACGCGGGAGGTCTTCAATGAAGCGGTGGGTGATCTTTATTCTTTTGATGGTGGCGTTTATTTTTTCTTATAAGGCGCTTTTTGCGGATGGCGCAGAGATGAGCGGCGGTGTGTCCGGGAAATTGGATCAAGTGATTCAAACCCAGGACAAAATATTGGCAAAGCTTGACGAAATCAAGGCTGAGCTTGAAGTGGTGAAAGTCCGCGCTTCGAACCGATGACCCCACCACCTGTTTTTTACGATTGCTATAAGCAATCGGTCCGCTTTGCGGACAAAACAAGTGGTGGGGTGACCCCATGAAATTTTCCACGCGCACGCGGTATGGGCTGAAAGCGGTTTTGGTGCTGGCCAGCCGTTTCGGCGAGGGGTCGCTTTCCGTTTCCCAGATCGCGAAAAAAGAGGGAATCTCGGTCCCGTATTTGGAGCAAATCCTGAACGGCTTGAAGAAAAAAGGTTTTGTCAAAAGCGTGCGCGGCCCTCAAGGGGGGTACATTCTTACGAAGAAGCCGTCCGAGATCACTCTGGAGACGCTGTTTTACGCGTTGGTGGATAAGGATCTCTCATTAAGCAAGAATCAGTTGAATATTTCTTCGGACACGAATGAGGTGGCGATCGCCGATTTTATATTCTGGGGCAAGCTCCAGTCGTTCATTAAAGAAGGGCTTTCCGGATTGACTTTAAAAGAATTGATTGACGACGCTCGCCGGCTTAAGAAAAAACCCAACGCTTCTCATACCTTTAATATTTAATCCGCTTTTATTAGTTCGTCTTTGAGGTATAATAAGCGATGGTAGACAGGCCAACCAAAAAGGGCTTAAGGGGAGAGATGAGAGAGAAACTTCTCTCCCAAAGTGCCGAGGAACTCGCGGCCAAAAGCCTCCTGATTCGGGGCAAGCTTCTTAAGGAGGAGTTGTTTAAAAAGGCGGCTTGCGTGTGTTTTTACGTTTCCCTGCCCAGGGAAGTGGATACAAGCGCGATGATCGAGGACGCGCTTGCGATGGGCAAGCGGGTGGTGGTGCCGCTTTCTGACCTGGAAAATAAAGAAATTAAGCTTTATCAAATCAAAGGCAGGAGTGGTTTGACTCGGTCAGTCACGATGGAAGAAGTAGACTGCGTGATTGTTCCTGGGCTTGCGTTTGATAAGCGAAACAATCGGGTGGGTCGCGGAGGAGGTTTTTATGACCGCTTCCTTTGGCAATTTCGATCTGAAATTCCGAAAATAGGCCTTGCCTTTTCTTTCCAGGTAGTTCAGGAAGTTCCTCACGAAAGCCACGACGTACCGCTTGATCTTATTTTAACGGATTAACTAGAGAAATTTTATGGAAATCAATACGGTTATTTATTGGATCGTGGGCACCCTAACGGCGGGAGGGGTGTTTTTTGCGGTCGGTTTTTTCACCAGGAAAATGGTTGCCGAGCGCCTGATACGCACCGCCGAGTCAAAGGCGAGGGAGATTTTGGTCGCGGCCAAGCGCGAATCCGAAGACGCGCTAAAGAAGGCGGACAAAGAAAGCAAACAATACCTCTCCAAAGTGCAGAGCGAGTTTGAAAACAAAGTGGCCCAGCGGTCGCGGGATCTCGAGAACGCCGAGAAAGTCTTAAAACACAAAGAAGACACACTGGACGGGAAGCTTGATCTTGTCGAAAAGAAGGAAAAGGAGGCCCTCTTTAAATTTCAGGAGGCAGCCTCCAAAGAAAAGACGCTCGAGGAGAGAGAGAAACACCTGGATAAACTTTTTTTAGAGGAAAAAGTGGCGCTCCAAAAGATTTCGGGACTTGATCCCGAAGAGGCAAAAAAGCAGTTTTTAAAACGGCTTGAGATTGACGTGCGCGCTGATGCGGGCCGCTTGATTAAACAGATCGAGGACGAGGCGGAAGCGTTGGCGGATCAAAAGGCCAAAAAGATCTTGAGCCTCGCAATCCAGCGCTGCGCGGCCTCGCATTCGATCGAATCCACAATCACCGTGGTCAATCTTCCGAGCGAAGATATGAAAGGACGCATCATTGGAAAGGACGGGCGGAATATCCGTACTTTCGAGACGCTCACGGGCGTGGATCTCGTGATCGATGATACACCAGGCGCGGTCGTGCTATCGGCTTTTGATGGGGTCCGGCGTGAGATCGCGAAAATCGCTTTGGAGGAACTACTGAAAGACGGCCGTATCCAACCCGCGAGGATAGAAGAGATCGTGCAGAAAACAAAAAGGAACATGGAGATGGTCTTAAGAGAAGAAGGCGAAAAGGCCATCCTAGACGCCGGCTTGTCCAATTTACATCCGGAGATCGTAAAGCTCGTGGGCCGCCTCAAGTATCGCTCGAGCTATGGCCAGAACGTGTTGGCTCATTCCCTGGAGGTGGCGTATCTCATGAATGTGTTTGCCGGAGAGATGGGCCTTGACCCGGTGCTCGCGCGCCGCGCTGGGCTCTTGCATGATTTAGGCAAAGCCGTCTCGAGCAATGTGGAAGGCCCACATGCGTTGATCGGCGGCGAGCTCGCGCGCCGCTACGGGGAACACCCGGATGTCATTCATGGCATTGAGGCGCATCATGAAGACATTGAAATGCGGTCCATTTGGCCGATGTTGGTACAAGCGGCGGATGCCGTGAGCGCCGCGCGACCTGGCGCCCGCCGTGAAAGTTTTGAAAATTATGTGAAGCGCCTCGGCCAGCTCGAGGAGATCGCTGATAAGATCGCCGGGGTCGAAAAATCTTACGCGATTCAAGGCGGCCGTGAGATCCGTATTCTGGTCAAGCCTGACCGCGTGCCGGAAAGCGCCCTGCCGGCGCTCGCGCGCGAAGTCTCAAAAAAGATTGAGGAAAATCTTCAATACCCGGGCCAGATCAAAGTCGTTGTGATCCGCGAGACGCGCGTGGAGGAACTCGCGAAATAGAGATGTAAATACGAAGCACGAAATACGAAATTCGAAACAAATTTAAAACAATCTCTTTGTTTCGAACATTCGAATTTTGAATTTCGATATTGTTTCGTATTTCGGTATTCGGATTTCGAATTTTAAGGATATTAATGTGTTAAAGATATTAATTATTGGCGATACGTACGGCGACCCGGGGAGAAAGGCCGTCGAACTTTTTGTCCACCGGATGAAGAAAGCCGGTGAAGTGGATTTTGTGGTTTGCAACGCGGAAAATGCCGCTGACGGCGCCGGGATCACGGAAAGTGTCGCGAAAGAACTTTTTCAAAACGGTTGTGATGTCCTGACCGGCGGGGATCATTTTTTTGATAAGAAAAAGGAAGTCGATGAATACGTGAAAAAAGAACCGCGCCTCCTCCGGCCCGCTAATTTTCCGAAAGGGCTTCCCGGCTCGGGTTCCTGCGTCGTGGAATGCAAGGGGATTAAGATAGGGGTGATCCATGTCGCGGGGCAGGCATTTATGCGGTATCATTTTTCCTCCCCTTTTTTCTCCGCCGATGAGGAGATAGAAAAAGTGAAAAAAGAAGGGACCCGTGTCATCATCGTGGACATGCATGCGGAGGCCACGAGCGAAAAATCCGCGATCTCCTGGTACCTCGACGGCCGTGTCTCAGCCGTCGTGGGGTCTCACACGCATGTCCAAACGGCCGATGAGCGGGTCAGCCAAAAAGGCACCGCGTGCCTGACGGATCTTGGCATGACTGGGCCTTATGATTCCGTGATCGGCGCGGAAAAAGAGCCGATCATCTGGAAATTTTTGACTCAGATTCATACCAGAAAAGAGGTCGCCCGAGGCGATGTGCGATTCTGCGGCGCGATTGTGGCTGTTGATGAACACACGGGCAAGGCGGTCTCGATCGAACGGGTCCAAAAGAGGGTGACCGCGTAGCGGTCATTGCGAGGAGCTATGCAACGAAGCAATCCGGTGGATAACTTAGATTGCCACGCCACGCCTGCGGCCACGCTCGCAACGCAGAGGCGGATTTTTTCGGTTTCCGAAATCACGAAGAACATCCGTTCTATTCTCGAAGAAAATTTTTCCAATGTGTGGGTGGAAGGGGAAATATCCAATTTTAAGTTCCATAGCTCGGGGCACATGTACTTTTCGCTCAAAGACGAGTTTTCACAGATCCAGTGCGTGATGTTCCGGTCGGAGAACGCGAAACTCGATTTTGAGCCAAAAGAAGGATTGGGCATCGTCTGTTTCGGGCGCGTGAGCGTGTATCCGGTACGGGGGCAGTATCAGCTGTATGTGGAAAAGATGGAGCCGAAGGGGATCGGTGCGCTTGGGCTCAAATTTCAGCAGCTTAAGGAAAAGTTAAAAAAGGAGGGCCTCTTCGACGAGGCGCACAAAAAAGAAATTCCCTACTTGCCAAGCCGCATCGGGATCGTGACCTCGATCGACGGCGCGGCGCTGAAAGATATTTTAAACGTGCTACATCGCCGGTTTTCAACCGTGTCTATCCTCATTCATCCGGCGCAGGTGCAGGGCGCCGGCGCTGCCGAATCTATCGCCGAGGCCATCGAAGATTTTAACCGTTTAAAGAACGTCGAGGTGCTTATTGTCGGAAGGGGCGGAGGAAGCCTCGAGGATCTTTGGGCGTTCAATGAGGAAATCGTCGCGCGCGCGATTTTCGCTTCCTCGATTCCCGTTATTTCGGCGGTGGGTCATGAGGTCGATTTTACGATCGCCGATTTTGTCGCGGACTTAAGGGCCGCGACGCCCTCAGCTGCGGCTGAGATCGTGATGCCGATGAAGGAAGAGCTGATTTTAAGAATTTCAGGCTTAACGTTGAGAATTTTACAGGCCTTCGTCGGATTGGTGAAAACACTGCGGCAGGAACTGAAGGCGTTGCGGCAAAGCCGGGGGTTCAAGAATCCTTTAAGTTTTTTTGAAATGAAGTCTCAACGGCTGGATGAATTGAAAAAAAATATGAGGACACTTTTCGACACGCTCATTCGTTTTAAGGAACAGCGGCTTTCGGGTCTGATCGGTCAGTTGGAGGCATTGGGGCCTCTCGCTACTCTGAAGAGAGGCTACAGCGCGACATTCAAGCTGCCGGAGGAAAAATTGATTTCGTCTTTTAATTCCGTGAGACCGGGGGATATGGTGAGAACCAAGTTAAAGAGGGGATTTTTTACAAGCCAGGTAAAGGAGACGCACGCATGAGCCAGGAACTGAAGGATGTCCCGTTTGAAACCGCGCTAAAAAAATTGGAAGAGATCGTCCAACATCTTGAGAACGGCGATCTGTCCCTTGAAGCGGCGCTCAAGCAATATGAAGAGGGTGTTCGCATGGCGGACATTTGTTCGAAGAAGCTCGTCGAGGCCGAAAAGAAAGTTGAGGTTTTGATGAAGACAAGCCCTGGAAAGTTTAAAACGGTTCCGTTTGAGGAAGGGCAAGAAACGAAACCCAAAAAGAAACGATAAGGTTATGTCGTTGGGTTAGGGCAATGAGGCCGGTATTGAGCATTCAATCTTACCTAAAAAGACAATCTAAAAAGATCGATCAGGCACTCTCCCGCTATTTACCCAAAACGAGCGAGCATCCGTCGACACTTCACGAGGCCATGCGTTATGTGGTGTTGTCAGGGGGTAAAAGGGTGCGGCCGATCCTGGCGCTCGCCGCCTGCAAAATTGTCGGCGGCGAAGAAAAAAAGGCGATGCCCACTGCCTGCGCGTTGGAGCTCATTCATAATTATTCGCTCGTGCATGACGATCTCCCCTGTATGGACAATGATGATCAGAGACGCGGGAAACTCAGCTGCCATAAGAAATTTGGGGAGGATACGGCCGTTTTGGCCGGCGACGCTCTTTTGACGTTGGCGTTTAGAATTTTGAGCGGCACTAACGGCACTCATACAGCCAAGGATCTAAAAAAGCGGCTTGAGGTTGCTTCGATGATCGCGGACGCGATCGGTACTCGCGGAATGGTCGGCGGGCAGGCGGTGGACATGGAATTTCAAAAGAAGGAACTGGACCTTCCGACGATGGAATATATCAATACCCACAAGTCCGGCGCGCTGATCGCGGTGTCTTTAAAGGCGGGGGCGGTGCTTGGCAGCGGGAAGAAAAACCAGATCGAGCCTCTTTACCGGTACGGAAAGTACCTAGGGCTCCTTTTTCAAATTGTGGATGACATTCTGGACCAAGAGGGGTATGCTAAGGTCATTGGCGTGCCGGAGGCCAGGCATGAGGCCGAGCGTTTTCATTTAAAGGCCAAAAGGGAATTGCAGTCCTTCGGCCAAAGGGCCGAACCCTTGAGCCGGTTAGCCGATTTTGTATTGACTAGAAAGCGTTAAAGATGGGGCCTTTACTGACCGAGATCAATCATCCCGAAGATCTAAAGAAGCTGTCCGTTCACGAACTTCCAGAGCTGGCCAAAGAAATCCGCGAGTACATCCTAGAAGTGGTTTCCACGAATGGGGGGCATCTCGGTGCCGCGCTGGGTTCCGTCGATCTTACCTTAGCACTTCACTATTGTTTCAATACCCCGTCTGACACGATCGTTTGGGATGTCGGGCACCAAGTCCACGCGCACAAAATTCTCACCGGCCGCAAAGAGGCATTTAAAACCTTTCGGCAACAAGGGGGTTTGAGCGGTTTCTCGAACAAAGACGAGAGCCGGCATGATCCATTCACGACCGGTCACGGGGGCACCTCTATTTCCACTTCGCTTGGCATTGCCGTCGGCCAGCGAATTTTAAACGACAATCAGAAAAAAGTCATTGCCGTGATCGGCGATGCCTCGCTTGTCAGCGGCATGGCGTTTGAAGCGTTAAACCATGCCGGGCATCTGAAGGACAATCTGGTCGTGATCTTGAATGACAACGAGATGAGTATTTCTCCGACCGTCGGCGCGCTCTCACGGCATCTCAATAAAATCATCACGAACCCCTTTTACAATCATATCCGCAAAGACATCGAGTCACTGATCCGGAGAATGCCGAAAGTGGGAGAGCGCATGATCCGGGCCGTAAAAAAGGTGGATGAGGGATTAAAAAATCTTCTGGTGCCGGGGCTGCTCTTTGAAGAGTTGGGATTCCGTTATTTTGGCCCGCTAGACGGCCACAATATCGAGGGGCTGGTTCAGATTTTAAAGAATGTTTCTATGATCAAGGGGCCGGTGCTGCTGCATGTGGTCACGAAGAAGGGGAAAGGTTATTCGATCGCGGAGGCCCATCCCGCGAAGTGGCATGCCTCCACTCCTTTTTGCATCGAAACGGGTGAACCCAAGAAAAGATCCACGGCTAGAACCTATACACAAGTATTTGGCGACACCGCGATAAGGCTCGCTTCAGAAAATCCTAAAGTCGTCGCGATCACGGCCGCGATGTGCGACGGGACGGGTTTAATTGAGTTTTCCCAAAAATTTCAGGGCCGTTTTTTTGATGTCGGGATCGCGGAAGAACACGGCGTCTCTTTCGCCGCGGGGCTCGCCAAAACCGGCATCCGGCCGCTCGTGGCTATCTACTCCACGTTTTTGCAACGGGCCCACGATCAGATCATTCACGATGTGGCACTGCAGAATTTGCCGGTGATCTTTTGTCTGGACCGCGCGGGGCTCGTCGGCGAGGACGGCCCGACGCATCATGGCGTGTTTGACATCGCTTATTTGAGAAAAGTGCCGGGGATGACTTTGATGGCGCCGCGTGACGGGCGGGAACTGGAACGCATGCTTCATTTTGCGGTGGATTACTTAGAAGGCCCGATCGCGGTGCGTTATCCCCGGGGAATGACCGCGGAGGAATCAGATTCCCCATTGGCGAACCTGCCACCTTCTCCACTGGAGAAGGGCAAAGCGGAAATTTTGAGAGAGGGAAGTGACATTTTGATGCTGGCGTATGGCAGCATGACGTATACGGCATACGAAGCCGCCGGTCTTTTGGAAAAAGAAGGTATCCATTCGACCGTCGTCAACGCGCGATTTGCCAAACCCCTGGATGAAGAATTGATCCTGCGTCTGGCAAAAGATAAATCACTCATTCTAACCCTGGAGGAGGGGACGCGTCTGGGGGGCTTTGGAAACGCGGTTTTGGAGCTTTTTGAAAGAATTCAACACAACGCTGATGGGTTGCCCTTTCCCGCCATCAAAGCGTCGGCGGACTTTCAGCCCGCCATCAGAACACTGGGGGTTCCGGACCGTTTCATTGATCATGGAAAACGGGAATCGCTTCTGGATATGTTGGGTTTAAGCGCTAAAAAAATCAAAGAAGAAGTAATCTGCCTAACTGGAAAAGAGAGACAGTATGTCTAAGGCCATCAGCAACGGGAATCTGGCGCTCGTGAACGGAGCGATCGTTTGGGCCATTGAATCGGCCGGTGCGACGTCCAACGCGAACGAGAAGCTGATATTTGCCGCGGGCTACCCGATCACGCCTGTCAACGAAGTCACGGAGTACCTCGGAAGGATCACCCAAGAAGTCAACGGTTGCTTTATTCAAGCGGAAAGCGAAATTGCCTCCGGCAATATGGTATTGGGCGCCGCCTCCGTAGGAATCCCCGCGCTGACGGTTACCTCAAGTCCCGGGATCAGTTTAATGCAGGAAGCGATTTCATACGCGGCCGGCATGGAGCTTGGCGGGCGCGGGCTCGTATATGTGAATGTGGTGCGCGGCGGTCCTGGCCTTGGGAATATTCAAGGCGCGCAGTCGGATTTTAATCAGGCGGTTCTCGGAGGAGGCCACGGGGATTATCAAAATATTGTGCTGGCGCCGGCTTCTGCGCAGGAGATGTTTGATTTTGTAAGGCTGGCGTTTCGGCTATCCTATCAATACCGAATCCCGGGTTTTATCTTGAGCGACGGTTATGTGGGGCAGCTGAAGGAAGCCTACGAAATTCCTGACACGATCAAGCCGTTTGACGCGACGATCGTGAAAGATGTCCGGACCTCTATTTACGTTAGAGAGGGAGTCCTTGAGCAGCATAATTGGAAACTCTTCCGGCGATTTGAAGCGCTTAAAAAAGAGCCGCTGCTTAAAGAGATCGAAGTCCAGCCGTATCGGCTCAACGATCCCGACGGCGACGCGGAGATCGTCATTGTCAGCTACGGTTTCTTTTCAAGAATAGGAACTGGAATCGTGGATCGCGCTCGGGATCTCGGGATTCCGGTGGGCCATGTCAGTTTGAAGGTTTTAAATCCGTTTCCTGAAAAAGCGCTGCTAGAGATCGTCAAAAATTATGGGCCGCTGTACGTGATGGAAGGCGGGATCAACCAATTGGCGGAAAGGGTGCGTACGGTGGTCGGAAGTTTTGCGATCATCGGCAGCTGTGAAAGGCCCGGAGGGACGCTGCCGGATGAAAAAGAAGTGGTGTCGGATCTTGAGACTTTGTATAAAGAGATTAAAACGTCTGAATATCAGAAGCATCTTGTGGATTACCGGAAGATGCTTTCTCATCCAAAAGTTTTTAAGGCCAATCGCGGCCCAAGGTTTGATAAAATTTCCCTCTCCGATTCCACGTACGACGTGGAGTATCAAACGGGGATGGAGGGCAAACGGCCGGAGCCGCGCCGCTCCGAATCGATGACGGATAAAAATATGTATTATTGCGCCGGCTGCGATCACAAGCACAGCACGGAGGCGCTCGGGAACGCCTTTGATAAATTTAAGGATTTTGACGTGACGCTCTATTCGCCGGTGGGTTGTTCCATTTTTCTTTACGATTTCTTCAAGAAAGACCGCGTCACTAATATTCAAGTGCCTCACGGCCGCGGGCCTGCCGCGGCCTCGGCTTCCAAACGGTCCAAACCCGATTCTTTGGTTGTGCTTTATCAAGGCGACGGCGACGCTTTTGACATAGGCCTCGGAGAACTTTTGCACGCGTCGGCCAGAGGCGAGAAACTCACCTCGATCATCATCAATAACGGCACCTATGGGATGACCGGAGGCCAGCTTTCGGCCACGACGCCGCTTTCACAATTTTCCAAGACGACGCCGAAAGGGCGCGAGGCGTCCGTCAGTGGTTACCCGATTGATATTTCACAGATGCTGCACCGTCAAGGTGTGAGTTATTATCGCCGCACGCTGATCGGCTCGCCGGAAACGAATCAACAGTTCGCCAATTTTCTTTTGCAGGCGCTTCTCCATCAGTTGAAAGGCGACGGCATGAGTGTCATTGAGGTGATCGCCACCTGCACCGAACACCAGCGGGCCCCCAAAGAGATCATTGACGCGTTTCAGGCCGCCGGGAAAAAATTGCATCAAATTGCTCTTTCAAAAGAGTACGTGACAATCACGATGCCGAAAACTTTTCCGCTCGCGGTCGGTTGGGGGGAGGATTTTGCAAATCCCGAAGAGATCATCGCCGCGGCTTTGGAAAAAAGAAAGAACCACCCGTCCGTCACGGCGGAAAGCCGCTTCGGCAGCCTGATGGGCGCGTTGACCACGATGGGCATTCTTTTCAAAGCAAACGCTCAGGATAAAAAAGAGATTAAGGAGTTGCGGTTTTATCTGTGCGGAGAGGGGGGCCAGGGTGTTCAATCCTTGGCCGATATTCTGATGAAAGCGGGGATTACAAAATACGCCTTCAATTCTCCTTGGTATGAACCCGAAGTCACGAAAGCCAGAACCGTCGCGGCCGTGACATTATCCGATCATGGCCACCTGAGCCCCAATCCTCAGGCCGGAGAGGTGGATGTGTTGGTTTGCATGACCCCTCAGATGTATTTTGAGAAAAGGCATTTTGTTAAAAAAGGCGGGCTCGTCATCATTGATCCTCAAGGGTCGGACATCAAAAATGGGGCGTTTAACTACACGATGATCCAAGTGCCGGCGGCTTCGATTGCTTCCACACAAGTGAAAGAAAAACGCAGCGCGAATATGGTGCTTTTAGGCGCGGTGAACCAGCATCTTGAGATTTTTAATGATGAAGTTTTGGAGAATACGATTCGAAGAAATATTCCGAAGGCAGCCGAGATCAATATCCAGGCCTATCGCCTAGGGAAAGAATTTCTTATTTCAGGACTGAAACCAGGTCATTAACGGCTATTCTCTTCTTTGGATTATTCAAATTTTTAATATTGCAGGCCGTCATGACGTCCCTTATTTCCAACACGGTCAGTGTCGCGATGGCTTCATTATCCCGCTTCAACACTAGAACACTGTCGTTTTTTATCCCGTCCACTTTTCCCAGATTGACGACGACAAACCCATAGTCTTCATTGACCGCGAGAACCTTGCCTTGTTTTTTTTGGACTGCGGGAGGGGCCTCCTGCGTCTTTTCCTTGCTCGGGATGTTGGCATTGGCCTGATGGACCTGGATAGACCCGAGGTTCACGGTACCTGCCTGTCCGGCAGGCAGGTTCCATTCGTTGTCTATCGTTTTGCGGGCTTCTACGATCGTGTCTTCGAGGGCAATTTTCGCGACATTAATTTCCATGATTTTTGAACGGGTGGTTTTGTAGAGCCGGTCGAGTTTTTGAGACAGAACTTTATTTTGCTCGTAAAGCTTGCGGATTTCTTCGTCTTTCGCTTTGAGTTGTTCCGCCCCGTCGCCGGTAACTCTTGCGGCTTTCGCTGCCGGCGCCGCGGAAGCGCGCGGGGTTCGTTTTAACGCTTCCATTTCTTTGGTTTTATTGATTAAAATCTCTTCAAGATACGTTTTTTCCTCGGTGACGGCGTTGAGATTTTCCTGGATTTTTTGGAGTTGAAATTGAATGGATTCTTTTTCTCTTCTATAACCTTCGACTGCGTCTTTAAAAGCTTCTCTTTCTTTATCGGCTTTTTTGAGAGACTCTTCCAACGCAGTGAGCGTATTGGACAAAGCCTTATTTCTTGATTCCAACAGCATCGTCCTGGGCACCAAGAGCAGCACCGCGCCGATAAGGAACGCGGTCAGTAACATCAATGAAATATATCTTCGCGGGGAGGCGGTTCGCGGAAAAAGCCTGTTATTCCGGAATTCAGTTGAGGTCAGAAATAGTTTGTTCACCCCGCTAGACTCCTTACCATCAATGAGTTGCCCTTAGTTATACGATTGGTTGCCAGCTCACAAGCTTTTGCGCCACACATATCGAAATTTAGGAGTCTAGCGGGGTTCATAAGGCTTTGGGTCATGCTAACAGATACCCTATGATAAGTCAATTATCAGAAAGAAACCCCTTCTTCTTGACTTGAGTGTGGGGCTGGATTATAGTGGGCAATCACCGTGGCTCAACAAATTTATTTGACATTTTTCGAACACCTGGAAGAATTGAGAAAACGCGTCCTCATTTCCTTGGCGCTGGTCGGCATCGGCACAGTCGCCGGCTTTTTTTATTCGGACGCGGTATTGAAGTTTTTGCTGGCCCCGATTGAATCCAAGATCAGCGACGTCTACTTTTTTTCTCCGGCCGAAGCCTTCGTCGTGAAGTTTAAAGTGGCGTTTCTTTTCGGGGTGATCCTCACCTCCCCCGGAGTTATCAGCCAGCTCTGGCTTTTTCTTTCGCCGGCGTTGCATGCGAAGGAAAAACGCATGCTCATTCCTCTGACGCTGTTCACTTCTTTGCTGTTTTTGTCGGGAGTTTGCTTCTCTTTTTATTTCGCGATGCCCTATGCGCTTGAGTTTTTAATCGGCATGCAAACGGATTTCTTAAGGCCGATTATCTCAATCAAGAACTACCTTGATCTTTTACTCGGGATGTTGTTCGCTTTCGGCTTTTGTTTTATTCTTCCACTATTTGTGATGGTCTTGGCTTCCTGGGGGGCATTAAAATCTAAAACGTTGAATCAATATCAACGGCATGCGATTGTGGCGATTTTCATACTCGCGGCCGTCCTGACCCCCACGCCCGATTTTACGGGCCAGATCCTACTGGCTGTTCCTTTGCTTTTATTGTTTGAAATGAGCGTGATTGGGTGTAAAGCCATCGAGTGGCTTAAGAAAAAACGATGATAATCATCCACGTTATTTTTTTTACTTTTTTGCTGGTCTTGGCGACGTATGGAATCCACTCGGGATTCAAATATACGCGCATGATCAACAATATTTTCCTAAGCCTGGTTTACCGTCCTGAGAGTGAAAACTACCCTTCTTCGATGGGAGAGAAGATGACGATTTTAGATTCGAGTGATCATGAAATAGAAACTATTGTCTCGAGCGCTGTGCCGCGAGAGAAAACTCGCGGCCTCGTCATTTTTTGCCATGAATCGGGGGCGTCAAAGGAATCTTGGGAACGCTACGCCTATTTTTTTCCGGATTTTGGATATCAGGTTTTGAGCTTGGATCTGAGGAATAAAACAGCGGATCTCGAGGTCAATTCCCTGTCTCAGTGGCCGACGGAAAGCGACGTCGAGAAGGTGTTGACGGCCATTCGGTGGGCGAAGAAAGCGACGGGGCCCGATTCGCGTGTCGTCCTCTTCGGCGTATCCCACGGCGCCGACATCGCGTTTGCCGCGTCTTTTAGGGACCTAGCCGTCGCGGCCGTGGTCGCCGACGGGCTTTTCTCGATGAAAGAAATTTTCCGGGACTACATTCGGAAATGGGCGCCGGTCTTGGTGAAGCCGAATCTCTTCGGAGACCATTACCCGGGTTTCGTGGTAAACATTTTCACGAATCTCGGCTTTTGGTACAGCCAAAAAAGATCGAAAAGGCGGTTTGTAGATGTGGAAAAACTTTTGAAAAAACCGCACGCGCCGCTTCTGGTGATACACGGCCAGGAGGACGATTATGTTTCGGAGAGCCATCAGAGGTTCCTCGAGAAACTGGGGGCCGCTCGGGAGCGTTTTGACCGTTTGGTGGTGCCGAAGGCCTCGCATAATCAGGCGGTGATTTGTGACCGCGAACTGTATGAACAAAAAATCAAACATTTCTTGAGCGAGCTGCCATGAGGTCCAAAAAAACTGTCTCCGTTTTAATCCTTTTTCTCATGGGCGCAGCTGTTTTTTACGGCCCGCTTTATGGTTTTACCGAGCTGGAAACCATGACAGGGCTTATGGAAATGCGGTCCGCTCCTCACTTAAGTCCGGAGTCAAAGCGGTTGGCTGAGGTCTTGGACCAGGCGGTGGGTTTTTATCAGTCCGTCCGGGACTACAGGGTGGTCTTTTACAAAAGGGAAAGATCCAAGAAAGGGGAGCTGGAGTCCGTTGAGCAGATTTTTTTGAAATTTGAAAAACCTTGGAAAATTTACATGCGCTGGCTGAATACCGACAAGAAGGGTTTGGAAGTCTTTTATGAGAAGGGAAAAAACAACGGAAAGCTTGCGATCCACAAACCCGGCCTTCTGTTTGGGCTAGCCCCCGTGATATTTCTTGATCAAAACAGCCCTTGGGTCAAACAGGGGAGCGCCTCCTACAATATCGAGGACGCCGGCATTGGGGCTTTTTTGTTTGATTTCACGAGCGCCGTGGTCCAGGCGTCACGGGATAAAAAGATCAAAGTCAATTTTCATGGTAAAAGAAAGTTTAAGGATATTTTCGTTGAGAAGTGGGAGGTCATTTTCCCCGAGTCGCAGAACAAGCCGGGCTTTTTCGCGTATCGCGTCATTGTTTTTTTCGACGAGACACATCATCTGCCGGTCCAGATGGAGCTTTTGGATTGGCAAAATGAGACGACCGGAATTTATGAGTATAAAGATCTGAAAATCAACGTCGGTGAAGACCCGGAGTTCAAAAAGGAAATCAACCGCCATTTATACAAAGTCTACAATCGCAGGCGCTAGCCTTTCGTCGGCTTTTATCGGTAAAGGTCTCCCCGCCATACTGACGGCCTTTTAAAAATAATTCTCTCCAGGCAGGAAAAAAGAATCCAAATCATGACCAGCGACCCGAGCAAATGAAAAATCGCGTACCAAGGGTTTGATTTTAAGAATTTGTTTCCGACAAAACGGACAAGAATCATCCAGAGGCATACCAGCCCAGCGAAGCCGAAAAGAAATTCTGAGAACGCTGGTCGGCCGGCCAAAGGCCGGCCGGCCTCGTGGCCGGCTATTTTCAGAGTAAGCTCGAACAATAAGACAAAAAATGGAACGCACGAGAAAAGAAAAAATAGGAATATTTTGTGCAGAATCGGAAGCGGCTTTTTATCGAATAGATAGAGGAATATTCTCGTCCACCCGGTCCTGATTTCTTTTAAGGAACTGTACATGCGGGTGGAGTAGAGACGAGTGCCGTTCAGAAACTGCACGAAGTAACCCGCGGCCCTTACTTTTTTCGCGAGCTCCACGTCCTCCACCACTTCGTTTTTAACAGATTCATTCCCGCCAACTTTTTCATAGGCGTCTTTCCGGATCAAGATGAATTGGCCGTTCGCGAGCGTGATTTTACTTTTCGTGTCATTGACTTTGTTCGGGTCAAACCAAAGCGCCAGACTCGAGGCCGCCAGGGGTTGCACGACGTTTTCCCAGAAACTGTTGGACTCAACCTCCGGCGTTAACGTCAGAAAATCGATTTTTTTCTCGAGCGCCTCGTGAAGCGCGGTCGAAAGGCTTTCCTGCTGGTGGGTCGTGTCCGCGTCGGTGAAGAGCAGCCATTCGCCGCCGGCCGCTTTAGATCCGGCGAACATCGCGTAGTTTTTTCCGGTCCAACCGGTAGGAAGTTTTTCGACTCGTACCAGTTTTATGGGAATCTTTGAATGGATTTGGAGGGCATTGACGAGTTCCGACGTTTTGTCGGTGGAGCGGTCGTCGACGACAATCATTTCGTAGTGGGCGTAATTTTGCGCCAGAAGATGCAGTAAACAGTGCCTGATGTTTTTCTCTTCATTGCGTGCCGGCACAATCACGGACACTTTGGGAGAAGGGTCGTTTGTTTCCGAAGAAGGCAAGAGCGGCGGGTGGGTTTTTCGGAAGCGCATCATCCATAAGACACGCTTGACCCACACAAGCCCGATAAAACTTAAGAGGATCGAGGTCGCAAAATCAAAAGAGAGAATAGCCACCGTCCGCGATCAAGGTTTGACCATAAATCCAATCAGAATCAGGACTTAAGAAGAAAGAGACGACATTTGCGATATCGTTAGGAGTCCCTAAACGTTTTCCGGGGGCACGACGTAGGAATTCCTTTTTCATGAGATTGATATCCGGGAAACTCTTAAGAGAATCCGTGTCGATGAGCCCGCCGGAGATGGCGTTCACATGGATTTTATGCTGCGCCAGTTCCACCGCGAGGTATCGGACAAGGTTCTCCAGCGCGGCTTTTGAGATACCGATGGCACCGTAATTGGGTGTGAAGCGATGCGACCCTAGACTCGAAACGGCAACAATTTTTCCTCCGTTTTTTTTCATGAGGGGCAAGGCGGCCTGTACGAGAAACAATAGTGCTTTGGCGTTCACATCAAGAGAGATGTCCCAATCTTTCACGCGCAGTGTATGGACCGGTTTGAAGACGCCGAGTGCGGCGTTGTGGATCAGCGCGTCGAGCCGGTCGGTTTTTTGTCCGATTTCTTTAAAAAGTGAGGAAATGACCTCGGGGTCGCCGATATTTCCAGGAAGGAGATGGACTTTGGCGCCTTTTTTTTCGGCTTCTTTTTTTGTGTTGACGGCGGATTCTTCGTCACGCAGATAATTTAGAAAAAACACCGCGCCGTTTTTCGCCTCGGAAAGAGTGATCGCGCGGCCGATCCCCCTCGACCCGCCGCTGATGAAGATGAACTTTTCTTGAGCGC
>CAYJXB010000007.1:21823-37889 GCA_964374005.1 uncultured Planctomycetia bacterium
GCGCGGCCGATCCCCCTCGACCCGCCGCTGATGAAGATGAACTTTTCTTGAGCGCTCACCCCACCACCTCCTTTTGTGGCGACCGAGTCGCCACGGCGCGATGCGTCAAAATCAAAGATTTTAAAGGAGGTGGTGGGGTCATGACAGGTTAATTTATCATCATTAGCACTTCAGTGCAAGTATGCGCTGACTATGATAAAATCAGGCCCTATGGAAAGTAAGGAAGCAAAGATCAAAAAAGCCCAGTGGGAAGAGACTCGGTTTAATCTGTGGATATGGTTCCTTCATCTGTTGGCGATTTCCGTGCTGAGCTTGGCGCTTTTTCCGATGATTTCCTTTTTTTACGGCGTGTGGAAGCTGATGGGAATTTATCCCGTGTGGCTCAAGATCTTCGCGTTTTCCTTTTCGATCGCTTTCGGTTATTTTTTATTCGGCACGACGTTGATTTTCTTGTGTGTTTTCACAAAGAATCTGTTTGGTTTTCGTATCGCTCCCGGTCTTTATACGATCTATTCGAAGGAAAGCCTCCATTGGATGGGTTACAATTCCTTGATTTTGCTGGCTAACAGCGCCTTCTTGGACGTGTTGCGGCTTTCGCCTTTTCAAACGCTATTTTACCGCTTGATGGGCGCGAAGATCGGAAAGGGCGTCAATATCAATACCTCCGGACTCGCCGACTTGGCGATGCTTGAGATCGGAGACCACGTGCTGATTGGCGGCGGCGTGGCGCTCATTTGCCATGGGTCGGAAAGAGGATTCTTGCGTCTCGGCCCGACCAAGGTGGGAAATAATGTCTCGATTGGCCTGGGGTCCGTGATCATGCCCGACTGCGAGATAGGGGACGGGGCCTCCATTGCTCCTTGTAGTTTCCTGCCTAAGGGCACTAGGATCCCGGCCAAAAGCGTCTGGGGAGGAAACCCCGTTAGGGACCTAAGAGCCGAAAAACGCACTTCAGCCAGTTCGGAGTTCGGAGTTCGGACTCCAAACTCATAACTCCCAACTAACAAACGTGGCATTTTCCGCTCATTCGTGATATATTGACAGTTTATTGTCGGCTAAATTCAAGAAGGGGCCTGGCGAGTTTTGGGCCCCGTTAGAAATTATGATTTCAACGAGACTCTTACGGTTAACTCAGGATTGAGAATATAGGGGGATTTCTAACGGGGTGGGAGCGTTTTCTTTTATTGATAGAATTGCCGAAGTAAAAAAGAATGAAACGCTTACGGCGTTCTACACGCTCAAAGGCAGCGAGGAATTTTTAAAAGATCATTTTGATGGTTTTCCGGTAATGCCCGGCGTGCTGCTATTGGAAACCCTGGCTCAAGCAGCGTCGAAACTTTTGGTCTTGTCGAAGGACACGCCGGGGGATTTTTTTCGGCTGGTGAGCGTCGGAGAAGTGAAATTTGGCCGGTTTATCAAGCCGGAAAGTGAGCTGAAAATAGTGGTGCGGTTATTGAAAAAGGAAGGCTCTTTTCGTTCGTTTGAAGGGCGAATTGATTGGGTCAACGACCCCGAAAATCGTCTCCCTAAGAAAGCGTTGACGGCTAATTTGACGCTTGGGCCGTTGGTAGAGTAACCGCATGAAAGAGAAAGTCATTTTGGTGACGGGGGGCTCTCGGGGGATCGGCGCGGCGATTGTCAGCCGATTTGCGAAAGAAGGATCGAGAGTTTATTTTACGTATCATTCGTCTGAAGACGCCGCGAAAACGCTGGTGGGTTCTCTGGGGAAAAAAGCGAGTGTTTCTTATTTGCGCTGTGATGTGCGCGATCAGCACACGGTGGAAGAGACAATCAACAAGATTTTAGAAAAAGAACAGCGTCTCGATGTGCTGGTCAATAACGCGGGAATCATCCGCGATAGTCTTTTCCTGACGCTCTCCGACGAGGATTGGAAGGAAGTTTTGGAAACGAATCTCGGCGGCGTGTACACGTTTTGTAAAGCGGCGGCGAAGACGATGATCACGCAAGGCGCGGGACGGATTATCAATATTTCCTCGGTGGTCGGAGAGCTCGGCGGGGTGGGCCAGGCCAATTACGCGGCGTCAAAAGGTGCGATCAACGCTTTCACAAAATCGCTCGCAGCCGAGTTTGCCGCCAAGAATGTCACCGTGAATGCGGTTTCTCCCGGCATGGTGAATACGGAGATGTCTCAAGCCCTGCGCTCCGCGTACGGCCAGAAGCTCAGGGAAAGGATTCCGCTGGGCTCATTTGCGGAACCGGAAGAGATTGCGTCGGTCGTCTTTTTTTTAGCGTCGGAAGAGGCGCGTTATATTACGGGACAAGTCATCAATGTGGACGGGGGCTTGAGCCTTCTAAGTCGCCGCTAAATGAGTGGGGAGTGAACCAGCCTTGATGCAGAATGAGAAGCAAGAAATTATCAAGAGCGTAAAATCGGTCATCGCCCAGGCGCTGAAAGTCAACGAGAGCGGGATCACACTTGAATCCTCGTTGATCAAGGACCTGGGGGCCGAGTCGATTGATTTTCTGGACATCGTATTTCGTCTGGAGAAGGTTTTTAAAATCAAGATTCCAAAGGGCGAGCTATTTCCGGAAAAGCTTTTGACCGACGCCCGTTACGTGAAAGACGGCCGCGTCACGGCTGCTGGCATTGAGGAACTTAAAGCACGGGTCCGTAACGGCCATTGGGACGAGTTTTTGCGTGATCCGCTCGTTTCGAATCTTGGGAATATTTTTACGGTTGGGATGATTGTGGATTATCTTTCCGAAAAACTGGCCACAGCCGATAAACCATAGAACGAAGTGTCTATGAAGTTGAAAGACTCTTTTCTGTTGGGTGTGGATCTTGTTGAGCTTGAAACGGCCAAATCCTTCTACCGCGCTCACGGGAAACACCTCCAAAGCGTCTTCAGCCGTGAAGAAATCTCCTATATTCGAAAAGACAAAAATCCCCATGAAAGATTGGCGGTGCTCTTGGCCGCCAAGGAATCGGTTTTCAAGGCCCTGTCTCTCGCCTGGATGGGGACTTCCGGGTTTCACGATATTGAAGTCTTTCCTCGGTCAAACGACCGGCTTGCCATTCGGCTAAGGGGACCCTTTAGGCGCCTCAAAAGAATCGCGGAAAATTTAGAGATTCTGCTTCTCAAAAAACACCGGCATTATATTGTGGTCGGCTGCCGGGGGATTGATTGAGCCATGCGTTGGGACTTGATAGAGCACTTTGATGTATTGAAGAAGGGGCATTATTCCAGGGCACGAAAATCTTTCACCGGCGAAGAGGATTTTTTTAAGGACCATTTCCCCGGCAGGCCGCTGGTTCCGGAAACGTTGCTCGTCGAGATGATCGCTCAGACCGGAGGGGTGCTTTTCGGCGTCGGGATCAATTTCGAGAGGGAAGTGATTTTAGCAAAGATCGGGGAGGCTCGGTTCTTCCGGGAGATCCCGCCTCCCTGTCAGTTTCTGGTGGAAGCGACGATCGAAGAAGAGCGCGAGGAAGGTGCCTTGATTACTGGAACCGTCAAGCTCGGTGATGCCGTGGTGGCGGAGGCAAAAATTCTTTTGATTACGATTGATGGGTTGGGTGAGGGCAATCAAAAACAGATAGTTTTTAATGAGAATTTTTTCAAGCATTACGATATTCTGAACGTCATCAAGACGAGCCAGGAGAAAACGTTTTGAGAAAACGGATCGTCATCACGGGATTAGGAGCACTCACGGCGTTGGGAGAGGGTGTGGGACCCCTTTGGAGCGCCGTCCTGGAAGGCCGCTCGGGCATCGGACACCTTAATTTCGAAAACGGTTGGAAACCGTTTGGGGCGTGTATCCCGGCATTCCAGCCGGAAAAATACATTACTCAAAAAAAAGCGATTAAAGTCATGGCGCGCGACATTCAGCTGGCCGTCGCGGGGGCAGGGCTTGCGCTGGAGGACGCCGGGTTAAAAGATTTGAGTACTCCCAGGGACCGGATCGGCGTGATCGTCGGTTCGGGTGTTTTGAATCACGAGTTGGATGAACTGGCCTATAGCATTCAAAGTTCGATAGGCGATGACGGGAAGCTGGATCTTAAAAAATTCGGCGAGGAGGGAATTTCAAATCTTTTTCCGCTGTGGCTTTTAAAATACCTCCCGAATATGCCAGCCTGCCACATCTCGATTCTTTTTGACCTTCAAGGGCCGAATAACACGATCACGACCGGTGCCTCTGCTGGGCTTCAAGCGGTCGGGGAGGCGATCCGGATCATTGAGCGAGGCGCCGCGGACCTCATGCTCGCGGGCGGCGCCGAATCGAAAGTAAACCCGGTCGGGCTTTCTCAGTACCAGATTTTGGGAGTGCTTTCCGAATCGCCGGTGAGCGATCCGACAAGAGCGTATAAACCGTTTGATGCGGAATCAAGCGGCCTTGTCATCGGAGAAGGCGCTGGATTTTTAGTGCTGGAATCTCTTGAACACGCGAAGAAAAGAAACGCGAAGATTTACGCGGAGATCGTGGGATTTGGCTCGTCGAGCGTCTCCGGCCGGAAAATCGCGATGCGGGCGGCGCTTCGGGAAGCAGCGGTTCTTCCGAAAGATTTGGATTATATCCAGGCCTGCGGATTGGGATTAGTGAAAGAAGATAGGCTCGAGGCCGAGGCGATCGAGGAAGTTTTTAATGGATCAAGCCAGCGGCTTCTTGTGAGCGCTTCAAAACCGGTGACGGGCTTTACCGGCTTCGCGGCCGGCGCTTTGGATCTTATCATTTCGACATTGGCTTTAAAGTATCAAACGATCCCGCCAACGATGAATTTCAATAAACCAATGCAGTCGTGGGGATTTGAAATCTTGAAAGACAAGCCCGCCCGCCAGAAGATAAAAAACGTGATGACCAATACCTGCGGTTTGAGAGGGCAGAGCATCGCGATGGTCACACGGTCCTATCAAGGAGTTTAGCATGGGGAAAAGAGTTGTGATCACGGGTCTTGGCGCGGTGACTCCTCTGGGGAACAACGTCCGGGAGACCTGGCAGGCGCTTTGTAGTGGCCGGTCGGGGATTCGGAAAATCACGCTCTTTAATGCCGAAAGTTTTCCCACGAAGATTGCCGGTGAAGTTAAAAATTTTGATTTCGATAAGTGGACTCGAGAAAGCCATGGCCTTCGGGAACTGGGCCGAAACAGTCATTTTGCCTTTGAGGCGGTGGCAGAGGCAGTGGCGGATTCGGGATTTCAAAACGGCGAGAGCGACCCTACACGGCTTGGAATTTATTTTGGAGCGGGCGACGGAGGGTATAATTTTGAGGAGTACGCTTCGATCGTCTCTGATGCGATTGAGAATGGCGGCCCCTCGGTCAACATGGAGAGTTATTTTAAAAATGCGTCTCTGCGCCTCAAGCCGAAAGTAATTTTGGAGCAAGAGCCTTATCAGATCGTAAACCATTTGGCGGAAGCGTCTAACGCGCAAGGTCCGGTTTCCAATTGTCTCACGGCGTGTGCGGCTTCAAGCCAGGCGATCGGGGAAGCGACTGATATTATCCGAAGGGGAGAGACGGACGTGATGATCACGGGCGGCACCCATTCGATGATCCATCCGCTCGGGGTCGCCGGATTCAATCTTTTGGCGGCGCTGTCGGTAAAAAACGAAAACCCGGAGCGTGCTTCAAGACCGTTTGATCGGGATCGTGACGGGTTTGTTCTTTCCGAGGGGAGCGGCGTCTTGATTTTAGAAGAACTTGAACATGCCAAAAAGCGTGGCGCGAAAATTTATGCCGAGGTTGCGGGTTATGGGGGCACGGCCGACGCGTTTCGCCTGACGGATCCTCATCCGGAAGGCCGCGGCGCCATTCAAGCCATGCGGCTGGCGCTCGGGGACGCGGGACTTCGGGAGGACGAGATTCATTATATCAATGCGCACGGCACTTCGACGCGGCTGAATGACCAGATTGAGACTTACTCAGTCAAGGAGGTGTTTCAAGAACGCGCCAAGTTCATTCCGATGAGTTCTATCAAATCCATGTTGGGGCATATGATTGCGGCGGCCGGCGCGGTAGAGATTATCGCAAGCGTCTTAACGATACGAGATGGCGTGATCCCTCCTACGATAAATTATGAGACGAAAGACGAGGCTTGCGATCTAGATTATGTGCCGAATAAGGCCAGAGAAGCAAAAGTAGATACAGTTTTGAGTAATTCATTTGGGTTTGGAGGTCAAAACATTGCGCTCATTGTTAAAAGATTTAATGGATAACTTCCGCCACAAAGCGCGGCGGATCCGCCAAGATTTTTGGCGGACCTTTGGTTTCGGCGGGCAGAATATCGCACTGATTGTGAAGCGCTTACTATGAGTCCGATAAGGTTTTTCATCGATTTTGACGGCACGATCACCACCACCGATGTCGTGGATAAGGTCTTGGATCGTTTCGCGAAGAAAGAATGGAAGGCGGTTGAAAAAGACTGGGTGGAGGGCCGCATCGGCTCAAGAGAATGTCTTTCCAGGCAAATTGATTTCGTGGTCGCGGCCGAGAGCGAACTCATGAAACTCATCGAGGAAATTAAAATCGATCCGGGCTTCATTTCTTTTTTAAAAGAGGCGAAGCGGCTTTCGATCCCTGTTTGCATCGTCAGCGACGGTTTTGACATTTTTATCGAGCACATTTTAAATAAATCGCTCATGGGTTACCCCGAGCTTCTTTACTCACTTCCCGTTTTTTGCAATAAACTTTACTGGACAGGCAAGGGCCTGAAGGCGATTTTCGCCAGCCGCGGCTGCGATCACGGCTGCGCCAATTGCAAAGCCTCGGTGATCAAAAAGGCCTCTGCCCCCGACGAGATAATTATTTTTGTCGGAGACGGTTTATCCGACCGCTTTGCCGCCGAAATCGCCGGCCTCACCTTTGCGAAAGGAATGCTGTTGAGCTATTGCGAGGATCATCGCATTCCTCATAAAGAATATTCCGGTTTCGGCGAGATCACGGAGTGGCTCTTAAAAAACGTCGAGCATGGGGAACGAATTTATGAAGCCATCTGAGAAAGAGCTTCTGGCAAAAGAAAAAAAATACTGTTCCTGGGGAGATACGGTCCATTATCTTGAGCCCCCTAAATTTTTCGAACGGTGTGAAGGCAGCTACCTCTATGATAAGGAAGGAACGGCCTATCTGGATCTTCAAATGTGGTATTCCGCCGCGAGTTTCGGCTACGCGAGCCCGCGCCTCGGCGCCGCGCTCAAAAAACAAATCGACAAGCTTCCCCAACTCGCCTGCCAGTACCTTCATGACGAAAAGGTCGAGCTTGCTGAGAAGATTTCGAAGTCCATGGAAAGAATATTTGGCGAAAAAGGAAGGGTCCATTTTAATGTCGGAGGCTCGCAGGCCGTCGAAGATTCCTTGAAACTCGTGCGCAACCACACGCGCAAGAATTTCGTGTTCGCGTTTATGGGCGGGTATCACGGGCGCACGCTGGGCGCCTCGGCGATCACGTCGAGCTACCGCTACCGGCGCCGCTATGGGCACTTTTCGGACAAGGCGCATTTTGTCCCTTACCCTTACTGTTTTCGATGCCCCTATGGAAAAAAATATCCCGACTGCGGGATGTATTGCGTCAAGCAGTTCGAAAAACTGTTCGAGACGGAGTACAACGGCGTCTGGGACGCGAAGGCCAAGGAATCGGAGTACGGCGCCTTTTATATCGAGGCGATTCAGGGGACAGGCGGTTATGTGATCCCTCCGAAAGAGTATTTTCCTTACTTGCGGAAAATTCTCGATCGCCATAAAATTTTGATGGTGGATGATGAGATTCAAATGGGATTTTACCGGGCGGGAAAACTTTGGGCGCTCGCGCAGTTTGACACGAAACCGGATGTGGTCGTTTTTGGAAAGGCGATGACCAACGGCCTGAATCCGCTTTCCGGCATCTGGGCCCGCGAGGAACTCATGAATCCTAAAGTGTTCCCCGCCGGCTCCACGCATTCCACGTTTGCCTCCAATACGCTCGGCACGGCGGTGGGACTTGAAGTGATGAAGATGACCGAGGAAACCGACTACGGCAAAATCGTGACGGCGAAGGGCCGCCAATTTTTAGAACGGCTCAAAAGTTTGCAGAAGCGTCACCGGAAAATCATCGGGGATGTGGACGGGATGGGCCTGGCGCTTCGCATGGAAATTTGCAAACCCGACGGCTATACGCCGGACCGGGAGCTTGCCGATAAAATTTTCACTGAAGGTATGAAAGGTGAGCTTAAAACTTCGCGAGGAAAGATGGGCTTGGTGCTGGACGTCGGCGGCTATTATAAAAACGTTTTTACGATCTCCCCGTCGTTTGAGATTACCGACGCTGAAATGGATCTGGCGATCGAATGTTTTGATCTTCTATTCAAAAAATGTCGCTAATCTCTTTGATACATGCAATCCCATTTGGAAATCCCGCCGAACGCGGGTTTTGGCTCTATTCCAAAGTGCCTTTCGGCTTTTTAAAAAAAATCGAAGGGGAAAATTTTAGAAAAACGATTTTATTTGTCTACGAACATTCCAAATTTTACCGAAGAAAATTCGAGGAGCATAAAATAAATCCGAAGAAAGTGATAGGCCCCGAAGATCTTGGTGATTTTTTCACGACGGCGGAAGAACTCCAGGAAAATGTCAATGAATTTGTATGTCAGAGGCCCGACACCGCCTACGAAACAACCGGCACGACCTCTAAAAAACCGAAGAAAGTCTATTTTTCAAGAAATGAAATTAAAGAAGCGGGCTGGGCCGGGGCCGTAGGATTGTGGGGCATCGGCGTGAGGCCAAATGATCGTGTGGCCAGCGCGTTTGACTACTCTTTTTGGGTATCGGGGCCCGTATTGCAGGCGTCCTGCGAGGCGCTCGGGTGTTTTCACGTCGAGGCGGGAAAAATTCCGCCGCTTGAGTTTTACGAACGGCTAGAAGATTATGAAATCACCGTGATTGTCGGAGACCCCTCATGGCTTCTCAGCCTTTCCGAGGTGGTTGAAAAAAGGGGCGGAGGCTGGCCCGTGAAATTGATCCTGGGCGGCGGCGAGAATATGACGGAGGGGATGCGCCGCTATATTGAAAGCGTTTGGCAAGCGGATTGCCTTTTAAGCTATGGGCAGACCGAGGCGTTTGGGGCGATCGGCATGGAATCAAGGGATAAAGCGGGTTATCATTTGAATGAGTTTCATAATTTTTTCGAGATTGCGGATGCTGACAAAGACGGCTACGGAGAGCTGGTGTATACGAACTTAAACCGTCGCGTCATGCCGCTTGTCCGATATCGCTCCGGAGACATCACTCGTTTTATTGACGAAAAAACTCCGCTGAAAGGCGGATCCGCCGCGCTTTTAGACGGAGGCCTACCAGGAAGACGCATCGAAAAATTGAGAGGCCGCGTGAATGAATGGACAGCCACCGCGATAGGGAATCTGGCACCCTGGATGTTTGAACCGATCCTTAATTCCGTGAAAGGATTGAGTCTGGACTGGCAAATCACGATTGATAAAGATTCTCATAAAGATTTGATTGAGCTTCACGTGGAGGCGCTGGACGACGCCGCGAACCCATCGGATTTGAAAGAAGCGGTTTTTTCAAATATTCGGAAGGGGTTGACCGACGTGTGGAAGAGCTATGAACTGGGACTTTTTAAGATGGATGTCAAACTGCATCCCAAAGGGGCGTTGAGGAACGACCGTAAGCTTCTGCGGCTGGTGGACAAAAGGAAATTTTAGACGACGTTAGTTTTAAATTTCGGGCGATCTTCCATCAGAGACCATAAGATAAGCCCGAAACCCACCCAGAGGATCTCCCGAATGCGGCGGATAATCGCGAAAGTCAGCCCCACCGAATTTTCAAATCCAAATTGAAGAAATATCAGCACAATCCCGCCTTCTTGGGCGCCGAGACTCGCCGGAATGAAGAAAGTGATGATTCTTAAAACCTGAATTAGCGCTTCTAAAAGCCACGCCTCACCGAGGTTCAGCGGAATGCCGATGAGGTGTGCGATGAAATACACCTCGAAAGTGCCGGCGAACCATGCTAAGAAATTGAAGAATGAGGAAAGGAAGAATTTTTTAGGATTGGTCGTATAAAATTTTTTTATTTCATCGTCAAGTTGGAGGAATCTGTGTTTTTTTTCCCCGGAGCTTGGCCCCCACCATTTTAACGCCTCTCCAATGGAGTGGACGCGTTGAAAGATCCCAAAATGAAGCCCTGCGAATAAAAGAATCGCCGCAAAGCCAAGGCAAAGGATAAAAGTTGTGACGCTTTTCCATAAAAGCGGTGTCAGAGGGAGTGTTTGCATCGCGACAAGGATTCCACCGATCACGAATAAATTGAGTGAGATCCAAATGGTAGTGTGCACGATCAGAATCGAGGCGACCCCTTGGGAAAGCGGAATGCCGTACCTGGATTTCAGAAGATCGGCTTTCAGCGGTTCTCCTCCCAGCGAGGCCGCCCACGGGATCACGACGTTGAAGGTCTCTCCGATGATGCGGATGAAGAAAAGGCCGAGGAACGACATATTTTTCGGCGGCGCTTTTGGAAACGCGTATCTCCATCCGAGCGTGTCAAACGCGAAGATCAGTGGGTAAATCAGTAGAAGCGGGACGAGCTGCCATTTGAGCGCGTAGATTTGCCCGGAGATATTCCCGATGCCAACAGCCCTGATGGTGAGATAAAGAAGATAAAAACCAAGCGCCAAAAGCAGGAATTTTACAATTTTCACCCCACCATCTCTTTTCTCCCACCACTTATCTTATCATTACCCCAACACCCAAAAAAGGTGGTGGGAGGATTCGCTGAAAGCGAATCCATCAATCTGAAAGATTGCAAAAGAGGTGGTGGGGTCATTTTGAAAAATTATAACAGAATGTACCAATAAAGACCACTTTGCGGTAAAATAACCGGCTATGTGTGGAATCTATGGGTACACAGGGAAAAAAGAGGCGCAAGGGATCATTCTCCAAGGGCTAAAACGCCTTGAATACCGGGGGTATGACTCCTCGGGGCTTGCCGTCCAAAACGGCCTGAATGCCATCGCGGTGGAAAAAACGAGCGGCAAGATCAGAAACCTCGAACAGATCCTGAAATCTCATCCTTTGGAAGGCACCACGGCCATCGGCCATACCCGCTGGGCGACGCATGGCGCGCCGAGCCAAGAAAATGCCCACCCTCATCTCGACCAGGACGACCGAATCGCGGTAGTTCACAATGGCATCATCGAAAATTATTTTGATTTAAAGCAGACGCTGCAGGAGCAGGGAGTCGTCTTTCGTTCGCAGACGGACACGGAAGTCATCACCCATCTCATCGCGAAATATTATAAGGGAAATTTGGAGAACGCGGTACAGCGTGCGCTGAAAGACTTAAAAGGCACTTATGCGATCGCGGTGATGTGTTGCAAAGAGCCGGGCAAGATCGTCGCGGCAAAGATGGACAGTCCTCTGGTGCTTGGAATCGGCAAGGGCGAGAATTTTCTCGCCTCCGACGTGTCTGCTTTTCTGGACCATACCAGTCAGGTGATTTTTATCGAGAACGGCGAGATTGTCTCCGTCCTGCGCGATTCCTACCGGATCGTCGACGGGTCCAACAAAGCCGTCCACCGCGCGCCGGCGAAGATCCAATGGGACATCACCCAGGCGCAAAAAGGCGGTTTTCCGCACTTCATGCTCAAAGAGATCTTTGAACAGCCCGGGATCATGACAGCGCTCTTGCGTGAGCGGGTCACGAACGGAAAGATCCATTTTGACGAGTTAAAAATATCGCCGGCCGAGTTCAAGAAAATACAGCGGATCGTTATCATCGCCTGCGGCACGGCGTATCACGCGGGGCTCACCGCCAAATACGTTTTTGAGGAGTTTACCGAAATTCCGGTGTGGGTGGATACCTCTTCTGAATTCCGCTATCGTGATCCGAAGATCGGAAAAGGCACACTTGTGATCGCGATCTCCCAAAGCGGAGAGACCGCCGACACGCTGGCGGGCTTAAGAGAGGCGATAAAGAAAAAAGCGCCGACGCTTTCCATTTGTAACGTGCTCGGAAGCTCGATTTCCAGGGAAGCCAAAGGCGCCATCTTTACCCATGCGGGCCCCGAAATTGCGGTCGCCTCGACCAAGGCCTATACCGCACAGCTGACGGTTCTCTATCTGCTGGCGCTTTATTTCGCGGGCCTTTTTAAGTCGCTGCCGACCAGCCGGATGCGAGCGTTGCTCAAAGAATTTTTCCGGATCCCGTCCCTGATGCAGAAAGTATTGGATGATTACAAGAAAGATCAAAAGGAATGGACCGAAAAAGCACACGATTTTAACATGCGTTATCACGCTCAGCTCGAGAAATATTTTTCGACCGACCCTGAGAAACGCAAGCGCTCCCCGAACGGTTTCTTCTTGTACCTGGGGAGAAACATCAATTATCCGAATGCGCTCGAGGGGGCACTCAAACTGAAAGAGATCTCCTACATTCCGGCTGAAGGTTATCCGGCGGGCGAGATGAAGCATGGGCCGATCGCGCTGATTGACGAAAACCCCTGGGTGATCTGCATCGCGCCGAAGTCCAAGACCTATGATAAGATGATCTCAAATATTCAGGAGATCAAAGCGCGCGGGGGGCTTGTCATTCCGATCGTGACGGAAGGGGACACGGAAATCTATCGAGTGGATCCTTTTTATTTGATCAAAGTGCCTGAGACGACGGAGATTTTTTCGCCGCTTCTGACGGTTTTGCCGCTTCAGCTCGTCGCTTATTGCGTGGCCTGTGAATTCGGAGAGGATATCGACCAGCCGCGAAATCTCGCCAAATCCGTCACGGTGGAATAACGTGACAAATTAAATGTCCGGCACCCTCTACCTCGTTTCCACTCCTATCGGCAATCTCGCCGACATCAGTTTTCGCGCGGTTGAGGTTTTAAAAAGCGCTGATCTCATCGCTTGTGAAGACACCCGCCATTCGAGAATTTTGCTCCTTCATTATGGAATTAAAAAACCGACGGTAAGTTACTTTGATTTTTCGGAAAAAAAGCAAGCACCCCGGCTCATTCAAAAACTGGAGGAAGGCGCGGCCGTCGCCCTCATTTCGGACGCGGGAACTCCCGGCATTTCGGATCCGGGATACCGCCTGGTCCGCCACGCCATCGAAAGGGACATTAAGATCGAGCCTATCCCAGGGCCTTCCGCGTTTTTATGCGCGCTGTCCGCGTCGGGACTTCCG
This sequence comes from uncultured Planctomycetia bacterium, assembly GCA_964374005.1. GTDB lineage: Bacteria > Omnitrophota > Gorgyraeia > 2-02-FULL-51-18 > 2-02-FULL-51-18 > CAYJXB01. The sequence continues at coordinate 34,947 of CAYJXB010000007.1, forward strand.
ACAGACCGTTTCGTTTTTGAGGGTTTTATGCCGATAAAATCGGGCCAGAAAAAGAATAAACTTCTCTCACTCCAGGAAGAAGAAAGAACCGTTATTTTTTACGAATCGCCCCACCGGTTGCTGAAGACGCTGGAGGCGATCGAGGCGGTACTCGGGGACATTGAGATCGTCATCGCGCGGGAGCTCACCAAAAAATTTGAAGAGGTGGTGCGCGGTAGGGCTGGAAAAATCATTGAGTATTTTTCCGCCAAAAAAGTTTTAGGAGAATTCGTGATTTTGTTTAATCTTTCGGTGCAAAAGTGAACCCCGTTAGACTCCTAAATACCGTAATTGGTGACGCAAAAGTTTTTAAATTAGCAACGAACCGTATAAATAAAGGTAGCTCATTGTTGGTAAGGAGTCTAACGGGGTGAAAGAACTTAAATTTCGTGTCTGGCATAAAAAAGAAAATAAAATGTACTATCGAGGCTACCAGAAACTCTTGCATGTGCTTTTGTGTGAAGACGACGAAGGGGCCAATGGCGGCCGGGGCAGGCCCGTGAAGCGCGCCAGCTACGAGGACTGCGAATTTTTTGAAAGCACCTCGTTCATGGACAAGAACCGGAGAGAAATCTACGAGGGGGATATCGTCCGAATTAGATATAAAGGAAAGACCTTTGAAGGAATGGTGGATTATGTCCCGGACATGTTTGGGTCGAAGAAGATCCATCCGCTTGAAAGCGTCTTATTGAAAAACGGGATCCATGAAAATCCTCAAGAGTTAGACGTAGAGGTCATCGGGAATAAGCGCGAGACGCCGGAAGCGCTAAAAGATTCAAAATCATGAAAAAACCTCTTAGGATTTTGCTTGTGGCGTTGAGAATTTTAATAGGAATTTTGTTTCTTTGGTCGGGATTCGAGAAACTGATTCGAAACTATGAGAATTTTATTTTGGTGGTAAAGAGCTATAAGGTTTTAAGCGATCATGGCGCCGTGGTTGTCGCGAGAGTAATCCCGTGGGTGGAACTGGCGCTTGGCATTTTTCTGATGGTGGGATTTAAAATCCGGGCGTCGCTTATGGCGCTTTGGGTCTTAATCTCCGCTTTTATTGCGGTTGTTGGATCGGCGCTTTTCAGAAAGCTTCCGATTGACGACTGCGGTTGTTTCGGGGAAGCTGTTTCGTTTCCACTGAAAGGGATCCTTATTTTTGACACGGTGCTCTGGGCACTTGTTCTTTTTATGATTATTTTTTATAAATCCGAGGCCTCTTGAGAAAAATTTTCATCCTTGCTGTCTTTATTTTCGCTTTTCGGGTTTCGCTTCTTCTGGCCGCTTCCATTCCCACCCTTTCATTGGACGAGTTATCGGATAAGGACATGAGCCCCGACGGCCGCGCCGCGCTATCTGAATCAATGGGTTCTTGGAAGCATGCCGAGACAGCTCATTTTGTTTATCATTTTACCGATGAAAAAGAGGCGGAGACCGTCACTATTCACGCCGAACTGTATTATCAATGGGTCAAAGAGCTCTTCGGCGTCACGGAGGACCCCTGGAAGAAAAAAAGCCAGATTTTTATTTTTCAGGACGAAAAAATCTGGGGTCATTTCAACGAAAGGATCCAATCGAGCCTCGAAGGGCAAGCGTTTACGACGGGTTGGGAACTATTTATTTACCGCGCCCCTTTTTGGCTGGCCCCTAAGAAAACGCTTGCCCATGAGATCACGCATATCATCTTGTTCCGGTTTCTCAAGGGGCCGATCCCGTTGTTTTTGAATGAGGGATTCGCGGAGTTTGTGAGTTACCGCGCGATCGCGGCCGGGTTCGGCGGCGACGAATACAACGTGCGGGTGCTTCAATTGATCGAGCCCGGAAAATATATCCCGCTCGACGAATTGGCCAAAATGCGTTCCTATCCGGCAGAAGCCGTCGAAACATTTTATCAGGAGAGCGAACTTCTTGTCCGGTTTTTGATCCTCAATGACGGCAGCCGGAATTTTTATGCGCTGCTTCATGACGTGTCGAAAGGGAATGATTTCGAAGAGGAAATAAAAAAGATCTATGATTTGGACCTTTCAGCTCTTGAGGAAAAATTCAAAGATTTTGCGATTAAGAAAAATGAATCGTCGGAAGGAAAATAATTCATGAGTTTGCTGCATGCGATCCTGTTCGGAATCGTGGAGGGAATCACGGAATTCTTGCCGGTCTCTTCGACCGGGCACTTGATCCTAACAGCTCGGGCGTTGGGGTTAGCGCAAACCGAGTTTCTCAAGAGTTTTGAGATCGCGATTCAGCTGGGTGCGATCCTGGCGGTATTGACGTTGTATTGGAAAAGGTTCTTGGTGGACCGCGAGGTTTTGAAACGGGTGCTGGCGGCTTTCTTTCCGACCGCGGTTGTAGGATTTATTTTCTATCATTTCGTAAAGGAATTCCTCTTAGGGAACACGGCCGTCGTGCTGTGGTCCCTTGTTATAGGAGGCGTTTTTCTCATCGCGTTTGAGCAGCGGTACAAGGAAAAAGAAACCACGGCCGTGGAGCTTTCCGACATGACCTACGGCCAGGCGGTCCTGATAGGTATTTTTCAGTCGATTGCGATTATCCCTGGTGTTTCGAGAGCCGCGGCGACCATTGTCGGCGGGCTTCTTTTGGGATTCAAGCGAAAAACAATCGTTGAGTTTTCTTTTCTATTGGCGGTTCCGACGATGCTCGCCGCGACGGCGCTGGATTGGATGAATCACGGATCCCTTTTTTCTTCCTCTCAAGCCAGTTTCCTTTTGACGGGGTTTGTTGCTTCCTTTATTGTGGCGATGTTGAGCGTCAAATGTTTGCTTTATTACATTGAAAACCATAGTTTTGTTGTTTTCGGCGTGTACCGGATCTTGGCGGCTTTGATTTTTTTCTTTTGGATGGTCTTGTAACACCAAAATGGTAATGTCCTAATTGACCAAAATAAGAATGTCCTAATTG
>CAYJXB010000008.1:0-2922 GCA_964374005.1 uncultured Planctomycetia bacterium
ACGCTTGAATCAGGAAGGCAACGATGCCGACAAGAAGCGCGTTGGATAGCGAGGAGGCCCTGGTTTTGAATTGGCCAAAGAAAAGGTCTTTTCCCAGGTAGAAGAACAAAGGAACCAAGAAGGCTAAAAAACCAAACAAGCCGATTTCACTCCACATTTGAAGATAACTGTTGTGAGCATAGCCCCGGTAGGTTTCGCTAGCAGGAGCAAAAAGAGGGAACTTTGTGTAATACATATTGACGCCGTTCCCTAAGAGGGGGTGCTCCTGAATCATTCGAAGAGTGATTTCCCAAAAGCGTAATCGCTCACCGATCGTGATGTCTCTCGCGTTAAAACTGCCAAAAAAATTGTATCGGAGATCTTTGGACATGGAAAATAAAACGGCCAATACTCCGCAGGATCCGAGAAATGAGAACAGGGCCTTCTTTTTTTGTAAAATTAAATACAGCAAGATGGAAGTTAAAAGTGCCAGAAAAGCCGATCGTGAAAGCGTCATAATAAATGCGACGGAAAAGAGAATCAGAAGAATCGCACACAAAATACTTTGTTTGTTCCATTTTTTATTTTTCTCCCAAATTTGAAAGCTAAGCGGTATCCCAAGCAGCAGGAAAGCCGCCAAACCGTTTGGCGAAGAAAAAGAACTTTGCATCCTAATGAGTCTGCCCGGGACATCGATAGAAAAATGTCTGAGGAGGTCATGGCCAAACCACATTTGATAGAATCCATTCGCCACAATCACTGCGGCGATTACAAGGAATATCTTGACGGCCCTGGCAGCCCTTTTGGGATCTTGGAATAATTCGACGCTTACCTGGAAAATGCCCAAGTATTTGGCCCATTTTAGAAAACCTCGGATGCCATCGTGGAAGTTGGAGGCTGGCACCAGTGTGAGCGATCCAATGATTGCCAGTAAAAAGACGAGATAGGCAATGGTGCAGACGGGAATGAAGGTTATCTTTTCTCCGTAAAGTATTTTTCGCAATATCCATAAGGAAAGGCAGATCAGAATATTTATTTCCGCGCCTGTTTTTGAGAACGGTAGGAACACAAGGGTCAAAAGGAAGAAAGCCTCGATGAGTTTCATCCAATTTAGAATACACGCTTGACACGCTATTTGTCTAGGCATAATCTGTGGAGTGATGACCATGCGTAGGTACGTTATTTGGGTCCTTTTGGTTTTGGTGGTGGGGTTTGGTCTTTTTAGGCAAGTCAAGGTGATTTCTCGATCTGGGGAAGAAATCTTTGACAGCAATGAGGAAGCCGGCAGATCGGCTTTTTTGCTTAAACAGGAATTTCAAAAGAACTTTTTATCAAGCCGTTCTCAGAAGCCGATTATTTCCTATCGAACCGATCGGCGAAATGAGGATGCCGAAAGACCTGCAAGCGAGTTTTATTATGATGTTCAGTACGGCTTTGCGCCGTTCCTCGTTGTCCCCGGCCACAATGATACCAACCACTGTCTGTTCGACTATGTGTCTGAAGCGAAATTAACCGAGTCTTTGTCAAAAGAAGGAGCGGGTGTTCTGGCCCGCAGAGGATCTTTGGTGTTATGCGACATGGGGACGCAAAAGGATCCCGATGTTTGATATTTTGCCCATTCTTGGGCTGATGACCGCGTACGGAACCTCTCTGTTAATCGGTTATCTTTTTGTTGATGAATTTTTGAAAAAAAGTAGATTCAAATGGCTTAAGGTTTTTTTATCACCTGGCATCGGTTTTGGATTTACCGCACTTGCGTTGTTTTTGAGCGTGTTGATTGCAGGCGAACTTTCCAAAACGTCGGCCATTATTATCCATGCTGCCGCATTGGCAATTTTGGTGGTTATTAAACTAAAGCGCCCCCTCTTTAATGGCGGAGTGACCTTAGGAGGAAAGCGCAGTCTTTTCGCTATTCTGTTGGTCACACTCCTTTTGGTTCTTCCGCATATTTTGAAGTCACCTTATGGAACAGGTCTCGACGTGTGGGCTATATGGAAATTGAAAGCCCGCTTTCTCTATTATGGCGGCCAGGATTGGAACAATTTATTTTCCCCTACTCTTGGTTTCTCGCACCCGGATTATCCCTTGTTGTACCCTTTTCTTATCACCTGGGGTTGGCTTGGTGCAGGATCGGAAACACCGGTCGCGTCCATTTTAATCGCTTGCATTTACACACTTTCTATCGTCGGTTTGATCATAGGCGTTTTTCTTTATCAACGTCGCAGTGAGATGGCATGGCTAGCCGCTTTTTTTTGTATCTCGGTTCCGGTTTTTACCGGCATGGGGGCTTCGCAGTACGCGGATATTATTGTGGCGTATTACATTTTATCCGGTATGATTTTGCTGGTTACCGGTAATAAAGAAATCGAGGAAAAATTTGTTTTTCTGGCGGGGGTTGTTCTCGGTTTAAACTGTTTTGTAAAAGATGAAGGTTGGCTGTTCTGGGTCGTTACAACCCTCTCTATGTATCTTGCAAACTTCTTTCAAAGGAACTCAAGGAGGCGTTTTATGACGGCGTTTGTTTTGGGCTCGCTTCCGCCGCTTCTTGTGGCCTTTCTGTTGAAGGGTTTGGCGTCCTATTCGAATGATTTTGTTTCGGTTGCCAATATCAGAGATCTGGTGCAATCAGGCCAATGGCTTGATCGCGCGTGGGTCATCGTTGCCTATTTTATAAAAGCGGTTTTGCAAGAAAACCAATGGTCCTATGCCTTTTTCTTTTTTATGGCCTGTTTTCTTTTGTTTCCGCGTCTTTTTGTTAAAGAAAATTACTTGTTTATTACTTTGACGCTGCTCTTCTTAAACGCCGGTTATTTTTGCATTTACATGATCTCTCCGCTTGGGTTGAAGGAGCATCTGGAATTCTCTTTAGATCGGCTGTTGATTCATGGTTTTCCTTTGGCTGTTTATTTGAGTTTTGGAGTCTTGTCGGAACGTGGCGATTTC
>CAYJXB010000008.1:3022-5026 GCA_964374005.1 uncultured Planctomycetia bacterium
GACTCCACAGGGAGGTGGGGTAAAAAGGTCGTGTTAATTTAAATGAGTATTAATTTAAATTGACTTGAATTGATAATTTTTGTATAATTGCACAGTTGAATCGGTGCCAGTTATACTTTGTGGCTTTTAATCAAAGGAGAAAACGAATGAAACGCGGATTATTTTTAGCTCTTCTATTAGTTCTTTTCACCGCATTGTCAATGCCTCCCGTTTCGGCGATGCCTTCGGATGCCGAATCTGCAACAGTTCAAACAAAAAGTACATTAGAATCGGTGTTTGGAATGAAGGACGCCCTGCCTTTTGCGCTGGGTTTTGGCGCGACCGGAGACTGGGTGATGGATAGAGACCTTGACAATGCCACGGATCTGGAGGCGTTGTGGTATGGAGGCAATATCTACATTGATCCGATACTGGATTCGTCGTTTGGTTATTTGAAAGATCGCCTGCACTTTAGCGTCTTTGTGGGCGTCGCGGATCTGCAGCTTGGCAACGTCGGAGTCAGTGGATCGACTACCACGAAAGTGCAGCTTGAAAGTGAAACGGCCATTGCTGTCGGCGGCGGCGGGAAGTTCGACATCCTGGAGTTTCAAATTCCGTATCTCAAGGATGTGCTCCTTGTATCGGAACTGCCTAACGCTCAGCTTTATGCCTCTGGGGGTTATCGTTGGTCAAATCCGGATGTGGATTCCGCTCCTAACCTTGGTGCCCTAGTGCCCACGGTTGATATGGATCTTGAGGTGAATGAGTGGCACGCCGGTGTTGGCCTGCAGCAGCGTATTAATCATTGGATCCCTGGCGTTGGGCTCGTGCCGTATATCGGAGTCCAGTATTCCGATATTGAGGTGGATTTGAGTGGAACCGGCACTTATTCAGTGCAAACCGGGGGTGATGCGGCACAAACGATCACAACGGGTAGTGGAAACAGCGATCAGATGGTGGCTGCGGTGGCCGGGATACAAGTGTGGGGTTTTGAAGATGGTTTGGTGGTTTCCGTGGAAGGCCGATTTATCGCAGAGACTGCGGTGAGTGTCAACGGCCGTATTCGCTGGTAGAAGTTACAGAACGCATTCGAAAACGTAGATACGAATTCTTTTTTTTCTCCATCTGCCGTAGGATTTAGATATCATTGAATCACTTGACCGGCGCTCGCCTCGCGTGCGCCGGACGGGTTCTTTTTTTGGATGCCTGGTCCCCGTCGTTGTTTGATGCAAAATCCCTCCCTCTGTGATAGAATTTTGCCTTGGAGATAACCTCCCGATGATCACGCTGGAGCGCTCATATGCCGCCTTCGTTAGTTACTCATACTAAACCGGACCGGAAGATTTGCAGTTTGGAAGCATTGGCAGAGCTTTTAGAACCGCTTCGCTTGAAGGGGTCTAAAATCGTTCATTGCCACGGTGTTTTCGATCTGCTCCATATCGGGCATATCCGTCACTTGGAAGAGGCTAAGCGGCTCGGGGACGTGCTCGTGGTCACGGTGACCCCGGATGTGCACGTCAATAAAGGTCCGCATCGCCCCGTATTCGGCGAAAAGCTGAGGGCGGAAGCTATTGCAGCTCTTGGTGCCGTCGATTGGGTAGCGGTGAACCGATGGCCGAATGCGGTCGAGACTCTCCATCTTCTAAAACCTGATCTTTACGTGAAAGGGCCGGATTACCGGAATATGGACGACGATTACACTGGTGGCATTTTGGAGGAAAAAGCAGCCGTGGAATCCGTGAACGGAAAACTTGTTTTTACCGATGACATCACGTTCAGTTCTTCCGGGATCGTGAACCGTTTCTTACCTGTTTTTTCCAAAGAAGTCTCCGATTATCTTTTGAATTTTTCCGCGCGGTATTCACGCTCAGATATTTTTTCGTACTTTGAGCGGGCGAAGCATCTGAAAGTACTGGTCGTCGGCGAAGCGATCATCGATGAGTACCATTATTGTGAAGCCATCGGCAAGTCTTCCAAGGAGCCAACGCTGGCCGTGAAAAGTCTATCCCGGGAAAAATTTCTGGG
>CAYJXB010000008.1:5126-37774 GCA_964374005.1 uncultured Planctomycetia bacterium
GGCAATCTTTCCTATGATAAAAAAGAAGGTTTTTTGGAGGTTCCGGCGTTTGCGACGCAGGTCGTTGATCGCGTCGGTGCTGGCGATGCGTTGTTATCGATCAGCTCGCTTCTGGCAGTACAGCGAGCACCGATGGAAATGATCGGATTCGTCGGGAACGCCGTCGCCGCCCTGGCCGTGGCGACGGTTGGAAACCGGAGTCCGGTGAAGAAAACCCCGTTATTGAAATATATAGAGTCTTTGCTGAAATGAACCAAAAAAGTCACGCCATCAACGACTATTTCCGCGAGTTTTCGTCTTTGCTTTCGAATATAAGCGTGACGGACCGGGAGGGTATGCCGATTCCATTTACGCAGGGAGTGGATCGTGCCCTTGAGATCATCGCGTCGCTTAAATCAAGCGCGCACAAAATGATGCTGATCGGCAACGGGGGCAGTGCGGCCATCGCGAGCCACGAGGCCTTGGATTTTTGGAGAGGTTGCGGCATTCCGGCGTTGGCCTTCAACGACCCGGTGCACCTAACTTGCATCAGCAACGACTTTGGTTATGAAAACGTGTTTATGAAACCTGCCCAGGTCTTTGCTCAAAGCGGTGATCTCCTCATCGCGATTTCGAGCTCCGGTCGTTCCAAGAATATTTTAAAAGGCGTCCAAGCCGCCAGAGAAAAGGGTTGCCGGGTATTCACTTTATCCGGTTTTTCTGAAACCAACCCTCTCCGGCAGCTGGGCGACCTCAATTTTTATGTCGCGTCAGACGCTTATGGACCCGTGGAGCTCTCCCACCTTGCGATCTTGCACGCGCTTGCCGATATCCTCGCCGCTGAGAAAACAGGGGCAAAAACGACATGAAGACAATCTTGGTAACGGGTGGGGCCGGCTACGTGGGTTCCACCCTTGTTCCCAGGCTATTGAACGCGGGATACCGCGTAAAAGTTCTTGATTGGTATTGTTTCAAAGAAGATGTTTTCAACCCTTTAAGAAGCCATCGCGGTTTGGCGGAACATAAAGGCGATATTCGGGATCAAGCGCTTTTAAAAAAAATCCTGCCGGAATGTGATACGGTCATTCATCTGGCCTGCCTTTCCAATGATCCGAGCGTGGAACTTGACCCCGCACTGAGCCGCTCAGTGAATTATGATTCTTTCCGGCCGCTTGTGAAAATTTGCAAAAAAAGCGGCGTAAAGCGTTTTATTTTCGCATCGAGCTCAAGCGTTTACGGGGTGAGCGACGCGTCCGACATCACCGAAGACCATCCGCATTTACCGGTCACCGACTATAACCGTTACAAAAGTCTCTGCGAATCTATTCTTTGGGAAGAGCAAGCCCCTGGTTTCAGCGTCGTCGTGATCCGTCCGGCGACGATTTGCGGTTACGCGCCTCGCCTGCGCCTGGATTTGACCGTCAATCTATTGACGAATCACGCGGTTAACCTTGATCGGATCACGGTTTTCGGCGGTTCTCAGATGCGTCCGAATCTCCACATTGAGGACATCCTCGACCTCTATCTTTTGTTGCTTGAGCTTCCCGATGAAAAAATCGCGGGCAAAGTTTTCAACGCCGGTTATGAAAACCGTACCGTATCAGACTTGGCGGGGATTGTTCGGCGTGTCGTGGAAAGAGAGATGCCCGGAAAAAAAATCATGATTGCAACCACGTCTTCCGACGATATCCGGTCCTATCACATTTCTTCGGAAAAGATCAAAAGAGAACTTGGCTTTGTCCCAAAACGGACCATTGAGGATGCCGTCTCCGATTTGGTCAGGGCCTTTAAGGCAGGGAACATCCCGAACCCCCTCCAGGACCCGCATTATTACAACGTGGAGACGATGAAAGAAAAAATGCTCAAAGGAGATTTGTGCCTCATCTGACTTCCGATGTCTTAAAACGTTTTTATTATGAGATGCTTCGCATCCGGCGAGTCGAGGAGAAGATTGCGCAGCTTTATCCGGAACAGGAGATGCGATGCCCTACCCACTTGTGCATCGGTCAGGAGGCGGTGGCCGTGGGAGTTTGCGGGGCTTTGGGTTTGAAGGATCAGGTGTTCGGAAGCCACCGCTCTCATGGCCATTACTTGGCCAAAGGCGGGGACCTCAATGCCATGATCGCTGAGCTTTATGGAAAAGCGACCGGATGTTCGAAAGGAAAAGGCGGCTCGATGCATTTGATAGACCCCGGGGTGGGTTTTTTGGGCTCGTCTCCCATTGTAGGAAGCACTATTCCAATAGCGGTCGGAGCCGCTTTTTCCGCCGTACTCCGCAATGAAACACGCGCGGTGGTCGTGTTTTTCGGTGAAGCGGCCACGGAGGAAGGCGTTTTTCATGAAAGCCTCAACTTCGCCGTGTTAAAAAATTTGCCGGTCATTTTTGTCTGTGAGAATAATCTTTATTCCGTTTATTCCCCGCTTTCAGTCCGGCAACCGGACCGCCGCCAAATAATTGAAATTGTAAAAGGCCATGGGATGGCTGCTTATCAGGGGGAGGGCAATGACGTGCTGGATGTTTCCGAGCTGGCACGGTCAGCCGTCGGAAGAGCAAAACAAAAAAAAGGTCCGACTTTTCTTGAATTTAAAACTTACCGCTGGCTTGAGCATTGCGGACCCAATGAGGACAACGGCTTGGGTTATCGGTCCGAGAAAGAGTTAGAGGAATGGAAAAAAGCGTGTCCCATCCGGCGTCTGGAAACCGAGCTTCTCGCCGAAAAAATCCTGACGGACCAATCCCTTCGGGAGGCTGAGAAAAAAATCGAGCGGGAAATCATGGAAGCGATTTCGTTCGCCAAAGAGAACCCTTTTCCCGAAGCGAACGAGCTTTTGAAAGAGGTTTATGTCTGAGCCGGTCAAACCCAGATCGTTAAAATTTTTTGAGGCGGTGCGTGAGGCCACGGATCTCTGCCTGGCTAAAGACGCTTCGGTTTATGTGATGGGCCTCGGCGTGCCGGACCCTAAAGGGATTTTCGGGACCACGCTTGGTTTGCAGGAAAAATACGGCAAAAACCGGGTGTTCGACATGCCTTGTTCGGAAAACGCGATGACCGGAATCGTTCTCGGCAGCGCGCTTACCGGAATGCGGCCGATTTTGACCCACCAGCGTATCGATTTTTGTCTGTTGTCCGTCGAACAGATTGTGAACCAAGCGGCCAAATGGCATTACATGTTCGGCGGCAAGGCCAAAGCGCCACTCGTGATTCGTCTCATGATAGGCAAGGGCTGGGGGCAGGGACCGCAACATTCGCAAAATCTCCAATCCTGGTTCGCGCATATCCCGGGCCTCAAAGTGGTCATGCCCGCGACGCCCTATGATGCCAAAGGGCTCTTGATTTCCAGCATTGAAGAGGATAACCCGGTGATCTTTATTGAACATCGTTCGCTGTATGCCGTTTCCGGCCCAGTCCCGGAAGGCATTTACCGGGTTCCACTGGGAGGACCAGGCCGCGTTTTAAGAGAAGGGCGGGATTTGACCCTTGTCTGCCTTTCTTATATGACTTTAGAAGCCATGCAAGCGGCGAAGGCGCTCGAAGAAGAAAGCATTTCAGTCGAAGTGCTCAATTTGCACACTTTGAATCCCTTGGACGACAGCCTGGTGCTGAAATCCGTGCAAAAAGCCGGCCGTTTGATCGTGGCCGACACAGGATGGGCCAATTGCGGTTTCGCGGCTGAAATTATTTCGAGGACCGCCGAGAAGGCGCTTGGCCATCTCAAATGTCCTCCGCGGCGTGTGACGCTTCCGCACAGCCCCTGCCCGACGAGCTCGGCCTTAGCGGATGCATTTTATCCGGCAGCCGTCGATATCATGCGAGTCGCGCGGGAAATGATGGGCATCTCTCAAAACGGTGCTCGGTCCAGATCCAAAACAGTTCACACGGACGCTTCGGACTGGCGTTTTGTCGGGTATTTTTAAGCCATGCCGCAGCCTTCTTCTTATCGAAAAATAGCCGTTCTCGGCAGCAATTCTTTTTCCGGCAGCGATTTTATCGATTACCTGCTCGAAAACCCATCGTTCGAAATTCTGGGTATCAGCCGTTCGCCGGAAAAAGATGATTTATTTCTACCCTACAAGAAGCGCGGATGCGCCCCGTTTCATTTTCATCAACTGGATTTGAATCAACACATGCCGCAGATTCTGCGTCTGCTCGATTCTTTTGAGCCAGCGTGGATAGTCAATTTCGCTACACAAAGCGAAGTAGCTCCAAGCTGGGAGTATCCTGAACATTGGTTCCAAACCAACTGTGTGGCGTTCTCGCGGCTCGTGAATCATTTAAAAGACCAGGACTACTTAAAGCGGTATTTGCATATCTCAACGCCGGAGGTTTACGGAAGCTGCCACGGCGCGGTGCGCGAGGATGCGCCGTTGAATCCCAGCACGCCGTACGCCGTCTCGCGTGCGGCGCAGGATATGTTTTTAAAAATTATGCGGGGTCGGTTTAATTTTCCCGTGGTGACGGTGCGTTCGGCGAATGTTTACGGCGCCCATCAGCAGTTGTGGAAGATCATTCCGCGCGCCGTGATTTACGCGAAAAGCGGACGAAAGATCCAACTGCACGGTGGGGGTTTCGCAAGCCGTGCTTTCATTCACGTCCGGGACGTGTCGCGAGCCGAGTTGGCGGTCTTGCAAAAAGGAACGCTGGGCGCTATTTATCATCTGTCGACGGGAAAAATGCACGAGATACGCGAGGTGGTCCGCCAAGTTTACGACGCGGTTGGCTGTTCTTTTGATACGGCGGTTGAAAGCGTGGGGCAGCGGCCTGGGCTGGACTCGGCTTATATTTTGGAGACAGCGAAGGCCCGCACGGAACTTGGCTGGGCTTCAAAAATTTCGCTGGAGCAGGGGATTCAAGAAGTGATCCGGTGGGTTGAACAAAATTGGGACGTTGTTCAAGAGGAGTCTTTGGAATATGCCCACACTCCTTGATTCCAAAAAAGGCGTGGCGATTGGGCAGAAGACCCGATGCTCGGTTTGTTGGGGCGGACGCTTGACCCGAGTGCTTGATTTGCCGAAACTGCCCCTGACCGGCATCTATGTGGAAAGCCCGTGCCCGGGCCGATACCCTGATTTTGACCAGTCTCTGATGCTGTGTGCCGATTGCGGCCATGCGCAGCTTCTCCACGTGATCGACCCCTGGTATCTTTATGGGGAAACTTATTCTCATCGGAGCTCCGCCAGCGGGATAGCCACGCAGGGGAACGAATTTTTCGTGAAGTTTCTGGAGAAGGTTTCCGGCGGACGCCGGTTCAGGTCCGCGGTGGAAATCGGCTGCAACGATTTGTTTCTGCTCCGGCGGTTGGAGCCGAAATGCGAGAAACTATTCGGTATCGATCCGATCTGGAAAGAGAAGCCTCTCCCGGAGGATTCCAAAATATCCGTGATCGGCAAATTCATCGAAGCGGTGGATTTGAAAAAAGAGATTCCAATTCCGCCTGATCTCGTGGTCTCGGCCCATGCCTTCGAACACCTGAATGACTCGCGGGGTCCTTTGGAAGCGCTCGTGCGTTTTGCCGCTCCGGAGGCCTTGTTCGTGATCGAAGTGCCGGGGTTTGACTCGCTGCTCAAGGCCTCGCGTTTTGACCAGGTGTTTCACCAACACATCCATTATTTCAGCGTGGCTTCGTTCCGGCGCTTGATCGAGCGCGTCGGCGGCCGGTACTTGACTCATACGTTCAATTATGAATATTGGAACGGGACGCTTCTCATGGCATTTTGCAAAAGCGGCTCTTCCGACGAAAAAAAATCTTCGGAGAGTTCTGAAGTCCCCGGCGCTGATTTGATTCGGAGGCGATACCGGGAGTTTGAAGAACGGATGGCCCGGGTTTCCGAATTTCTTGGGAACCTGGAAAAGCCGATTTATGGTTATGGGGCCGCCCAGATGCTGCCGACGCTGGCTTATCACTTGAAAAGCGATTTGAATTTTCTGGAGTCTATCTTGGATGATGATCCGCGCCGTGCGGACCTTTACTATCCGGATCTGGCCCCCCGGATCCGGATGCCGGGCCCCGACTTCGAGTTTCAAAACGCCAGTGTTCTTATCACGGCCCTAGACAGCATGCGGCCGATTCTCAAACGGCTTCTCGGAAAACCGCTGAAATATGTCATTAACCCTCTGTCATTTTTCTAAAGGGGGACGTCGGTGAAGTTGAAGGTCGCGATTTTAGGTAGCGGAAACATCGGCACGGACCTTTTGATCAAAACGCGCCGGTCGCCGCTTTTGGACTGCACGCTGTTTGTCGGCAGGAACGCCCAGTCCTCTGGACTTGCGAAGGCCCGGAGCCTGGGCGTGGACGTTTCCGACCGCAGCGTGGAGGCGCTCTTGGAAAGGCCCGGGGTTTTTGACCTGGTGTTTGACGCCACCAATGCGGCGGACCACCGGAGGCACTGGGTTTTATTGAAAGCGCTGGGAAAATGCGTGATTGATTTGACGCCGTCGGGCGAGGGACGGATGAACGTTCCGGCGGTGGACGGTGAAACCTGCACGGACTATCTCAACGTGAACATGGTCAGTTGCGGCGGTCAGGCCTCGATTCCGCTCGTCCATGTGATCGGGCAAACGCACCCGGACGTCGAGTATGTCGAGGTCGTCTCCAGCATCGCTTCGCGAAGCGCTGGTCGCGGCACGCGGATCAACATCGATGAGTATGTCGAAACCACGGAGGAGGCGATCCGGACGTATTCCGGATGCTGCCACGCCAAGACTATTCTCATCTTAAACCCGGCCAAACCCGACGTGAATATGCAGGTGACGGTATCCGCCAAAACTAAATTCCCGAATCTGCGTGATTTGACGGCTTCTTTTACGGGCATGGTCAAAAAAATCCAGTCCTATGTCCCGGGATACCAAATCGTGCTGCCTCCGATTTGGGAGAGCAATCGTCTAGTAATGAGTGTAAAAGTTTTTGGGAGGGGGGATTATTTGCCTTCTTTTGCGGGTAATCTTGATATCATCAATTGCGCGGCCATCGCCACGGCCGAAGCGTATGCGAGAAAACAGGTTGAAAATGCGCTCTATTCTAATCAGTGACCCGACGCTGAGAGACGGAAACCATGCGGTCCGTCATCGGTTGACGTTGGAACAGATTGCCGCTTATGCCGCGGCCGCCGATCGTGCCGGCGTGCCGATCGTGGAAGTGGGCCACGGCAACGGGATCGGCGCCTCTTCGTTGCAGGTGGGGGAGAGCGCGGTCAGCGATCGGCAGATGCTTGAGACTGCCCGCAGGCACTTGTCGCGTTCGAGACTGGGGATTCACTGCATGCCCGGCTTCGCGACCATCCAAAAAGATTTGAAGCCGGCCATCGATTGGGGGGTCGACGTGGTCCGCGTGGCCTCGCACTGCACGGAGGCCGACATCACCGAGCGGCACATCGCCTATGTCCGCGAAAGAGGGAAAGAGGTTTATTCCAACTTGATGATGAGCCATATGGTGCCCAAAGAGGTCTTAATCGAGCAGTGCCTCAAGATGCAGTCTTACGGCTCGCAGGGAGTGGTGCTGATGGATTCCGCCGGCGCGTACCTTCCCGGAGAGGTAACGGAAAGGATCAGCGCCTTGGTGCCGGTTTTGAAGATACCGGTGGGTTTTCACGGACACAATAATCTGGGCTTGGCGGTGATGAATTCCATTGCCGCCGCCGAGGCCGGGGCGACGATTCTTGACGGGACGGCGCGCGGGTTCGGCGCTGGGGCCGGCAATACGCAGCTTGAAGTTCTGGTGGCGGTGCTTGAAAAGATGGGGTACTCGACAGGCATCGACTTGTACCGGATGCTGGATGCCGCGGACCTGGCGGAGGAGCAGTTGATGGAATCGATGCCCAAGATCAGCTCGGTCAGCATCGTGAGCGGCCTGGCTGGTGTTTTTTCCGGGTTTTCCAAGCACGTGGAACGCGTTTCAAAGCAGTACGGGGTGGATTCCCGGGACGTATTTTTGGAGCTCGGCCGGCGCAAGGTGGTGGCGGGGCAGGAAGACCTGATTATCGAAGTGGTATTGGACCTGGCGGAGAAACGATGCTCAAAGTAAATTTTCTGAAAAGGAAATTGGATTCGGGGAAAACCGTGGTCGGGACCTGGTCGGTGATTCCTTCGCCGGTGGTGGCCGACATTATTGCCTCCAGCGGCTTGGATTTTCTGGTCATTGACCAAGAGCATGGGCCGGCCGGTTTTGAAACTGCGCAGGCCATGGTGATGGCGTGTGAATCGCGGGGGGTTTCGCCGCTGATACGCGTGGGCGGTCCGCAGGAAGGGCCCGAAATCCTGCGGGCGCTTGAAACAGGTGCCCATGGCCTTCACATCCCGAATGTTCAGGGACCCAAGCTTTTTCGGCAGGCCTTTGTGCAGGCCAAATACCCACCTTTGGGCCAACGGGGTTTTTCTCCGTTCACGCGCGCTTCGGGTTACACGCATTTAAACGCCGCGAAAATCCAGGCCGCGGCCAACGCCTCGACGCTTCTGGCCGTCCATCTCGAGGACAAGACTGTTATGGAAGCGCTGGACGATCTCTTGGAGAATTGCGGCGCAGACATCTTTTTTATCGGCCTGTTCGACTTGTCAAAGTCCCTGGGCATCCCGGGGCAGATCGAGCATCCGAGGCTTCGGCGGCTTTTCAAGGAAATCGTCCTAAAAATTCTCGCCGCCGGCAAAGTCCCCGGCACCATCGTGACCGGCGAAAATCAATTGAAGAAAATGATTTTCCTGGGTGTCCGGTACCTCACCTATTCCGCGGACTGCGAGATGCTGCTGCGGGCGTATCAGGCCGCCCACCGTCAATTTTTGAAATCTCCGAGGCGCCATTTCCGCCGAAGGCTCTGATGAAGTCCGTTTTAAAGTCATCGGCTTTAATCGTGTTCGTGTCGGCCGTGTCTTATGCCTGGCTTTGTCAACTTGTCCCCGCCGTCCTCCATCGCACGGTCAGCCAGATCCGGTTTTCGGAATACAGCATCATCTATATCAGTACGTTCAACCTGGTTTCAAACCTCCATCAGGGCGGCGTTTTTTTATGGAATGCCTACGACCAGATGCCGCTCATGTACCATGTTTTGAACGCGGCTTTTAATTGTTCGTTCGTGAAGGGCCTGATCGCCGCAGCTTATTTTATGGCGCGCCCCTATTTTGATTCACCGGCCGTCGCGTTTCACCAGGTCTTCACGAGCGGCTACCTTTTTTCCATCATGCTGGTCCAGACCACCGGTGTTTATCTTCTCGTGCGGCGATTTTCCGGCTCGACAGCCGTGCTCGTTTTTTCGCTGCTTCTTGTGAATATTTTCTTGTCGCCGCATTTGTACATGGGCACCGGAGCTGGGGATATCCACGTGTATTTGCCACTTCTTATCCATTTCACGCTGAGTTTTTTCGAGAAGCCGTCGGCGCGCGCATTCGTCCGTCTGATGTTTGCCTGGATCGTCGCGGTTTTCACGATCCCGTTCATCGCGGTGCAGTACGTTTACCAGTGCGTGCACGTTTTTCTGCTGGCATGTCTGGCGGTCCGGATCGAGAACGTGCACGTTTTTTTAAAAAAGGCCGTCGACCACCCTGTCGAGCGGCTGCGCACGGGATGGTTTTTTTTGAAAAAGAATCGCGCGGCGGTTTTTCTCGTGATGGCTGTTGCGGCGGCGGTTCTCGGACCGTTCTTGGCCTTGCTGATCGGGAATCTTCGGGATTACACGTTCGGCGGCGGCGAAAAACGATTCGAAGATATTTTCAGTTTCTACGCGTATTTCAAGCGCCCGGCGCAATTCGCCCCGAAAGATTACTTTTTTTGCGACATGGTGAATTTCACGATGTCGACGCGGCAATTCCGCCAGCACTGGATCGCGCGATGGCTTTTTATGGGGTTTATCCCGGTTTTCTTCGCGTGGCTGGGCATCTTGCTCTCGAAGGACAAACGGAAATACGTTTTTTTGATCACGATTGTTTTGCTTTATCTTCTAAATGCCCCCCGAAATGACGCGTCGATGAGCGGATTCGCGCATTGGCTGAATGCGCTGACGAACCCTCTAAAATTCACGACGCGCTCGTTTCACATGGCCGGAGCGATCACGCTCGGATATTTCTTCGCGCCGCTCATAGTGATGGGCCTGGAAGCCGTCCGGCGGCTTGTCCGGGAAAAAAAAGGTTTGAATCGGACGCAGCTTGTGGCCGCGGGGTTCGGCGTCGGCGTGGTGGTCCTGGCCACGGTCTTTTCGGGGCCCGTGAAGCAGGGATTTCCGTGGGAATTGAAACAGTATTTGATTTTCAACGCGCTCGTGACGGGGGTATTTTTGTGGGCGCTTTGCCGTTTAAGGCGCACTGTGTTTTTGCCCGTGATTTTGAGCCTTCTTTTGCTGGCGTGGACCGGCCACGAAGCGGAGGCCATGGGCTGTTACATGCGTCCGGTGTTCGGGGCCTTCGCCGTCCATGCGCAGGACCTTGGGATTGACGGCGAAGGCCCGACGCTTCCGGATTATCAAAATCCTGAAATCTTTCCTTTTCGTTATCACCATGCGGCCCGAATCATTCCAAAACTGGAAGGATACTTCGAGACCGAGCCGCTCAATGTGTACGGCCTTTTTGCGCGTTACACGAATCTGCATAAATTTTTCGAGGAAGCCGACAAATGGCTGCCGACGCACCGGAGCTATGGGCTTTTCAGCCAAAATAAGGCGCTGCAGGAGTCCCTGGCCAAAGACAGCCGACTGTTTTTTTTCACAAGATCCATCGAGGAAATCCGGCCGGAGACACGGGCGGCGCCGGATTTGCGGCAGGCGACTTATCGGCCGGCAGACCTGATTTTTTCCAAGGCCGCCGCTTCGCGGGCCGTCCGATTGCATTCTTTCCGTCTGCCGGACGATTTTCCGAAGGAAATGAGCAGCACGATTTATACCGACGACAAAAAATACTTCGAAGTCCGCCTGGGTTCGCGCACGCTGACGCAGACGCAGGGGGCGCCCGCAAGCCCTTTTACCTATGACATTCAAAATTACAGAACCGGGGAGCTTGTCGTGGCGGTACCTGCGGCCCGACCGTTGTTGGAGCTGGTCCGCCTTTCCTATCCGGTACGCGGCATTGAAGGCGTCGAGAAAATAGTGAAATTCACGCCCGACTCGCTTTTATTTTCGTATGAGGCCCCAGCCGAAGGGTGGCTTGTGTTTCGCTATCCTTATGATGAGAAGTGGAAAATTCAAGTGGACAAGAAGGGCGTTGATTTTGAGAGGGTGAGCGGATGCTTTATCGGATTCAGGGTTCCCGAGGGCATCCATGAGATTTCCATTCGCTACTGGCCCAAGGATTGGCTGAGAGGCTGGATCGTTTTATCGACGGTTTCGGCCCAGCTGCTTTTTCTGGGCCTTGTGTTTGCCGAACTCGGAAAGGAGCCGTGCGAGTGATCAGCGTCGCGGTTTCCGCGCTGAATGAAGAAAAGCATGTCCGACAGACCGTTGAAAATATTCTGGCCGCCGGCCGGGAAGCCGGCGGCATTCTGCTGGATATCCTGCTGATCGACGACGGCAGCACCGATGGCACGTCCGGCATTTGTGAGGAGCTTGCCAAAACCTGCCCGGGCGTGCGCACGATGCGCCATGAGCGCAACGCCGGGGTCTCCGCCAACGTGCGGGAGGCTCTCGAAGCGGCCATTTATCCGAGATTTATCAGCCTGCCCGGCAGTAACGACGTCTCCAAAACCCTTTTGACCGAGCTTTTTGCCAGGCACAAGGAGGCGGATCTCGTGCTTTCCTATTACGTCAACCAGGCGGAACGCGGGTGGCTCCGGCGCATGTTCTCTTTTCTTTTTAGAAATATTTACGCGTGGACCTTCCGCGTGAACGTCCGCTATTTGACCGGACCGGCGATTTACCGGACCGAGACGCTTCGCCGCCTGCGCCTCCAGTCGTACGGTTTCAGCATCTTTCCCGAGATGACGCTCAAAACGATTCTTTCTGGCTCTTCGTATATCGAGATTCCCGGCCGTATGATACAATTTGATCGTAAAAGCACGGCTTTATTTTTGCGGAATTTAGTTGAGATCGTGGTGGTTTATCTGAAGCTTGTTTGGGAGATCAAGTTCCAAGCGAAAGGAAAAAAATGAACTTAGGGTTGAAGGGAAAAAAAGCGCTGGTGACCGGCGGCGCCTCGGGCATTGGAGAGGCGATCGCGATGGATTTGGCCCAAGAAGGGGTGAAAGTAGCCATCATCTCGCGCAAAGAGGCGCGGCTTAAAAAGACTCTTGAGAAAATCGGGGGCCGCAAGGCCGGCCACGTCGCGGTCGTGACCTCCTTGACCGAAGAAGGCGCGCCGCGGGCGCTGGCGAAGAACCTTTGGAAAGGCTTCGGTCATCCCGACATCGTCGTGAACAACATCGGGGACACACTGGGAATCACGGACCCTTATTGCCCGATTGCCGATTGGAGAAAGGTGTTCCGGTTGAATTTTGAAGTGGCCGTTGAGCTGAACAATTTGTTCATTCCCGCCATGAAGAAAAAGGGATGGGGCCGGATCGTGAATATCTCGGCCGGGGCCTCCATGGAAAACAGCGGGCCTGCCCCTTATTGCTCGATCAAGGCGGCCCTGACGGCCTATTCCCGGTGCATGGGCCGGATTCTCGCGACTGAAACCAGGGATGTGGTGATGTCCGCTGTTCTGCCGGGTGTCGTCCTGACTGAGGGAGGCCACTGGGACCATGTTTTAAGGACGCGGCCTGGGCATGCTAAGAAGTACCTGGCCGAGCGGTGCCCGCTGGGCCGCTTCGGGAAGCCGTCGGAGATCAGCCCCATGGTCCTTTTCTTGTGTTCGAAGCTGGCGACGTTTTGCCAGGGCGCCATTGTTCCGGTGGACGCGGGCCAAGCCAAGCATTATTTCAATGTGTCCTAAAGAGAGTTGAGAGTGAAGCTGACCGATTACGTCGCCGATTTTTTAAAAAAACAAAAAATCCGTCATGTCTTCGGTCTGACCGGCGGAGCGGTCGTGCATTTGTTTGATTCGGTGGCCAGGACCGCCGGCATCACGCCTATCTTCAATCATCACGAACAGGCGTCGGCTCTGGCCGCTCAGGCCTACGCGCGGATGCGCGATGGGCTGGGGGCTGCGTTTGTGACCACCGGTCCCGGAGGCACGAACGCGCTGACCGGCGTTTGCGCCGCGTGGCTGGATTCCATTCCGTGCCTTTATATTTCAGGCCAGGCCCGGATCGAGCATTCTTCGAGGGGAAAAGGCGTTCGTCAAGTCGGCACGCAAGAACTTGATATCGTGTCGCTGGTGTCGCCGGTCACCAAGTATGCGGTGATGGTGGACGACCCTTCGAAAATCAGGTTTTATCTGGAAAAAGCGGTCTATTTGGCGACAACCGGCCGGCCGGGACCGGTGTGGGTCGATATTCCTTTAAACTTTCAATGGGCTTCCGTCGATCCGGAAACACTGGCGGGATTTGGGCCGCCACAGGAAAGAGGCTTGGGCCCGAAGGGTCCTAAAAAAGAGTGGATTGAAAAATGCCTGGCTCTAATATCCACAGCCCGGCGTCCTTTGATTCTTGCGGGGCATGGAATTCGATTGGCCAACGCGCAAAAAGAGTTTGCGGGGTTTGTGGAAAAGGAGCGGTGGCCGTTTGTCTCGACCTGGAACGCCAGCGATATTCTGCCGACGGGTCACGAATTATACGTCGGCCGCCCGGGCATTGCCGGCCAGCGCGGAGCCAATCTGGCCGTGCAGACTTGCGATCTGCTTTTGAGCCTGGGTTCGCATTTAAGCATTCCGCTCACGGGCACGGCGCGCGGCTCGTTTGCCCGTGATGCCAAAAAAATCGTCGTGGACATTGACCCGGCGGAACTCGAGGCGCACAGCGTTTCCATCGATCTGCCCGTGGTTGGTGACGTGAAAGCTTTTTTGGAGAAACTTACGCCGCGGTTGGATGGGTCCGGAAAACATTCGATCGGCACGTGGCGTAAGAAATGTATCGAGTTTAAATCCAAATACAACGGCATTCCCGCCGAGTGGAGTTTGAGGAAAAAAGACGTGAATCCCTATGTGTTCGTGGATACGCTTTCCGAGATGCTGGACCGGCGCGACGTGGTGGTGGTCGACGGCGGCGGGACCGTGGTCTACAACGCGTTTCAGGCCTTCAAGACGAAACCGGGCCAGCGGCTTATGATTTCAGCCGGTCTTTGCGCGATGGGGACGGGACTGCCCGAGAGCGTGGGTGCGTGTTTTGCCAGTGGCAAGCGCCGCACGATTTGCTTCTGCGGGGACGGCAGCCTCCAGCTGAATATCCAGGAGCTTCAGACCATCGTCCATCACAAACTTCCGGTCAAAATATTCATTTTCAACAACGGCGGGTATCTTTCGATCCGGCACACCCAGCGTGATTTTCTCGGCGGCCGTTATGTCGGCTCGCAAGCCCAGGGCGGAGTCAGTCTGCCGGATGCCGTCAAAATCGCCAAAGCGTATGGGCTTGCGACGGCGCGGGTGAGCCGTTCACGGGAGCTTGTGAAAAAAGTCCGATGGGTGCTGAACCGGCCGGGGCCTGTTTTGTGCGAAATCCGGATGCCCCAAGACCAGGACGTCGTGCCGCGGCTGGGTTTCAACCGAAAACCCGACGGCACCTATGCGGCGCGGCCGCTCGAAGACATGGCTCCTTATTTGGGCCGCAAGGAATTCACGGAAGCGATAAAAGTCGATTAACGGAGGATTTATGGCAGAGATAAATTTACTGGATCGATATCCGCATTCCAACCGGCCGGTGGAAGAGCGCGGCCGGAGAAAGCTGGCCGGCGGGGACTGGCTGATGCCACGCTCCGGGAATCCCGACAATACGGAGGTGTTGGTCGAGCAAAAACTTCTGGAAATCGCCCGCCAATTCGGCCGGGAATACTTTGACGGGGACCGGCTTTACGGTTATGGAGGGTACACGTACCATCCCCGTTTTTGGACGGAGACCGTCAATCGCATGCGGGATTATTACAATCTCGCGGAAGATGCGTCGGTGCTCGATGTCGGCTGCGCGAAAGGTTTCATGCTGTACGATTTTCACCGGTTGATGCCCAAGGCCAGCTTGGCCGGCATCGATATTTCCGAATATGCCTTGGACAAGGCTCTTCCGGAAATGAAGCCGCTCCTCCAGATCGGCAATGCGGTCAAGCTTCCTTTCCCGGACCGTTCGTTTGATCTGGTCGTTTCGATCAACACGATTCACAATCTGCCTTTCGAAGAATGCTGCCGGGCGATTCAAGAAATCCAGCGGGTCACGCGCCGGCACGCGTTTATCAGCGTGGATGCGTGGAGAAACGAGGAAGAAAAAAAACGGCTTCTGGCCTGGAATATTACCGCGTTGACCACCCTGCATGTCGATGACTGGAAAAAATTGTTCGAGCGCCTCGGTTATCGGGGTGATTATTACTGGTTTACGCCATGACCCCACCACCTCTTTTGGCGGCGTTTAGGTCATGAAACGAGGCCACGTTTATCTCTTGCGCAGTTTAAAAGATAAACTATTCCATCTGGGATGGACCACGGATCTGAAACGCCGCTTTGACGCGCATAACAAAGGAAAGGTTCGATCCACAAAAGCCAAACGTCCTTTTGAGATGGTTCATTATGAGATTCATACCGTACCGGAATTAGCCAAGGTTCGTGAGCGTCAATTAAAACAGAGCCCAAACATGTACAAGCACTTCAGGAAACGCGCCTTGTTATGTGCGTCAACGCCTCAAGGCAGAAAAGAGGTGGTGGGGTGACCGAAACGAAAGCCGTGGTACTCTACCGGTGCGGACGACCGTTTAAAATTGAAAAGCTTCGCGTCCCCACGTTGAAAAAAGGGCAGGTGTTGGTCAAGATATACGCTGCCGGCCTTTGTCGTTCCCAGATGAACGAAATCCGGGGGCTCAAAGGTCCCGATCCCTATTTGCCGCACACGCTCGGCCATGAGGGCTCCGGTGTCGTGGAAGCGGTGGGGCTCGGTGTCAAAAAAATACGCGTCAAGGACCCGGTGGTGATTAGCTGGATAAAAAGCAGGGGTCTGGAGGGCGCGCCGGCGGCTTATCAAAACAGCCGCGGGGAAACCGTCCATTCCGGGCCGGTTTCGACATTCATGGAGTACGCGGTGATCTCGGAAAACCGGCTCGTGAAAATCCCGGATGGAATGCCGCTTCGCGAGGCCGCGCTTTTGGGCTGCGCCGTGCTTACCGGCGCAGGCATCGTTTTTCACACGCTGCGGCTTAAGCCCGGACAAAGCCTCGCTGTGTTTGGGGCCGGCGGCGGTGTAGGACTTGGTGTGATTGCCGCCGCGCGGATTGCCGGCGCCCATCCCATTATTGCCGTCGATGTGACGGCCGCTAAGCTTAAGAAAGCGCGTGTTCTCGGGGCGACACACACTTTCGATGCGAGCCGATCGAGAGAGGTGTGGGGGGTTGACGCGGCCGTGGAAGTTTCCGGGAATAGAAAGGGAATGGAAGCGGCCTTCCAGTCGGTTCGCGACAAGGGAGGTGTCGCCGTCATCGCCGGGAATTTGCCCGCCGGAGAAAAAATTTCCCTGGACCCATTTCTTTTGATTAAAGGGAAGAAGATCATCGGCAGTTGGGGAGGCGAAAGCGATCCCGACCGGGACATTCCGCGGTACGCCGAATATTTTAGCCGGGCTCAGTGGAACCTGGGCGCGATGATCGCCGCGGAATACCCGCTCAAAAACATCCGTGAAGCCCTGGGTCGATTTCAAAAGGGGCTGCCGGGCCGAATCTTGATTCGCATAGAAAAAGACTCTTGATGGGGATTGCCCGGGGAATGGCGCGGCTTCTTCTGGCCGAAGCCCAAAAGAGGCCATTCAGCGGATCTGTTCTTCAATTGGGTCGCCAGGATATTTATTTTAACCGCGCGCAGTTGGACGAATGGGCCGGCTGGCATGGTTTAACGCTCGGCGGCAATACTGAAACAGATGGGCCTATCGATGACGCAGGGTTCTTTAGGGCGTTGGGATTTAGTTGCATACACAGCTTGGATATAAGACCCGAACAGAATAGCGACTATTTTATTCACGATTTGAACCGAGAAATTCCAGGCAACCTCCGTGGTTTTTACGATCTGGTTTTTGACGGCGGGACCATGGAACATGTTTTTGACTCAGTGGCCGTTTTGAAGAATATCCATCGGTTGCTTAAGGTGGGAGGAAGAGTCGTCCATGGTTCTCCCTGCAACAACCATGGCTTTGACGAAGGGTATCATATGTATTCCCCTTCTTTTTTCTGGGATTTTTATGTTGCGAACCAATACCGGATCGACACGTGTTATATTGTGGAGCAGAGAGGCGTTTCTCGCAAGGGTCTGCGGAGCGAGGAATGGAATATTTATCTTTATCCGGGGCCACAAAGTTGGAAGTACGTCCCGGTCAAGTCTTACAGAGAACCCCTTTCTACTTTTTTGGTGGCCACTAAATTGGGAGATTTCGTCGATGTTGTCCTTCCGTTGCAGCACGGCGCAAAAATTCCAAACCGCGCTAAGAAAAAGGCGCTGAAAGAAGAAGCCAGAAGGATAAAGCGCCTGCATAGACGGTCTCAGCCGCAGGGGACTTTGCAACGGCTTAAAGCAAGAATGGCAAGTCCTCTCTTATTTTTTTGGACAAAACGCAGAAAAGAGAAAACCAAGCGATTAATAAAGCCCGAACCGATCGCGAAGTACTAAAGGGAACTGCCGGGCCGAACCTTGATTCGAATGGAGGCCGTTTGACAAGCGCGCTTGCGAAAATTTTTCGTCAAAATAGCTGGCCGGATGCCTTGCGTGCATTGTGGCATGGACAAACAATCCAGTGGGACGTTTTGTACGCTTTTTATGATTTGGAAGTCGCCCCGGCCAGTTTTGATTTTTCCACTTTTCTGATTTCGGCTGAGCTTCGGAGAAAAAAATTTGGTTGTTCCCGTCTCCACGTCGTGGTTGTGCCCGGACCGCATGGCGGGTTCAAGAAGGCCGGATCCAAAGAAATGAATGACCAAGGCAGCGAAAACATGCGCTGGCGAGTGAGGAATATCGTGGTACCCTGTGCTTGGCTTTTGCCGTCTTGTCAGCAGGTTACGGTTTGCTTGTCGAGAGAAGAGGCACAGGCCATCCGGGCCTCGCTCTCTTGGCATGTCTATCCAAAGGGCTATTCAACCCACGTTGTACGAAAAAGGCCCCATGCCGCCATTCGCGCGGTCAAAGCGCTGTCCAGAGGCGTTTCCATGCCCAGTTACACCGCGACCCCGATGTCGCTTTTTTATGTCCGCAAGTGGATCGAGCGTGAGGCGAAAAATCGGAAGCTGGTTACGATCACACTGCGGGAGGCGTCCTACCGCTCTCTTCGCAATTCCAATGTGGTTGCTTGGGCCGCTTTTGCCAAAACGCTGGATCCCGCCGAGTATTACCCGGTTTTTGTCCGTGACACGGAGAGGGCTTTTGACTTGATTCCGCCGGAGCTCGAGGGCTTGAATTTTTTTCCGGAAGCGGTGTGGAACCTGGAGCTTCGAATGGCGCTTTATGAGTTGAGTTATCTGAATTTATTGGTCAATAATGGCCCGATAGGCTTGTGCATCTACAGCCAAAGGGTGCGTTATATTATTTTTAAAATGATCACCGAGGATTATCGAAGCTCGTCCGAGCAGTATTTCAAGACGCGCGTGGGCGTTGCCATCGGCGACCAGTGGCCCGCCGCCACGCCTTTTCAGCGCTTTGTCTGGGAAGACGACCGTTTGGACATCATCCAAAACGCATTTAAAGAGATGTGCGAACGCATCGAGGTCCCAACCCGCTCATGATCCATCGCGTGCTTTTTTTCATGCATTTGATTCAGGACCTGGATTTGGTTTTCCCGCTTTTGGAAAAAGCCAAACAGCGTGGAAATATAGAGACGTTTGTTTATGTGACGGACCGGTTGATCAAAGCGTCTCCCCGAGTCCAAAAGGCTTTGGAATCGCTGCCCGTGGGTTACAAAGTCATCTCCTACGCTCGGACGTTGATGGGGCTGGGGCCCTCGCTTGATCGTTTCAACGCCCTTGTGACGGTTTCGGAGTCCAACGCGCGGCCCCACTGGGTGGCCTACCAGCTTGCGGGGCGGGCCAACCGCCTTGGCCTGAAAACATACACCTTGCAGCATGGTCTCGAGCAGCCGGGGCTGACCTATTTTGATGAAATATACAAGCCCGATCGCTTCCGTTTTCGTTCCCAAAAAATCATGCTTTGGGGAAGGCTCGGCTCACTGCATAAAAATGTGCCGGATTCCATACGCCGAAGATGCGTTTCAGTCGGCTGGCCGAAACAAACAGGGGCGTTGGCATCTTTGCAAAAAGAGGCGTGGGGAAAAACGATTATCTTGGTGTCCGAAAATCTTCACCGGGCTTGCTATCGGGACGATTTTAGGAAACAATTTGTGGATTGTATTCTGACGGTGGCCGATCAGTTTCAGGGAATCACATTCATCGTGAAGCCCCATCATAACCAGCGGTGGATCACGCTCCATGGTGCGGACAAATTTTCAGGCTTGAAGAACGTCGTCCTGGCCGATTCGAAGGATTCTCGGTGGGAACCGTACACGGCCTCCGCGATCATCGGCATCGCCGACGCGGTGATCACGACGCCTTCGACAGTGGTGCTGGATGCGGCCGTCGCGGGCTGTCCGGTGGCGGTCGTCAACGACGGGCGGCAGGACTTAAGCCGTTATGAGCCGCTGTCACGGCTGAAAGGCGCCGGCGAATGGACGGGCTTCCTGGGGGACGTGCTGAATCCCGGCCGGCGCCGGGAACAAAGCGACAAAGCCCGGGAATTTGCCGATCGAGCGGTGATTCAAGGCGATGTTTGCGGCCGCGTGATGGACTTGATCGCCGGTTTTTGATAAGATAGACATTCACTTATGAGCTTTCAGGATCCCAAACAACCGAAGCTGTTGCCCAGATATCCCGAGGTTTTCAAGCGCATTTCCGATCTGTTTTATTTTTTCAGAGAAATGAAAATCGTGCCGATTTTTTTCTTTCTCGCGGCCGTCTGCTCCTTTATTTCCATGTTTTTCAATTTCTTCGGGCTCAAGCTTTTCATCCCTCTCTTGAAGGGGCTGATTCAGGGTGATTTCTCGTCGGTCGGCGACAAAGTGGGCGTCATCCGGTTTTTGGCCGGGCGCTTTCCCGGCGTCTTCGGAAATTCGCACATGTTTTTCATAGCGCTGATCGGGATCATTTTCCTGTCCATTCTCCTCAAGAACGCGTTAGATTACTTTTCGGCGCTCAGCGTGGGGCAGCAGATCCGGCGCGCGGATGCGAACATCCGCCAGCTCATCGTCTCGCGGTACTTGAGCTTCGGCAAACTCTATTACGACCGCGCCCGCCTTTCGGAGGTTGTCAACACGATGATGAACGCGGCCGGGGGCGTTACCGGACAACTCGAACCTCTTCAAAAATTAATCAGCCAGATTTTGTCGCTGGCGGCTTATCTCGCCGTGCTTTTTTGGATTTCCTGGAAGCTCACGATCTTCGTGCTCCTGGTTTATCCTTTTTTTGATTTTTCGACGCGCTGGCTTGTCCGGCGGGTCCAGAACAGCGCGCGGGCCCACGAGTTTGCACGGCTCGGCATGCTGGAAAGGCTCACGAATGTGGTGAGCTGTATCCCGCTAGTGAAGGCTTATGCCAACGAGGAGGCCGAAAAACAAAACCTCTCGCAGACAAGCGAAGAGGAAATCAAGCTTGCCTATGAGACACAAAAAGTAGAGCAATTGATCGCTCCGATCCAGGATATCAGCACGATGGCGTTTCTCTTAAGCATCGTCGGCGCCATGTTCGTGATCAAGCCCACCGGTTCCGTGGAGGGATTTTCCTCCTACCTCGTTTTTTTCTACGTCGTGCGGATTGCGATGAAAAATTTCAACGTCTTTTCGAACTTTCAAATGTCGCTGGCGCGCGCTGATCTTCAAATCTCGCAAGTCGAAGACATTTTACTGAACCCGGAGGGGAAATTTTTCGTACGAGACGGATCAGCGGAGTTTCAGGGACTGAACGAAGGGATTGAGATCCGGGGCCTTCATTTTTCTTACCGGGAAAAACGACCGGTGCTGAACGACTTAAGTTTTTCGATGAAAAAAGGACAGATGACCGCGATCGTGGGGCCTACCGGCGCCGGCAAAACGACGCTGGTCCACCTTCTGATGCGCTTTTACGATTGTCCGGCTGGCACGATTTTCGTCGACGGGTCGGATATTCGTGATTTCCGGATCAGCTCATGGCTGGGACGCGTCGCGTTTGTCGGCCAGGATCCAATGCTTTTTCATGACACGCTGAGGGCCAACCTGGTTTACGGGTTGAACCGGCCGGTCAGCGATCAAGAACTGACGGACGCCGTTCGAAAGGCGAAGCTTGAGTCCATGGTTTCGAGACTGCCGGAAGGGTTGGACACCGTGATCGGCGACCGCGGGTCGACGTTTTCGGGAGGAGAGAAACAGCGCGTTTCGATCGCGAGGGCGTTTTTGAAAGACGCCGAAATCCTGATCCTGGATGAAGCGACGAGCGCCCTGGATACCAAGACCGAAAGATCCATTCAGCAGGCCTTGGACGAGATGGGAGGCAAGCAAACCCTGATCGTGATCGCACACCGGCTTTCCACTG
This sequence comes from uncultured Planctomycetia bacterium, assembly GCA_964374005.1. GTDB lineage: Bacteria > Omnitrophota > Gorgyraeia > 2-02-FULL-51-18 > 2-02-FULL-51-18 > CAYJXB01. Next base: position 26,671 of record CAYJXB010000008.1, read on the forward strand.
TGATCCATGCGGACAACGTCCTCGTGATCGAGGGCGGGCAGGTCGTGGAGCAGGGTATTTTGGAAGGCCTGCTTCAGAAAAAGGGCAAATTTTACGAGTATTGGGAGGCCCAAAAGCACCGTTCGGGAAATTTTCTCGAAGGCAGCGTGGTCGCTCATTCAATCACCGCCGATTAATGCAACCAAACGGGAGGGAGAAGGACGACATGAAATTAAAAATATTCGTAGGTTGGGACAGCCGCGAGGATATCGCCTACCAGGTATGCGTCACTTCTTTAAAACGCCATGCGAGCGAACCTCTGGAAATCGTCCCGTTAAAACAAAAGGATTTGAGAGAGCAGGAGCTTTATTTTCGCAAGAAAGACCCGCTGGCTTCGACCGAATTCACTTATACCCGGTTTCTAGTTCCCAAGTTGATGGATTATAAAGGGTGGGCGCTTTTTGTTGACTGTGACTTTTTGTTTACGGCAGACATCGCCGATCTTTTTTCTTTAGCGGATGATCGTTATGCCGTGATGTGCGTTAAGCATGACTATCGCCCGACAGAAACGGTGAAAATGGATGGAGCCGTGCAGACCGTTTATCCGAGAAAAAATTGGTCCAGCATGGTGCTGTGGAACTGTGGTCATTCGGCGAATCGTGTCGTAACGCCGGAAACCGTCAACAACCAAACAAGTGCTTTTTTACACCGTTTTCAGTGGTTGAGCGATGATTTGATCGGGGAGGTTTCAGAGTCTTGGAACTGGCTGGAGGGTTGGTGCCGAAAGCCCGAAAATGGGGCGCCGAAGGGAATCCACTTTACGCGCGGCGGCCCCTGGTTTGACAATTGGCAACATGTCCAATTCGCGGATTTGTGGCTGGCCGAATGTGAACGGCTGCAAAAGAAAATAATCTCTTCATGAAAATTACCTTTGATTCCCTGGCCAGTCGGGCCAAAATTCTTTTTGGTGAAGAGTTGAAAAAGTCGAGGACGCAAAAGCTTTATAATTTGACACAGTTTTTTCTTCAAACCACGTCACGCGAGGGTCTCATCGCCGAATGCGGGGCCTGGAAAGGGCTCTCCTCTTATTTTCTTTGTCACTATGCCAGACAGACGCGCCCGGAGTACGATGGCAGCGGTTTCCATCTTTTTGACTCGTTTGAGGGGCTTCCCGGCCCGGACAAAGAAGAGGATGGGGCCTTGGAGCGACCCGTCCAAGGAAAGTTCAATGCCTCCTTACCGGAAGTACGCCAAGCCCTTTCCGAGTTTCCAAAAATCCAATACCACGCAGGGTGGTTCAGCCAAACTTTTCGCCATTTGAAAGAAGCTGTTTATAAGTTTGTCCATGTGGATGCGGATCTCTACCAGTCCACCTATGAAGCCATTGAATACTTTTTCCCGCGTTTAGAGCCCAAAGGCATTTTGATGTGCGATGATTACACCGATCCCAAATGGCCGGGCGTCAAAAAGGCGGTGGACCGGTACTGCGAACGCCACTCTCTTTCCGTGGTAGCGCTGTCAACCCGCCAAGCCGTGTTTCTGAATGCCCAACGCTGATTTGAAGTTGATCACGACCCTCAAGCGTTATTTCCATCAAACTCACGACCCCAATTTCACCGGATTTAAGAAACGCCGAAAAGGGGCCTACCAATGGAAATTTTTTATTCCGGAGAAATTCGTCCTGGGAACCCGTCTCTGGGATTTTGTCGCCTCCCAAATCCGCCATACGGACACTGTGATGGACATTGGTTGCGGCGATGGGGCTTACGCTTGCACGTTGGCCCCTCGCTGCCAAGAGATCGTCGGCATTGACGCCGATTGGGACGCTATTAATTTCGCCAACATCGGCAAAAAAAAATATCATGTGAAAAATGCCTCGTTCTTTCAGATCCCGATCAGCCGGATCTGTGAAAGATTTTCCGGAAGGGTCGGCCAATTCAACGTGATCTATGCCATGGACGTGATCGAGCATTTGCCCGATCCCTTGGAACTCTTGGAGACGATGGCGATCATGCTTGCCCCGGACGGGGTGGCGCTGATTGGATCGCCGCTTTTTGTCAAACCGGAGCTGGTTTCGCGTTATCATGTCAAAGAATACACGCGCGAGGAAATCCATGGCTTGATTTCCTCTTGTTTGGACGTTCAGGGTGAGACAACGACTCCTCTGAAAAGAAAAGACGACATCATTTATGAACAAGGTTTTTACATCGGCATCGCCAAGCGAAAGCCGGCCTTCGAGGAAAGCCTGTCCTACGAGAAGCGGAAACAGCGCTTGGCAAAAAACCTATGGCAAAAAGCCTTGGCGTGCGTGAAAGAGCGGCGCATGCCTTATATTTATCGTCGGTCGAAGGATTTTGTGCGCTCTTGTTTCAGGTTCAGGGCCGTTTGGATGATGCTCAGGCGCTGGGTGATTCCTTGCCAAACGGAGTATCTGATTTCGAGGGCTTTGTACCGCTGGTTTTTCAGCAAGAGGCGGCGCCCATCGGTTTCTTATGATTTGGTTTTTGTATTCAAGAAAAAATCTTCCGGGTGGATCCTGGAAGGGATCTGCCGTGAGATCGCGCGTTATTATCCGGGCAAGACGGCCATCCATTATGCGGATTCGCGCCAGCCATGGCCTCGCGCCAAAAATTATTTTTTCAGCCACTACTCATTTCTTCCCCAGTGTTTAAAATTCCATCCGACGGTATGGGGCGGCCGGGTCTTGGTTTTTTATACGCATCCAAAAACGACCGATTGGTTCAACACGGCCGACCAGCTCTATTCCTTGACTCAGTGCCATCAAGTGATTTGCATGAATTCGGAGAGCGCTCAAAGTCTTGAGCACCAGGGAGTCAAGCCCGAAAAATTGGCTGTGGTCTTGGGCGGAGCCGATCCGGAGGCGTTTCGTCCGCATGAGCGAAACGGCGGCAAGGTGGGGTTCAGTACGGCCTATTATCCGAGGAAATCACCCGATCTCCTATTGGAAATCGTGAAGTCCATGCCGCACCGGCAATTTATTCTGCTGGGACCCAGTGCGTCGGATGAGAAGTCGGGACACCGGAAATGGCACCGTTATAAACGATTCAATGAATTACTGGCGTTAAGAAATTTTGATTACCTGGAAGTGCCTTATTCGGAATATCCCAAGCACTACGCGGATGTGGACGTGTTTGTTTCCGCTTCAAAGCTCGAGGGAGGCCCGATCCCGCTCATCGAAACCATGATGTGCAACAGCGTGCCGGTGGTCAGTAAGACCGGTTTTGCGCCGGATATCGTTCAACATGGGGAGAATGGCTTTCTTTTCGATACGCAAAGTTCTGCGGCTGAAGTGGCCGTGTTGATTGAGAAGGCTTACGAGCTCAAGGCGGACATCCGCAAAACGGTCGAACACCTCAGCTGGGAGAATTATTCGCGACAGATTCAACGGCTTCTGGCGCCTTAGATTTCTTCCTGGTTCTTTTGAGAATTTTTTTTAGGTCCTTCCAGACAAGTCCTTTTTCGATCTCCCCCCCGTCCCATTGGCAATAAGCCAGGTCACAAAAGAACTGATACCGCATTTCTTCCGGAGGGAAGAAAGGGGAGTTCAGCATTTTCAGGTCCGTGTTCGCGATGGGTCTCCCTATCCCCGGTCCCAGCACAAAAGCCGGCACTCCCGCAATGATCGCGTCGATGGCGGCATTGCTCGAGAACGTGACCAGCGCATAGGCATCTTTCAGCTCCTGTTCGATGGTCCGGGTGTTGTTTGAGAGCGTCGTGTGTGGGACAGGGTTATAATTTTCGTCGTTGCGTGCACCTGGTTTTGGCCTATGAATAATCGGTTTGTCCGTTATTTTGCGTATCGAATCGACGATATTTTTGGCATATTCCACAGGATCAATGCCATGAAAGTTCGCAAATTTGGTCGTACAACCGGCAAAAATGATGTTTCTCCCATTCTTTCGAAGAGGTTTTAGCTTTATGCCGAGTTTTTCCCAGCGGTCGGGCGGCCTCGGAACGTCCTGAAAATAGTCCAGCGGATGAAGCCCGTTCAGCGAGAAACGCATGTAACCCTTGTTCTGCGTGCCCCAGCCCCGGTGAATGTAGCCTTTGTCAAAGTAAACAAAGTCCGCTCTCTTTCGGGCGCAGGCCCTTAGCAAGTTGTCACTGGCTGCCAAGCGCCCCGTGACGAGGATGGTGCTAGGGCCAATTTGAGATTCATCAAAATCGGTTTGTGGGCTAATTGTGAATGGATAGTCGCTGTTTTCAAGCCCTTGGATGAAGCTTTTGACGACTTGTTGTTCGCCGCTATTCCTATTCGGGTCATGGCAAATAATCAGTTGGCGGTTCATGGCGACTCGGGGGTGTTTTCCAAGACGAATACCGGCTCATAACCGTTTTTTTCTTTTTCAAGCGCCGATTCGTCGAATCCGAAGCTTGCGACGACTTTCCAGCCTTTCAAAAGGAGCGGCAGTCTCAGTTTTCCATAGACCCGGTGCGCGTTCCAGACCAGCCGGTCCTGCCCGACCGGGACCGCAAGAAAGAGCTTGCCGCCGGGCACAAGCATTTTTTTCATCTTTTGCATGGCGTCCAAGTCCCCGTTGGGGTTCAGTGGATCGCCATAGCGTCCCAGCCCGTCATGCTCAAAAGAAGAAATCGAGAAGGCCGCGTCAAATTTTATCGGGTTTTCGTCGTACTCGGCGGGAGTCAAAATTTTCAAGCCCGGGTGATCGGTGACGATCCGGTTGTACTCGATAGTCGTGCATCGGCCCCCGTAATGCAGGCACACGCTTTCGAACCAGGGTTTGTTGGATCCCATGATCGCCACTTCCTTGCCGCGGATTTCATATTTGTCGAGGGCCTGGAACAGCCACTCATTGGTGACTCCATAGCGGGGATAATTTTTTTGGCCGCGGCGTATTTGTTCAATGTTCGCTTCGATTCTTGATTTCTCATAGAACACGGGTTTTTCCGGCGGATAGACGCCGTCCCTGTATTTCTGTTGAACGCTGATTTTTCCGTTCATCGTGTAGGCATCTAAAAGGCGTGGAGGGATGCGCCGCGGCGGCCTGTGTTTTTGGGCTTCTTTCAAGGTTTGATAGAGATGCCGCGCCGCCGATCGGGAGGCCTCCGTTTGGCAGGCACGTTCGAAGAGTTCCCACTGGTCCAATAAGGAATACAGAAGAATATCCAATTGCTCCTGATTTTTTTTGATTAAAACGTGGGCGTAGGGGAGATTCTGAAGAGTTCTTGTGATCTCGACCAGCTGCTTTTTTGTTTTCCGAAGTGCCGTCAGCGTCAACAGATGGCCCAATGTGAACGAAGCCGCAAGAACCGCCAACCCCGCCAAGGCCGCCGGGGATTTCGCGAATAATGGAATCCCCATATAAATCAACACTCCCACCAGCACGCCGACGGCCGACGCAAGCGTGATATCATTCCGTTTGAGTTTCATCGGTTAAACGAAATCCCTTTCAGCGTAGCTGACCTTAAATTCAGGCCGGCGCATTTTTTCTTTTAACTCTTGCCATATCGCCGCTTCCCGCATCTCCTCGATGCTCCACTGGCAATAAGCCACGTCATAGCACCACTGGAGGCGTTCTTTCTCGGAGGGGAAGGTGGGGGCGTTGAGGGCGCTTAAATCCGTGTTCGCGACGGGCCTGGCGATGCCCGGCCCCAGCACAAAGGCCGGCACACCCGCGAGGATCGCGTCGACGGCGGCGTTGCTTGAATAAGTCACGAGTGCGTGGGCGTTCTCGAGCTCCTCCCAAATGTCGCAACGGCCGTGAGAATAGATCGTGCCAGGGATCGGCGGCGGTGGATTCTTGGTTTTTCGTGGTCGGTACACGATAGCCTTGCCCGTCAACGCTTTGATTTTTGCGATGATGCGATTCGCGTATTCCTCGCTGTCAAAACCGCACCACGCGGCTGATTTAGAAGGGATGCTGGCAAAAACGACAACCTGGCCTGTTTTTTGCCGCGGTTTCAACGCAATACCCAGCCGCATCCAGCGGTCCGGAGGGCGGGGGACGGCCTGAAAATAATGCAGCGGATGAAAGCTGTTGACGGACAACCGGTAATAGGCGTTTTCGTCGTTCCAACCCCGGCCAAAATAACCTTTGTCACAGTAAACGACATGGACGCCCCTTTCCATGCAGCTATTCATGATGGGCCGGCTTTCGGCGATTCCCCGGGTGAATACCGCATCGACGCCGGCCAGTTGATCGGGGTGAAAGCTCGATTTCGGCAACACCGTCACCGTGTCCCCATGCGACCGGATGCTTTGGCCTAAGGCATTCAGAATCAATTGATCGGTGTGATGTTCGTACCAGTAAAAAAGGATGCGCATTATTTTATTTGGAGTTCAGCAGACCTTGATTCTTGCAGGCTCATAGTTTCTTTCAGTGATTTCCAGACCAGGCCACCCTCGATTTCGTCGAGGCGCCACTGGCAATAAGCCAGGTCGGAGCACCACTGAAGGCGTTCTTCTTCCGAAGGAAAGTGAGGGTGCTCGATCTTGGATAAATCGACGTTGCTGACCGGCTTAGCGATCGAGGGTCCCAAGACAAACGCGGGGATGCCGGCAAAAATAGCGTCCACGGCGGCGTTGCTGGAAAAAGTCACCAGCGCATGTGCCCGCTCGAGTTCGTGCTCGATCTTCTGCTCCCGATGCGAGTAGATCGTGCCAGGGATCGGCGGCGGCGGCACGGCCGATTTTTTGGGCCGGTAGACAATGGGCCGGTCCGTGTATTTTTTAATTTCGCCGATAACGCGCGTCGCGTAATGGGTGATGTCGAGGCCGTACCAATCGGCGAATTTTTGTGAACAACCGGCGAAGATGATATTTAAACCGTTTTTCGCGCGGGGATTTAGCCGGATCCCTAGCGCTTGCCAGCGATCCGATGGCCGCCGGCGGGATTGAAAATAATGAAGCGGGTGAAAGGCGTTGACGGAGAACCGGTAGTAGGCTTTCTGCCCGTGGCCGCGCCACGCGCGATTCGTGTACCCCTTATCGTAATAGATGGCATGGATTTTCTTTTTTAAGCAGGCGTCCATGATGGGCTTGCTGAAAGTGATGTGGTAGGTGATCACCGCGTCAGCTTCTTCAATCTGAGGGACGCTGAATTCCCGGATCGGTAAAAATCGGCAGGAATCCCCTTCTTTTTGGATGCTTTCCCTCAGAGCTTGGGCCAAGAGCGTATGACTTGGGTCCCGGTCTTCGTAAAAAAGAATGACGCGCATTAACTGGCGGCTTTTTTCATGATTTTGACCATTTGAATCGAGGACACGTCGGCCTGATCGGCGGTCCCAAGCATTTCTACCGAATACTGGCCGGAGGGGCGGATCACGTTTTCCACGAGCGGCTTGCAACCACCGTCACCCCGATCCCAATAGTCGTCGAAAATAAGCACGGTGCCTGCGTGCATCAATTTTTTGCAATGCTCCCAATCGTTCCGGACCGTCTCAAGCGAGTGGCCCCCGTCGATAAAGATAAAATCCATCAGTGGCAACCGAGTTTCGGCAAGTGTCCGGCGGGTATCACCCTTGAATAAATGGATTTTAGCACCGGTTTTCTCGAGAACGGCCTTGATTTTTTCCAGCGGCACCGTCCATTGGGCTTTCGGGAATTCCTCGATCGGGCACCGTTCGAATAAATCGAAGCCGTAGTACTCGGCTTCGCCAAATTCCAAGGCGCATTCGATCATGAGCTGGGCATGCTTTCCTTTCCAGGTGCCGATTTCAAGAATCCTTCGAGGGCGCGCTTGCCGGACGGCTTCCAAGAGATACCGGTACCTTCGTTTGCCGGCCCATGGATCGAACATCATTATGATAGCTTAGACCAAATCAATAGTGCAGTCAAGCCAGGGCGAAAGCGCCAAAAACGCTTCCCATTTCAAGAGTGCGGTGCTATGATCTTTCTTTATGAAACTCGGCGAATTAAGGGACGTTTATCTCAATCAAGATATCTATATTATCGGTGCGGGTCCCTCGATCAATCTTTTTCCGCTGGATTTCTTCAATGGGAAGATCTGCCTCTCCCTGAACGATACCTATAAAATGCACCCCGGGATTCGTCCCATCGTGATCATGAATAACCCGACTTATGCTTATCTCGGCCATCGGGAGGCCCCCTATCACCCTTATTTCAAGCACATCAAGTACCCGGTGGTGAAAATGACGGGACGTCACCGGTCCTCCAAAAACGTTGATTGGGACGACCCTTATTTTTACTGCTATGATTGGTCGCACAAGATCGATACCGACTTGTGGACGATGACCAAGGACACGGATTTTCTCTACTCGTCGCCCGAGGGCTGCATTCTCCACGAGGGGTTGCAGTTGGCGTGGATCCTGGGGGCAAAGAACATTTTCGTCGTCGGGTGTGACAGCCGCACAATGGGGGGCCGGCATTACGCCGATTTTGACAAGAATGGTTTCAGCGCTGACGAAGCGCCCAAAGGGCTGGATAGGAAAGAGCGTAATTACGACTCCTACGTTTATGGAGCGCTGCTTGTCATCGAATTTTTAAAAAGAAAAGGCGTGAACGTGTTCAATCTTTCCTCCATCATCGGTTATCACCGGGTGGATTATCAGTATGAAATCTTGAAAGGAAGGGTTCCTTTCGACTCGCTCCTCGAGGAAGTCAAGAAACTGCCTAAATGGGACATGATCTGATACCAAGCCGGGTGCTCCAGGGTTTACGGAAATATGCGGCGCAGCAGGGCCGCGATTTCGGGATTTTGGATTACGAATCGCTGGCTGATCGGCCCTGGTATTTTGCCTATGCGCCTTCCGGCGAGCGGTGGTTTTCGCTGCTTCGGCAAGCGGCCGAACAGCGTTTTGTCATGGAAAAAGATATCCGGCGCGATATCCGGGCCGGGTGGGTGCGCCCCTCTCTTTTTTACCAATACCGAAATAAAATAGAAAATCCTTTTTTGCTTCCCGCCGACGCGGTTTGCTTGGATGAGCGTTTTGTCCCGCCCGAGCTTCGAGTGCCGGACGAGCGGTTGCGCCGACTGTCTCTAAAAAATTTTAAACGGCGGCTCCTATGGTTTTTTCTCGGGTCCCAAGGGACGCTGAGACCTTATGTCCGGCGGTTGAAGGACAGCGTCCTAGCCCGTCTGGTTTTGTCGCGGCGCGTGACCTTCCCGGCCGGGTTTTGCTTTTCGTATGGTCGTTATCGTTTGGGGCCGAAAATACCAAATGGCAGGGTGGCGTACGCGCTCACATTCGTTCTTCCCCGCAAGTCTTCCGACCGCTTGCAGGAAACGATCTGCAGTCGTATCGCCGATGCGCTGGGTGTGAAATATTGCATCCATTACACCCGTTATTCGGGCCGCTTGCCTGCCTCTGAAATTTACTGTTTCCCGGACCATTTCCATTATTTGGAGTGTTTGATCAAAAACCCGGTCTTGTGGGGCCGGCGTTCGGCGGTGTTTTTTTCTTTTTCTCAGCCGATCGTCGATTTCAGAAAAAACATGCTGATTCGTGCTTTGAATCACGCGGCGCGGATTATTCCCACGAATTCCGCCGGGGTGGATTGGCTCGCCCGGCAGGGGATCCCGTCCGAAAAGGTGGTTTTTTTACCGGGTGGAATGGAACATTTGACATGGGAAAATTACGGGGCTGAGCTGCGTAAACTTTTGGCTTCTTCCGGAGAGATTCCATAATGTCGCGGGAGGCGTATTCCACGGAACCGCAGAGGACCGTCCTGTTGAGTGTCGTGATCGTCAATTACGAAACTCCGCAGTACACATTGGCCTGCATTCGTTCCGTCTATGCCAACAGGCCCCCCTGCAGCTTTGAGATCATCCTCATCGACAACGGCTCTAAAGACGGCAGTCTGGAGAGCATCCGTGAAGAATGCCCCGAGGTTATTTGTATTGAGACCGGGTCCAATCTTGGTTTTTCAAAGGCCAACAACTTGGGAATCAACAATGCCCGTGGCAATTTCGTGCTTCTTTTGAACAGCGATACCAAGATCTTGGACAATAGCATCGACCGCCTGTTGGAGTACTTGTTTGCTAACTCCCAGGTGGGCGTCGTGGGGCCTAAGCAGTTGGACGGACAGGGGCGACTTCAGCTTTCGTGGGGAAGTTTTCCGACGCTCATTTCGGAACTTTACCGCAAATTGATCCATTACCGATTGTCCATCAATGACGTAGTGGTGAGGGATTATCTGGAGGGAAAATACTCCGGCAGTAACCGCGTAGATTGGGTTTCAGGGTCGTGCCTGATGGCCAGAAAAAAAGCGCTTTTTGACGGGGGGCTCCTGGATGAGCATTTTTTCATGTATTTCGAAGATATTGACTTATGCCGAAGAATTACGGAAGCGAGTTGGCAGATACATTATTGCCAGGATATCAGCATCCTTCATTATGGAGGCATCTCGGCCAAAAAAAATATTCTGCGCGTGCTCGTGGAATATCGGCGCAGTCAAATTTATTTTACCCGTAAGTACTACGCTTTCAGCGGGGTTCTCGTTTTAAAGTCGTTGCTTCTTTTTAAATCCGTTTTCAATTTTGTCCGGTGGGGCGTGGCGTTTCTGGTCAATTTGGCTTTGCGGCGAAAAAGAAAGCTAGGCAAAATCTTTTCAAAATTACTGCTCAATAAAAAGACCGTCGAATTGATCTTCGGTTACGAACCCATCCACCCCAATGACTGATCGTAAACTCATCCCGCAGGTGAAAAACGTGATCCCGATCGCCAGCGGCAAGGGCGGCGTGGGGAAGTCCACGGTCAGCGCGAACCTTGCATTGGCTCTGGCGAGAACGGGCGCCAAGGTGGGCATCATGGATGCGGATGTCTACGGGCCGAGTATTCCCACAATACTTGGAATACAAGACAAACCACTTACCAAAGACCGTCGGATTATTCCTGTAGAAAAATACGGCATTAAAGTGATCTCCATGGGATTTTTTGTACTGGCCAATGACGCGGTGATCTGGCGTGGGCCCATGCTTCATAAAATGGTGCAGGATTTTTTGGGCACCGTGGATTGGGGCGAACTGGATTATCTGATCGTGGATCTGCCGCCGGGGACGGGGGACATTCAGCTGAGTCTCTGCCAGACGATCCCGGTCACGGGCGCCGTGATCGTCTCAACACCGCAGGACGTCGCGTGGAATGTCGCGCAGAAGGCGATCGCGATGTTCAACAAGCTGAA
>CAYJXB010000009.1:0-34822 GCA_964374005.1 uncultured Planctomycetia bacterium
TGGAGATCACGGGTTCCCTTATTGCCAGAGGCAATATAACGACCAATTTAACCGCCCAGAATAATCTTCAGCTGACATTCACGCAACAAAATCCGCCTGGATTTACCAGTGTTAACGCCTCGATGGTCATCGCTAGTTATAATACTTAAATATCTAGATTTGAGTTTGTCCCGCGTCTTCTGTGTCTATAACACTTAACATAAGATACATTATAGGACATTAAGAGAGAAAGCTCACTGTTCTAAGCGCGATCAATTAATTGATGCTATTCTGTCGTTTTTTTTAATGTTACTGGGTTGGCCCTAGCGCCGATAAGGCCTCTTTGACTTCGCGCAAATCCTTCTGGTCTTGAGTCAGAAAACAAACGCCCACCTCGTAGACATTTTGATTCTTAGCGTCTTCTTCCACCCTTACCACTTTACCCAACAGACCGTCGTTGAATATAATGGCACGCTTTTCTATCTCTTGGCAGATCTTTAGCGTCCGTATATCCAGGTGCATCCATAGAATACTGGATATCTCCGGAGGCGTATTGTTGGTTTGGAACAGGATACCCGACTGGCTGATATCTTGCGAAACGCCGCTCGACGGCAAGCCCGATCGTTTTGCGGGGTCTTGGTCGGAAGAATAGCTTTTGAATTGAATGGGCGTTTCAAACTTCACACGGAAAAACTCTCGCCGCTCTTGTGTCTCTGATTTGATGCTCAAAAACTCACCTCCTTTGAGAAAAACCCCGGAAAGGTGTTGACGCTCTCCGGGGGTGATAGTTATTAAATCTTATGGACGTTTGCCGCTTGTTCGCCCTTGGGCCCTTGAGTCACTTCAAACTCAACGTTTTGGCCCTCGTCCAAAGTTTTGTAGCCCTCCCCTTGGATCGCGCTATGATGCACGAACACATCTTTCCCGCCTCCGTCAGGGGTAATAAAACCATAACCTTTTTGATTGCTGAACCACTTCACCACGCCTTTCGCCATGCGTTTATTTCTCCTTTCTTCTACTACACTCTTATAAAATAAAAAAAACCGCGCGCCCGAAAGCTTCGCGGTCGAAACTTACATTGGAATAACCAAAATGAACCTAAAACCACACCGAGTTGACTTCAAAAACGTTAAAGACCCCACCAGTAAATCATCATAGCTATTCTAGCACACTTAGTTTTGTTGTCAATAACCTTCGTTGTAGGGGTCTTGCGAGTTTTCTTTGCAGGTGGAACAGGGCTTGTAACCGGCAGCTTTCGCTTCCACCCGGGAACGGAACGTGACAAGATTGGCTTGCGGAATGCGGTCGAGCTCCGGCGAGGTGGGAAAATAATAGACCTTCGTGTTCTTTTCGCCGATGTATTCGTTCTTGATGTACGGATTTTCCGGCTCTTCTTTCCAAAGCCCTCGTCGTCCGCGCCGCGCCTCCAGCTCCGCGCGTCTCAAAGTGGCCGAATAGCGGGTATTGGGCGGTATCTGAACCACTTTTCCGTTTCCGGTTTTGGCGATTTCCTGGTTCACAAACGTGCCGTCTTCAAGGAAAACATAGCCAAGCAAATTATTCCTGTCGTCGCGGATCTGGGAGCCCCATTCGACCCATATTTTCTTGCCGCCGACGAGTTTCTGATTGAATGCGAGCGCGCTTTTCCCGTAATCCCTGACAAGCGGGATCGGACTTTGAAGCGGCGGTGAATGGATGCCGACATACCTGAGCGTTTTGCCCCCTTCCAGGCGCACCGTATCGCCGGTCAATGCTTCGCTCACAGACGCAGGCTGCTTTTCCAGAGCTTCTGAAGCGTGGCAAGTGAGAAGAAGGATGAGCGTGAGAAAAAGAGATGGGTGATTAAGATTCTTCAAGGATTTCAAGCGTTTGTTCAGCATCTTTTGTTTTGATTACGATGCCTCCCAATTCTTGATTTTTGGTGGCCGTGCAGTAGGCGTATTCAATATTGATATCGGCTCGAAAGAGTTTTTTCGCGATCATGGAGATGATGCCTGGTTTATTGTCTATCTCCATCACCACTACATCCTGCGTGACGATGTACAACCCTTCTTCCTCTAGAATGATCAGCGCCTTGGTGGGATTATCAACCATGAGCCGGACGATCGCGTGGTCCACCGTATCGTGGACGGACATCGCGTGGATGTTGATATTGGCGTCGGCCAGCGTGTTGCAGATTGAGGACAAGCGGCCGGGCTTATTTTCCATAAAGACGGACAGTTGTTTTTCTATCGGCATAAACGACCTTTTTTAAGTCCGTTTTTTAACCTAGAAGCTGATCGCCCTTGGCCCAATTTTCCCGTTCGACTTCGTCAATGACGAGATAGGTATCCTGCTTGGGCTTTCCGGCGATTTTTTCCAGGGCCTCGGAAAATGCTTCGGCGATCGCTTTTTTCTGGACGCGCGTGAGTTTTCCGGCTACTTTGAGATTGATATAAGGCACTTTTTCAGTTTAACTCGATTTAGCGCGTTCTTCAAGCGGAATTAAGTTTTTGAGGGCTGGATACGGATACAGGTGGCCGTCGCGGATGCCAGGACCTCTCCCCTCTCATTTTTAGCCATCGAAGAGGCCTGAAAAGCCCTTTTCTTGCCCTCTCCACCCCCTTCAATACGTCCCTCCAAGTGGACCTTTTCGCCTGTTTTAGCCGCTTTCTTAAGCCGGACATGCAATTCCGCGGTCACAGCCGGGATCCCCTCATTCCATGCCAAGTTGACCATCATCTCATCCAAGACCATCGCCATCATGCCCCCATGGACAATGCCCTTGAATCCCTGGTGATGCCTAGAAAACACCACCGTCGCCTCGAGTCTGCCTTTTTGGGTGTGGGTGAAGTCCAGCCGCAGGCCCTTTTCGTTGGCCTTGCCGCAGACATAACACATGTGGTCGTCTACTAGGCGGAGAGACACAGCTTGTCCTTATGAGTCGGAGTAAAGAGACGTGAGGTGATTTTCTGTAGTTCGCGATGAATCAATCCATTCGAGGCCAGCACATCTCCGTTTTTTAGATAATCCGCTCTCCCCCACATGTCGGATATTTTACCGCCCGCTTCCTGAATCAAGAGAGCTCCGGCGGCTATGTCCCACGGAGACAGGTCCAGCTCCCAAAAGCCGTCAAAACGCCCACAGGCGACATAGGCCAGATCCAAAGCAGCGGAACCCGCGCGGCGTATGCCGACACTTTCTAAAGAAATTGTTCGGAAAGAAGCCATGTATTCATCGAACCGGTCTCTGGCCCTAAAGGGAATCCCAGTGGTCATGAGGGCGTCGGAAAGTCGTTTGACGGTGGTCACGTGGATCCGTCGCTTATTGAGAAAAGCGCCTTCGTCTTCTTCGGCGGTAAATAATTCGCGATGGATGGGATCGTAAATAACGGCTGCTTTCAATCGCCCTTTTTCTATCGCGCCGATCGAAATGGAAAACATCGGAATTTCATGGATGTAATTGGAGGTGCCGTCCAGAGGGTCAATGATCCAGAGCGTCTCATGGCCAGGGCTTTTACCAGTCTCCTCGGCCAAAATTCCGTGGTCAGGAAAATGTCTTTTGATTTTGGAAATAATAAGCTCCTCGGCGTGTTTATCAATTTTCGTGACGAAATCGTTTTTTGCTTTTGTCTTGATGTCTGAGACTTTGAGCTTTCCATAGGAAGACAAAAGGAGTTTTCCCGCCTGAAGGGCCGCTTCGACGGCGACTTCCAAGATCCTTTTGTTTTTCTTCCGTGGCTTCATGATAAGAGTTCGAGCTCTTTCATTTTTTTTGTCAACTCTTTGACGTTATTCTTGTAGGCAAACGTTTTGAAACCGAGCGTCGCCGCTGCTTTGGTCAGATCTTCGCGGTCATCAATGTAAAAGATCTCCCCAGCCGATGCTCGGCAGGCCTTGATCGCCTTCCGATAGATCCGCGCGTCTGGTTTTCTGACCTTTTCCTTGAACGAAAGAATTGCCCGGTCGAAATGCCGCAGGACGGGGTATTTCAAGCGGGCGTGTTCGTAATGCATCGCGTTGGTGTTTGAAATCAAAACGAGGCGGTAATGAGGGCGAAGCCGCTCGATCAGATTGGCGATCTTCTTGTTGAGCGTGAAGATCTCGTTCCATGTTTTTTTAAACTCGGCGTAATTGAGACCGTGTTTTAATTCTTTTTTTACACAGGCATAGAATTGCCTTGAAGAAATTTTACCTCCGTCATAAAGAACTTCGAGGCCGGAGCTGAGGAAAAAGGTTTCTATTTCTGCAGCCGAGTGCCGCGAAGCGCGGGATAATTTGCGGAACGCCGGTGTAAAGTCAAAATCAATGATCACATTTCCAAGATCAAACAAGATCGCTTTTGTCTTTTTATTGGAAATCGGTTTCAACATGCGCCACATTATAACATATCGCATTTGTTTTGACTTTAACGGGTCACTTTGATTAAGATAGGCCACAATGCCAACCCAAGCCATCTCCATTTCCCATCTGACGAAGTATTACGGCCTTTTTAAAGCGGTGGATGACATCAGCTTTGATGTGGGGCCGGGGGATTTTGTCAGTTTTTTAGGGCCCAACGGCGCTGGCAAGACCACGACGATCAACGCGATTACCGGACTTGGAAACTTCCAGACCGGCTCCGTGAAGGTGTTTGGCTGGGACGTGGTGCTGGATTACCGCAAGACCAGACCGTTGATCGGTTTATGCTCGCAGGAATTTAATTTCGACCCGTTTCTGTCCATCGAAGGGCTTTTGACGTATCAAGCAGGTTATTTCGGGGTACCCAAGCGCGTGGCGGTCCCAAAAGCCCACGAGCTCTTAAAGCGTTTTCGCTTGTTTGAAAAACGGAAGCTCGATTTCAGAAAATTGTCCGGCGGAATGAAACGCCGGTTATTGTTATGCCGCGCGTTGATTCATGAGCCCGAGCTTCTTATTTTGGACGAGCCGACTGCTGGCGCGGATCTCGAGTTGAAATACCAGATTTGGAATTATCTGTCCGAATTGAATCAAAGCGGCAAGACAATTTTTCTAACGACTCATTACATGGAGGAAGCCGAACGGCTGTCCAAGACCGTGATCATTATTCATAAGGGCAAGATCATTCATCATGGCGACAAGCAATCGTTGATTCAAAATCAGAGTTTGGAGAAGACCTATTTGGAATTGACGAAGGAGGCCACCGATGATTAAAAACGCGGTGGGTTTTCAATCCCTGGTGAAACGGGAAATCGTGCGGTTTTTTGTGGTGTTCACGCAGACCATCGTCCCGCCGCTTATTTCGTCCTCGCTTTTTATTTTTGTATTCGGTCTATCCATCGGAAGAAACATCAACCTGTCCGTGGACGGCGTGTCGTATCTCAAGTTTTTGGTGCCGGGGCTTGTCATGATGCATCTGATAGAGAGTTCTTACACCAATACTTCTTCCTCGCTTTTTATCGCCCGTTGGCACAACCATATCCAGGAGGTGTTGCTCTCCCCTCTTTCCTATATGGAGATGGTCCTGGGGCTCATGATTGGCGGCGTCGCGAGAGGCATCCTCACGGCGACCGGGGTCTACGGTGTCTCCCTATTTTTTACACGGTTTGTTTTCCATGATTATTTAGTGGTCGCGTATTTTTTTGTTGTCGTGACGGTTATTTTCTCATCGCTGGGCTTGATCGTGGGTCTTTGGGCTCAAGGGTTCGAGAAATTATCGGTGTGGAGCACGTTTGTGCTGATGCCGCTTATTTATTTTGGCGGCGTGTTTCATAGTCTGGAGATGGTTCCGGGCCCTCTCAAGCTCGTTACCAAGCTCAACCCGATCTTTTATCTCGTCAATGGGTTGCGGCACGGAATGCTCGGGATTTCCGATGTGAACGTTCTCTTAAGCATGGGACTGGCGGCGGTGTTGGCGCTCGTCTTGTTTTTAATCGTCGAGCGGCTCTTCAGGCGGGGCTATCATTTAAGAAGTTAAAAAAAATTAAATGGCTGCGCATCTTAAGATCTGATTGATCCGTTCCTGCGGAGATGCGTTTTTGACGGCGCATCCGATCAACAGATCAGCCGGCGTCATGCGTTTATTAAAGATTTCTTTCAAGGGGGCGAGGTATTTTGATTCGTCGCCCTCGAGCCCTTCTTCTCCTAATTTGATTAATTCACATCCAATTTCCCAAAGGTCCGCGCTTCCCAACCTGGTTTTCAGTCCTTTAAGAGGCGCTTCATGCGCCAATCTTAATCGTTCTTCCAGGGAAAGTTCAGATACGAAGCGCCAGGCCTGTTTCCTCGAGGAAGCGTCATAAAATAGGCCTTTGAGCAGAGCGGGCACTGACATACCCAAGTCTCTATTTTGACAATCCGCACTTCTTATTTCGACATATTTTTTGAGGCGGGCCTCGGTGAAAATCGTGGTCAGATGCAGTTCCCAATCGTGTTCAGTGGCCGTATAGCCGCCGAAGCCGTTCTCGAGGAACTCTCCAAAACGAAGGCCGTCGACAGGGAGCCATTTTTCTTCTCGAAGGATAAACAGCATCGGGACCTTAAGCGCGTATTCCAGATAATCGTCGAAACTGAATGCAGGATCGAACACGTTATAAATAATCCCGGTCCTTTCGGGATCGGTCTGGGACCAGATATAGGCGCGTTTGGAGTAAAATCCGTTCCACTCCCCTGCTGAGATCGGAGAATTGGCAAAAATCGCCGATAAAACCGGCGACAACCCCATCGCGAGGCGTAATTTTTCAACCGCGTCATTTTCGCTCGTGTAATCCAACGCAATTTGGATGGAGGCCGTCTGTTTCATCATGCAATAAGTCAAGGCGCCTCTAGTTTTTAAGCGTTCACGCATGATCGCATAGCGCTCTTTGGGGACCCATTCAATCGTCTCGACCGCGCTCACCGGTTGTAGGCCGACGCCAAGCCATGCAATGCCTAGCGGCTCGGAGACTTCCTTAAGTTCTCTTAGGTGGTTGTGAAGTTCCCGGGCGTTTTCGCTTAAAAACGCGGCTTTGCGGCCGCTCAATTCAATTTGGCCTCCCGGTTCCAGCGTGATCGACGACCCATTTTTTTTAAGGGCGATCACATGGAGGCCTGAAAAAACACCCTGCCACTCAAATTTTTTCATGAGCGCTTTGAAGATCGCCTCTACGCCATTCGGGCCGGAATATCGGATTCCTTTGGCGTTCTCGCGATAAACGCCTATTTTTTCCCATTCAACGCCGACCCGAAGGTCCGTTTCGTCTTTACAGCCATCGAGAAAGTATTGTTTCAGGTGTTCGCGGTTCAGAACCGCGCTGCTGACGTGGGTGGCCATGGCTTGAATAATCCTTTTGGGTTATGTGATTATGCTATAATAAATGTGGTTACGACGCAAGGACTCCAAAACAATCTAAACCAATCATGAAAATCGCGTTTTTGCTTTATCCCACCACCTCGGTCAAAATTCAGGAGGACTCCTCTTTCTGGATCATGCATGAACTCAAAAGACGGGGCCATGAGGTGTTTTATTTTGAGAGCCATGATCTGGAATGGTCAAAAAGGGCGCCCCGCGCGCGCTTGACCCCCGCGAAACTGGATGTGAGAAAGGGCTATCTGCCTTCCGTGAAGCGCGAAGGCCTCACCTCTTTGACCGGCCTCGACTGCATTTTCATCAGGAAAGAGCCGCCGTTTGACACGCAGTATCTTTACGCCCTGCAGCTTCTGGAAACGATTAAGCATAAAGTCTTTGTGTTGAATGACCCGGCCGGCATCGCGATGGCGAATGAAAAATTATTCGCGCTGCTGTTCACGAAATACGCTCCTGAGACGCTCGTGACCGAGAACATCGCTTCGGCCAGGTCTTTTATTAAGTCACTGCGAAAAAAAGTGGTTGTCAAGCCGCTTCATCAAAAAGGAGGACTGGGGATATTTGCCACCTCGTTTAACGACGAGAATTTGCCCTCACTGCTTGAAACCGTCACCGAACATGAAAAGCGAAGGATTATGATTCAGCGATTCGTACCGGCACGGATCTATGGGGATAAGCGGATCGTCATTTTGAACGGGGATATTCTGGGAGCGTTTATCCGAAAGCCTCCGCGTGGCGATTTTAGGGCCAATTTGAGCGTCGGCGGCACGATGCGCAAAGCCTCGGTGAATTCTTGGGACAAAAAATTGGTGGAGGAAATGGCGCCGCCGCTTTTATCGCACGGGCTTTTTTTCGTAGGGATTGATGTGATAGGCCGTTATCTGACAGAGGTGAATGTCACAAGCCCCGCGGGCATTCCAGAGCTCAATCATTTAAACAAAACGCATTTGGAGCAAAGTGTCGCGGACTTTATAGAGGAACGTTGCAGACGCTCTTGAAGGTCAGTCCCGGGGCCTCTTCCAGCGCCTTTTCGTAGGGCAGCATTTCGATGGTTTCCCAGGGGCAGTATTTCGCGCAGAGCGCGCAGCCGATACAGCGTGAATAATCCACTTCCACCACTTGCTGAAATTGAGCGTGCTCGACTCCGGGTACAATTTCAATGCAGTCTACCGGACAGAAGACAATGCAAGCCTCGCAACCGGTGCAGCCGCTTTGAACGATGACTGCCAATTTCGGAGGGGTCTTTTTTCGCGGCGGTTTTAGCATGGGATTATTATAACTTTGAGGATACTCGAGTCAAGCAGTAACCGATGAAAAATACGAGGGTAGAAGCCGTGAAAATTAGAATGGCCTGCTTTTCGTTGTGCCCAAGCCCGCCGGCCCAAATCGCCGCTGGCAAGGCCAGAAGTCCCAAGACCTGAAATAAGCGCCCGACGCGATAGGCAAGACCTCTCATCGGTCTTATTCAGTCTTCCCCGCCCCGTCAAGACGCAGCCAGTTTTCGGTTTTAAAATCCGGCCAACGACCGGCATCCGCCATTTCGAGATCCACAATGTCGCTGATCTTGAAAGGCAAAGAATCGGCGCCGTAAATTCCGAGCACGTCTTTTTTATCCCGTATAAAAACGTTCTCGATTTTTCTCCCGTCCCGGAGAACCGCGGTCACCAGATGCCCGTGTCTGATTGTTTCCGGAATTTTTTTTAATTTTTGGGAAAGGGACGTGCTTAAAAGCCGCTCGGAATCTGCCACTAGGACGCTTTTGACACGGAGCGTGTTCTTAGCTTTGTCAAAGGCCGCCGTTTCCCGGGTGATTCTGGCATCTTCGTAGGCCTTATCGACTTTGTTGTACATGACGATAATCAGCGGAACGAGCAGAACCATCCAGGTTCCGAAGACGGCAGCCACCCAAAGGATGGGTACCCCCGGATCCTGCATGCGGCCAACATGCGCGGCGATAAATTTTGTCCAAAAATAACAGGAAACGAAGAAGGAAACGATGGTGAGCAGAATCCATCCCAGCCACCATCCGACGGTTGATTGAGAGTGTTTTTCTGAGGCCATTTTTGACCGCCTTTAGATTTTGTCCAAAAAAATAAAAATGTTGATCACGCTGAGGTAGAAGATGGACGCCACGACGAATTCTTTTGCGTAAACAAAGCGATGAGCCGCACTGTAGCACGCGAAGCTGACAAATAATAATCCCGAAAAGACCGCGGCCGTGAGATACAAGAGCCCCGTCATCCCGATGAGCGTGGGGACAACGCTCACAAGGAAGAGAATCAGAGAGTAAAAAACCATCTGAGCTACCATTTTCTTTCCGTCGGCGCCAGGTCCCGCGAACATTCTCAAACCTCCCTGCTTGTAATCTTCGCGGTAGATCCACGCAATCGCCAGAAAATGAGGCAATTGCCAGGCAAATAGGATGAGAAAAAGCACCCACGCACCCACACTTAATTGGCCGCGGGCGGAGGCCCAGCCTAAGAGGCAAGGCAGGGCGCCGGGAATGGCGCCCACATAAGTATTCAGGACGGTTTTGCGCTTTAGCGGCGTGTAGAGAAAGAGATAAAAAACAAGCGTCAGAAACCCGATAAGGGTCGCCAACGGGTTCGTGAAGCGCCACAGATAGAAGAATCCGGCGGAGGACAACAGAATGCCGAAAATAAGCGCTTTTACGGGCTCCAATTTCTTACTGGGAAGGGGCCGTTTTTCTGTCCGCTTCATCTTGGAGTCGATGTCTCTTTCAAGGTATTGATTCAGCGCGTTGGATCCTCCCCCGATCAGAGCTGCGCCGAGAAGCGTGTGGGCAAGCAACGGCCAATTCAAGCGACCGGCCGTCCCGACATAAAAACTGGAAAAAACAGTGGCCAGCGCCAATAACGTTAATCTGGGTTTTGTCAGCGTCAGGTAGTTTTGCCACATCGCCGCTTTAGGCCCTCGAGATTTTGGTTCTTAAAGATCGGAACGAGCGAAGGGACAGGACCACGGCGGCCGCTAAAATGAGCGCTCCGTTGGCCTGATGGGCCGTGGTGACGAGTACCTGGCCTAAGGGAGCCATTTCTTTTTGAGGAAGGACCAGCGTCGCGATGAAGGCTCCGGATCCCAACAGGATTTGGAGCAAGACCAGGCTTAAAAGCAAGAGGGTCGGCGCAAGGAACTTCTCTCTGATTTCATTGTCTTTGGCGACCTTGACCAGAATGAAAATGGCATGCATCGCAATCAGGCCCGCCAGCGTTAAATGATAAGGCAACCCCTCCCCTTTCGTGTGCCGCACGATCGCGCCGGTGATAAGTTGTAAGTAAATAAAGGCCGTGGTGACGGCTAGCAGGCGCTGGATGGAAGAGGCGTTTTGACAAGGATACGTCAAGCCACTCTTCCATTCATGTGAGGTAAATAGACACAATGCCGCTAAGAGCGAAAAGAAGGTTTGGGCCAAACAGGCATGGAGCACTGAAACAGCGGTCGGCAAGAGATAAATGACGGTGATACCCCCCAAGACGACTTGGGCAACCACCACCAGCAGAGCGATAAACCCAAGCCACTTGACCCAACCTCTCTTTTCTTTTAAATAGACGCTGACCGCTAGGATCAGGGTTAAACATCCCACAAAGCCAGCGATCAGGCGATGGGTGTGCTCAAAGCGGATGCCGCCTACCATCGGCGGGAACATCTGTCCGTAGGAAAGCGGCCAATCGGGAACTGAAAGGCCGGAGCCAGTACTTGTCACGAGGCCACCCGCCACAATCAAAAGGAACGTGGAAAACATCACGAACTGTGAGTATCGGTGCAGCCCGGAGCTCACCCCTAGCCCTTATACTGAAATTGAATGTCTTTTGTGTCTGCGTCAGAACCGATGGCGACGTTCTGCGTCTGGGCGCCGTATTTCTCATGCCAGGCCTCGATCACGTAATTTCCCGGCGGGAGATTCTTGAGGGTAAAGACCCCCTCGTCCGTTGACACGCTGTAAAACGGATGGTCCAGGACGCCGGCGTAGGCGTGCATCCAGGGGTGGACGTCGCATTTAATTTTCACCATGACCTCGGGCTTCGTAAAGGTTTTTTTTAATTTCATGCCTTTGATCGGCATGCCGAGGTTGAATTGCTGGTTGTTGGCCGATAGCGAATGGACGTTATGCAGGGTATCATCACTGTTCAGGATTTCGAGTGGCTGGTTCGCCTGGATGCCGAAGACTCGGGGAGTATACTGGCATCCTTTTTGGTCAAAGACCACCGCCTCTTTTGGAGTGTCAAAAGTCTTACCGGCCAAGCCCTCTTTGGCATAAATAAACACATTTTTTAAGGTGCCGTTTGAATTGACGACCACCTCCTCACCGGCCAAACCGTTCGGATGGGCCAGTTGGCATTTCGGATCGGCGCCCATTTTAATATTTTCGGGCGTGGGCGCGGTCCCCTCAAACAAGGCCTTGCCGGTGATCGTCGCGGCATGGGAAACCCCCGTCAACCCGGCCGCAAGCGTCAAAACCCATAATAATAAAAAAAGCTTTTTCTTTTTCATCAATCTTTCCCCCATTTTTTTATCGTCTGCCCCCTATTTTATAGAGGGGTCAGCTACTTTGCAACAGGATTTTGCGAGGTCTCGTAGACGTAGAGATAATCACGGATGGCTTCAACCTGGGCCTTGGCATCGCCGTTCAGGACATCCGGGATCGGTGACTGGCCTTCGCTGAAGAAAGTGGGCATCATCGTGCCCGGCTGTAGCGCCTGGGGGTCTGCCAGCCATTTTTCGACCCAGTCGGGCTTAAGCCGATTTTTGGTGAGCCCAAGATCCGGCGCGAGAAAGGAAGTGCCCATGGCTGCAGCGGCCTTGTTGACCTCGTGGCACTTCAGGCATTGCAATTTGTCAAAAAGCACTTTTCCGTCCTCCAGTTTTTCGTGAGACGCCGGGGGCAATCCGAGCCCAGCATATGAAACTTCCTGCGCCGAAAGATTGTCAAAATAGCCGATGAGCGTCGAAAGCTCTTCTTCGCTAAAATCGAAAGTGGGCATGCGATAAGTCAGCCAGGGCCGGATCGGCGTGGGTTCTTTCAAGAAGCCGTGAAGCCATGCTTCCTGGACTTTTGCTCCCTCCCCGTCGAGGGTCGGCGGCGCGTTCCCCTTATCCTCCGTCCATTGCCATAGTCCGCCCTCTTTGCCATCCAGCGTATGGCAGCCGGTGCAGTTGAATTTGGACACGAGCAATCTCCCCTTCTCAATTGTCTCCTCTTTCAAATCAAGGCGCCGTTGCATTTGAAGCGGAATCGGCTCTTGTCTTAAGCTGAGGAGAAAAGTCGTCAACGCGCCGATCTCCTCATCGGTGAAATTGAACTGCGGCATTCGAAGCTTCTCATGGTAGGTTTTTACCTTTCCGCGGTCGAAAATACGCGGCTCTTTCAGTTTTTGGACAATCCATGCCTCGCGCGTGTGATCCATATCAATCAAGCCGAAATCAAATTGATGAATGTCTTTCATGCCCACATTGGAGAGCTCGGTCCCGATCGGTTTCGCGTCCTCAAAACCCTTGATGGCATGGCAGGAGTAGCACCCCTGGAAGCCGATGCTTTTCTTGCCGAGAAACTCGAGCTTTTCTTCCGGACTCATTTTGGAAAGCGCTTCTTCGGCTTCGGAGCGGCGCAGGGTTGCTTGAAGAAAGCCGAGCGCCATTTCATCCACCACTTCTGGTTTTGCCGGCGGCACCGGCCGGCTCTCAAAGGAAGTATTTTTTTGAGATAAAAGATAGGCCGTGATGTCCGCCGCCTCTTGGTCGCTTAAGCGTAAATTGGGCATGCGGGTTTCTTTGGAGTAGTGCTTGGGGTCTTTGAGCCATGAATACAGCCACTCCGGCGTTACTTTGCTTCCTAAATTGGAGAGATCCGGGCCGAAGTCGCTGACGGCGACCCCGGCGGCATTGTGGCAACCCAGACAACCAAGAGTTTTAACGAGCTTTTCCCCGCTTTCCACGCTGTCTTCCGCAGGGGGTTTGGAGAGCGCGACAGGTTCTGAATTTTTTAGCAGGTACGCGGTAATGCCTTGAATGGCCGCGTTGTTTTTGTCCAGATCCTCCGGAGAAGAGGTGTTTGAAAGATTGAATATTTGCGGCATCTTTGTCGAGGGATGAAAATCTTTCGGGTTCTTAAGCCACTTGATTATCCAATCATGCTGAAGCTTGCTTTGCACGTGCTCAAGATCAGGGCCCACTTTCCAGTCGGCGGAAAATCCTTCTACCTTATGACAGGCGAAGCATCCGTGGATCTCAGCAAGTTTACGTCCCTGGTTGAGTTGAGGGGCCCGCGGGACCTCGACGACGCCGGCGTGGCATTTGACGCAAGCCGCCTGAATGTGGTTTATCGGCAGCATCTTGTCGTCCCATTTTTCCATTTCTTTCCAGTGGTATTTTTTCTCCCATGTTTTTAGCTGCGCCTCGTTTCGCGGTGTATGAGCCGAGTCGTTGAAGCTGACTGACTGGCCGCTTCCTCCGTGGCATACCGTGCAGCCGAATTTTTCGATGGCGTGCGGCGAATCGGAGGCCAAAAATAAATCGAGGTTCGGATGCGTTTTGAACGGCTCGGGAGCATTCTCAAAGCCTTTTTGGTCAATTCCGAGGTGGCAGGTGGTACAACGGTCTACTTTTTGGGCTTTGGTGAAATGGTAATCATCATAGAGGTCTTCTAAGACGATCTGTTGAATGCGAAGCGACGGAGCGATGAAGTCGATCATGGGGGCGTTCAAGATTTCTTTGGCGATTGTCGGCTTTATATTTTCAAGCCGGCGCTCCACCCGTTTTTTCTCGTCCAGCCTATTCGCTATTTCTTTTTTTAACGCTTTTTCTTTCTCTTGATACGAGGCCGCTTGGGCGGCCTTCTCCTCCCTAGATTTTTCAAGCGCCTCAAGTCCTCGTTTTGATTTTTCGAGCTTGAGCTCAAGCGCGTTCATTTTTTTGGCGTACCCCTGAGCGCGGGCGTCCTTATTTTTTTGGTACTCCTCAAAGAAATAGCGGTTCGAATCCTGATATTGTTTGAAGTTCTGGGTGTTATTTGTCGCCTTTATGATCTTGGTGTCGAGAGACCGGATTTCCTTTTCGAGCGTCTCATATTCCTTTCGGCGGGCTTTAAACGCGCTCTCCGCCGCTTGGGACTGTTTTTCCAGGTCAGCGAGTGTTTGTTTGTCTATCTTCGCGTCGGCTTTTTGAAGCTCATCTTTAGTCATCTCTACTTTCAACCGGATAAACTTCTTCTGCCAGTTTTTCCACTCCCGCGAATGATCCAGCCATACGATTCCGATCAGCGACGCGGTCAAGAGAAGGCTGATAATCGCAAACCACATAAAGGTCTTGGCGATGCTATACAGCGTGGGCGAAGGTTTGGCCATGGGTTAAATATTGAAGAAAAACTCGGGGATCGCGACGAGGTATTTTAAATTGAACGTCCAGCGTAAATACATCTTGATCGGCAGCGCGGCCATGACCAAAAGCAAAATCATGAGAAGCGTGAAACGGGTGGGCTCCAATTTTTTATAGGTATTTTTAAAAGCGGTTCGCGCCAGGATCACCGGGGGAATGGCAAAGTAAAGCACGATCAAAAGGATCCCCGGCGCTTCGCGGATAAACCATTGTTTGGGCAGGCCCCAGCCGAGCCATTTGATAAAGATGAGCTCGGATAGGTTTACGTTCAGGAGCGGTACGACCTTATGGACGTCCCACACCTCGAACGGGCCGAAGAAATTCCAATTGGGGCCTCTCAAAAAAGTGCCCGTGATGATCAGCAATATCCAAAGAATCCAGAAACCAAAAAGATAGATCGTGATCGCGGAACGGCGATTTTTGAAAGAATAGAAACCGGAGGTGCTTGGGTCGCGGTCAAGATAGGGAATCGCGCAGAGGCCTAAAATGATAAAGGTGGGCAGTAAAACACCGGCGATCCAAGGATCGAAATAGACCAGCATTTCTTGAAGCCCTAAGAAATACCACGGCGCTTTGCTGGGATTCGGGGAAACCGTCGGATTAGCCGGCTGCTCAAGCGGCGCCTTTAAAAAGATCGACCACAAGACAAGCATCACCGCGTAAGCCAGCGCCACGACGAATTCGATAAAAATGAGATAGGGGAAAACAAGGACCTTTTCATTGGTCTCGAGCTGTTCGACCGTGGGCTCCCCTTTTTCGATGCGCCGGTCATTCTCGACCGCTTTTCTCATCGCGTACCAGGTGAAGTAGCCGAAAATAAATATCATTCCGACAATCGGGACATTGTCGGGAGTGCTTACGATTTTTCTGAAATGAGGATCCGTCAGCCCGATCCCGAAAAATCCTAAAACCACGGTTAAGATGACCAAGCCGATGGGTTTGGAAGTCACCTGTTTTGGAAAGAAGACAAAAAGGACAAAGACCACGATCGCCGACGTGAAAATAATCACGGGCGACGACAGGGCGTTTATAAACTGCTTAAAAATTTCCAGCATCGTTTCAATTATAAGGGACCGCTGATCCCTCCATCCTTTCTGATTCTCCAGAAATGAACGGACATTAGGACGACGACCACCGTGGGGATCGCGACGCAGTGCAGGATGTAAAACCGGAGCAGCGCGTTCGCACCTACGAACCGTCCGCCCAGAAGCGCGAAACGCACGTCGCTGCCGGCGGTGACCAGCTGAATATCGCCAACGGATAAAAGCGCTGCGCCGGGGCCTTCATGCCCCAGGAATGGCGTGGCCCTGGCCATATTGCTTCCCACCGTGATGGCCCACATCGCCAGCTGGTCCCAAGGCAAAAGATAGCCGGTGAAGCTCAGGAGCATCGTGAGAACTAGCAGCATCACGCCAATCACCCAATTAAACTCGCGCGGCGGCTTGTAAGAGCCGGTCATGAAGACCCTGAACATGTGGAGCCAAACGGTAATGATCATCGCGTGGGCGCCCCAGCGGTGAAGCTCCCGCATGATCCCAAACGGCACGTGTTCCCGCAGCGCCATGATATCGTTGTAAGCGTATTCGACGGTCGGGCGGTAATAAAACATGAGAAGAATGCCGCTCACGACCAGCGTCAGAAAAACAAAAAAAGACAATCCGCCCGCACACCAGGTAAATCCAAAGCGCGCACCTGATTTTCTCACCTTGACCGGATGGAGGTGAAAAAAGACATTCGTCATGACCGACAACGCCCGATCGCGGTCCGAGGTCGAATACCCGTGACGAAACATGGATTTATAAAGCTGGGATTCGGTGATGAATTTGCCAAGATCGAGCTTGGGTTTCTTTTCAGGTTCAGTCATAAGAGGTTACTCCGTGCTCATTTACAGCGGTAAAAACGATTCGGGATTGTTCCACTCCCCTTTTTCTTGTTGGAATTTTTTGCCTTTATCCACCAAGATTTGCCCGTCTTCGGCCAAATGGATGCGGTATCGCTCGAGCGGCCGCGGCGCCGGGCCTTCAAAATTAATTCCCGATTTATAAAAACCGCTGCCGTGGCAGGGGCATTTAAACTTATTTTCGGCCGACAGCCAGTTGGGCGTGCATCCTAAATGAGTGCAAATCGTGGACAGCGCGTACATCCCTTCGGCGGTTTTTATTATCCATACGCCGAATTTTTCCTTCCAGCGCTCATCGACGATCCCGATCTCGTAGTCACTTGGATGGCCGGCCTTGAAAGTCGTGGGCGGTTCAAACACGACGTTGGGAAAAAGAAACCGAAGGACAATGGAAAGCGCGCCGCCCGTGGCGGCCGCGAAACTCACCCACGCCAAGCCCATCCAGGAGAGAAACCGCCGGCGGTCCATCGAAGTATTGACGACCGGGGCCAATGGCGCAGCAGGTTTCGGGGTCTGTGGCGGTTCGCTCATAACCGGTGCGCTTCCTTTTGGGTATTGATGGATTCGATCGCCGCTTGCCGGACTTTTAAGCTTTTGTCTTCGCGCGAAATTTTTTTGAGAATTTCCAACGATTCGGGCCTTTTCACTAAGGCGAGCCCTTTGGTCGCGTTAATCATCACGGCTTCTATTTCGGGCTCGTTCATAGGGTGATTTGAAACGAGCGATGGGCGATCCAGCATTTTTAAAAGCACTTCGAATCCGGCGTCGTTGCCAAGCCGCGCCAGACCGAGCGCCGCGTTCCACCGGATGTCCTCAACCGCGTCATTTAACAGCGGGCGCAGGGATGACGTCGCGGCTTTATCGCCGATCGCACCCAGCACATAGACGGCCATTTTTCGAAGATCGGCATTATCACTCTTTAGGTAGGGAGTGATCTCAGGCAGCGCGCCGCTATTTTTCAGTGCCCCTAAGGACCAGAGACTGTATAACTTGACCTCTTCCCCCTCTTCTTTATTTTGAAGGGATTTTTTTAGCGCTTGGGCGGCTTCGGGCTCATTGAAATGGGCAAGCGCGATGGCCATATAACTTCTCGTCTTGGCGTCATAGTGTGAAGGGTCCTGCAGAACGTGAATGATTTCTTTCATCGTCGCAAGGTTACGGATCCCTTGCGCACCTTTTCGGTTTAATTCGTTGGATAATTCAAACGCCTTTTGCCAGCGTTTGCTGGGGGAGCCGGTCTTGATCGCGGTGATCAAAGACTCAGGTGTCTCTTGTTCATTGGTGAGAAGCACCACCGTGCAAAGGAGCACCGCCATTCCGACGGCGATTAAAAGTGGAAAAATAAATAATCCGAAAAATAACTTTCTTCCTGAATTGGGTTTGGCGATGGGCATCAGAAAATTATCGCATTTTATTCTTGTAACTTCAATCCAAAATAAACTGTTAAAGAGGCGACGAGCGCGGTGATGATAAACGGTGACTGAAACGAGGTACTGAAAAGCACCCCTCCCCAGGTCGGGCCGACCACGCGCCCAAGCGCGGATAACCCTTGAGAAGTCCCCATGGTCGCGCCGATTTTCGTGGGGTCCGCTTCCTTGGAAATAAGACTGTTCAGCGTCGGGCCGTTTAAACTCCCGCCGATCGCCATGAGACTTAAAAAAGCCGTCAGCGTTTTTTCAGAACTTGCAAACGGAATAAGCGCCAGTCCCGTGATCATTAAAATATTTCCGGTTAAAAAAAGCCGCGTCTCGCCAAATTTTTTTTCAAGAGTCCGGATCAATCCCCCTTGGATAATGACGGCGATCAGCCCCATGTAAGCGAATTGCATTCCGACCTTTTCAGGCGATAAAAAAAGAATCGTCTTGCAGAAAAGAGGGAACGCGCTGTAGAGGCTGGATTGGGCGAACGAGAGCAAGAAAACACTGGTCATGAAGAGCATAAGGAAGTGGTGTTTTGAAGATCGGTTTTCCTGTGCCAAGGTTTGCCAAAATCGTTTGCTAAAGAGGCTGTCTCTGACGATTTTTCCAGGGTCGTTTCTCGAGGCCTTTTTCACCGTTTCAGGCAGTGTTAACGAGACTAGTAGGAAGCTGGCAACGGACATGAGCGCCGCGAAGAGTCCCGGCAGCGCGTATTTATTTGAAGAAACCCCCAGGCGCTGGAGCCATTCGTGGAATTGAGGATGAATCAGTAGTGTCGCGATGGCAGGCCCTACCGTGAACCCAATGCCAAATGCCGCTCCAATCAAACCCATTCCCTTCGCCCTTTCTTGGGGAGCGGTGACATCGGCCACATAGGCCTGAGCGGTAGAGATATTTCCTCCCATGATTCCGGCGATGAGCCGAGATAGAAAGAGCAGCCATAGCGAATTTGAGAACGCGAATAGAAGATAGGCAAAGGCGGCTCCCAAAGTGCTCATGAGCATGATCGGTCGCCGGCCGATCCGGTCCGAAAGACTGCCCCACAAGGGCGAAAACACCAGCTGTGCCAGCGAATAGATGCTGTAAAGCAACCCTATGGAGATCGCGGACGCGTTGAACTCCGCGGCATAGAATGGAATGAGAGGCAGGACAATCCCAAAACCCATGAGATCCACCAAGACGACCAAAAAAACGGTGAAAAGCGCCGATTTTTTAATCAAGGTAGATCGTCTCCTCTTCCCGGCTTTCCTCGATTTCCACCTCCTCATAAACGCGCGAATCAAGCTCGGAGATAAAGGCTGAAGGCCGATTGATCACGGTGCCCGCATGATAGTCATAACGCGTCATGGGGTGGACAAGAATCAGCTCTTCTTTCGCCCGCGTGGCAGCGACGTAGAAAAGACGGCGTTCTTCTTCGAGCTCGTCTTCGTTTTCCATGGATTTGGCGTGCGGGAACTGGCCTTCGGACAGACTGATCACAAAGACGGCTCGCCATTCGAGACCTTTCGCCTGATGGATGGTGGATAAAACGAGCTCGTCCCTCGGGTCTTCCTCGCCGCCATGATTCAAGATTGATTCGCCTTTGAATCCTTCGCGCAGCGTCACATCCGCCAGAAAATCCTTTAGTTTCTTGTAGGTGTGAGCAAAATTGACCAGCTCTTTCAGGTCTTCGAGACGGTCTTCGGCGTTCTCGAAATTCATCAATACGTGTTTGTTGTAGCCGTTTTCAAGCACTTCCTCGAGCAGAAGGTCCGGATGGTCTCTCAGCTCTTCTTTGATCAGATTTTTTAAAGTCCTTTTGAATGACGCGAACCCCTGCCGGATCTTTAATGGCAGCTCTGCCCCGAAATCAGGGGTGATCACTTTCTTCAGATCGCCGTTTTCTTTTTCCACCCGGGTGAATATTTTTTCGGCGTAACCGGGCCCGATGCCCGGTTGTAAAGTCAACGCCCTCGTCCATGCGATTTCATCCATGGGATTTAACAGGATCCTTAGAAAGGCCAGCGCGTCTTTGATATGCGCCTGTTCAAAGAACCGTATCCCGCCCCGCACCACGTAGGAAAATCCTTGTTTTACGAGTTCCATTTCAAGTTCGGCGGCTTGATAATGGGCGCGGAAAAGCACGGCGATCTGGGACAGCTCGAACCCCGCTTCTTGGAATTCCAAAATCCGTTGGATCACAAAACGAGCCTGCTGGCGTGGGTCGCGCACCTTCAAGAATTGAGGGAGGTTGCCGGGCTCGTGCACGCTTTTGAGTGTTTTCGGAAATTGATGGACATTGTGCTTGATGCTGGCGTTGGCAAGATCCAGGATCGACCGCGTCGACCGATAATTGGTTTCCAGCTTGAATAGCTTGGTGTTTTCGTATTCCTCCGGAAACGCAAGGATGTTTTTGATCTCCGCCGCGCGGAACGAATAAATCGATTGGGCATCGTCGCCCACGACGAGGATATTTTTATGAGTGGAAGATAAAATCCGGATTAGCTCGTGCTGCAACCGGTTCGTGTCCTGATATTCGTCCACCAGGCAGTAACGAATCTGGCGCGTCAGCCGCTCGTGAACCCGAGCGGACTTCTGAAGCAGCTCGATCCATTTCACCAGCAGATCGTCATAATCCAGGTTATTCGTCTTCCGTTTCTTTTCCCCGTACAAAACGTTTATGCTTTCAAAATCATTGATGAGAGATGAAAAATAGGGAGTGCGTTTCATCACGACTTCCGAGATGCTTTTTTTCGAGTTGACAGCAAAACTCAAGAGGGAATGCACGATGCCCGCTTTCGGAAATCGTGTTTGTGGGTTTTTAAGAGGAAGGGATTTCATACAGGCCTTCACCAGGTCCCGGCTGTCTTCTTCGTCCAAAATGCCGAAATCCTCGTTTAAGCCCGCCGCCTTGGCGTACAGGCGCAGCACGCGGTGTCCGATATGATGAAAGGTACCGCACCATAAGCCCTTGGCTTTTGTCTGAAGCAGCGCTTCCACGCGATTGCGCATTTCTTGGGCGGCCTTATTGGTAAACGTGACTAGTAGGATTTCCTCGGGCCTTGCCCCTTTTTCTATCAAATAGGAGACGCGGTAGATGAGCGTGCGTGTCTTGCCGCTGCCGGCGCCTGCTAAAACCAAGCACGGCCCTTCGGCGCCGGTGACGACCTCTATTTGAGAAGAATTAAGCTCACTTTTGTAGTCAACGGTCAGCGGAGAAGAACCCGGAGAGTCTTTTAAGAGGTATTTCTTGTTCACGGTTTCCGGACCAATCGGTCAGTCCTTCGCGGGCAAGTCTTGAAGGATGCCGGCAATTCGGTTGGCGACCTCATGAGCCATATCGATATCGGACCTTTCAAAATCCTTGTGAAAATTGATCGTGGAGATATTGATCACCCCGATCGGTTTTTCCAATTGAAAAAGGGGCATGCAAAGAAGAGATTTCACACACAACTCTCTGTTCTCTTCGCGCCCCAAGAGCCGCGCGAAGAGGTTCGTTCTGTCCGGTTCGCGCATTTTGGTGATTGAAATGACTTTGGACTCTTTGAGCGCCAGGCCGGCGATCCCCTCTCCCCATTTGATCGGCATTCCCGTGATCGGGTAAACGCGATAACCTTTGGCCGCGAAAACCTTGAGTTCCTTTTTTTCGTCGTCAAACCGCATTAAAGAGGAGCGTTCCGCCCCCAGGAGATCAATGAGAGAGCCAAGGCAAAAATCGAGCGTGGTTTCGAAGGGCTTCCTTTCACGAGGCCCGTGGTTTAGCTCCGTCAGCAACAACGCAAATTCTTCCTGTTTTTTTGATTTGGTGAATAAGGCGGCGGCAATCACCGCTTTGGACACGACTTGGCCGAGCCGTTGACAGAACTTGTAGTTGTTTTTAGAAAAAAAATTATCCACCTGTGTGCTTAAAAAAATAAAGCCGATGGCCTCGCGATACCTGCGGATCGGCACCACAAGGAATTCCTTGTGATTTCTTAAGGCCACAAGTTCCGTCAGAACCTTTGGAACGTCCTGGGTGCCTTTGAAGTGCGCAACCCTTTTTGACTCATCATATAACGCCTCTTGGAATGCGGCGGGAAGTTCCGAAAAGTAAAATGTTTTGACGATGTCGCATTCGGGCGATTGCCTCAAGGGCTGATTATAAAGATTAACCTTCCTCCTCTCCTCATCGAAGAACCCGAAATAGACGTCCGAATTCGGAGGGCAGATGGCAAGGAACTGCGTGGAAGCCGTTTTCAGGAGTTTTGGAACCTGAAGCTCGTTCTCAAGCGTGTCCGACATTTTTTGAATGCGGCTTAATTGGTAAACGCGGTTTCTGAGTTTGTGATTGACGCCGCTGATCATGAGCTGCATCGAAGCCAATTCTTTGCGCGTGTGGATGAAAAACGAATCTTTGGTTTGAGCCAGATCGTTCTGCAGCGCCTCATTTTCTTCGAGGAGGCTGTTGGTCACCTTTTGCATTTCTTTTTTCGTCGTTTCAAAATAGCTGGCCGCCAAATAGGTCAGCCCCTCGTGGTGAAGTTCTTCCATCGCGCAGAGGAACTCGGGCAGCAGGGAGCGACGCGGGTAAGCGTTTAGAAATTGCTCAAGGCAGGTTTCCTCGAAGAGATGCAACGAAATAATGACTTCTTCAAACGGGACGCCGAGCCGATAAAAGAGGGCCCCCTTTTCTTTTAGATTCTCAAAATAAATATCCAGCCGTTTTTCTTTTAGGCATTGCACCAGGAGCTCCGCGAGCTCTTTGAATATTTTCTGGACGCGCTGCGTCGAGAAAAACGCGCTGCGGCCAAAAACGCTTAAATAAAGCTCTGTCCATCGCTCCACCAGCCGCGGGCACAAGGTCGCAAGAAACGCGGCGTGTTCGCCCAGACGCTCCTCAAATAATCGGAGGCTCTGTTCCGATTCTTTGTCGAAGGTCTCTAACCGAGGGAGGTTTTGCACTATTGACCTTTGCGTAAATAGTTAGCGCTGATCTTCCAACACGAAATCCGGTTTCAGCAGCGGCTCAAAATTCGGAGGCAGCGGAACCGGAAAAGTCGCGACCTCATAGGCGCCTGCCACCGTTCTTACCAGGGCTTTCCCGATGCCTTGAAGAGGCCCCCAGGTAAGCCCGGCGATGAAATTTCTTTGGTCACCGACGTCTTGAATGCCCTTCGGAATTTCCAGCCAGCCAAATGCCACATTTCCAAGCCCCCTGCCCAACTTTTGTCCTACGCCGGTTCCGTAGTCGACTTGAGCGGAACTGGCCGAAGCGCTTGATGAATCAGCCCACGCCGGCGTGAAAGAGCTCAAGGTAAGAGACAATATAGTGACAGCGGCGATTTTTGTTGCCTTGCGGTTCATGACGGGTCCTCCCTATGGTTTTTTTTCTTCATCATCTTCTTCCGAGTCATCCTCGTCTTCTTCGTCCCCCTCCCCTTCCATTTCACCCAACTCGAACGATTTGGCTTCCTCGGCCGGAGGCGCATCCTTCAGTTTTTTAAAAAATTCTTCCGGTGTCATGGTTTTCAACGCGTCTTTGAACTTATCGATCTCCTCTTTCGTGATGGGGTGTTCTATTTTCGGGCATTTGAGCAATACCGCTTCCTCAATGTAAATCGGGCAGTGAATGCGCACCGCCAGTGCCAGCGAATCAGAAGGGCGCGCATCAATGGAGAGGGTTTTTCCGTCGACTTGGATGTAAATCATCGCGTAATAACTGTTGTCTTTCAGGTCGCTCACGACGATCTTTTCTATTTTTGCGTTTAACACGCCGAAGATATTGACGATCAAATCGTGCGTGAGAGGCCGGGGGAATTTTTCGCCCTGCATTTCAAGAGCGATTGCATTCCCTTCGTTCACGCCGATCCAAATGGGAACCAGCCGCGTCTTCTCCATGTCTTCCAAGACAATCACGTATTGTGGAAGCGGAAAAAGAGATACGACGGAAACAATCTTAGCTTCTTTAATCATTCTCACTCCTTG
This sequence comes from uncultured Planctomycetia bacterium, assembly GCA_964374005.1. Classification (GTDB taxonomy): domain Bacteria; phylum Omnitrophota; class Gorgyraeia; order 2-02-FULL-51-18; family 2-02-FULL-51-18; genus CAYJXB01. The sequence continues at coordinate 23,914 of CAYJXB010000009.1, forward strand.
CGTAAGCCACTATTTTAACCTTTGGCGCTTAAATTATCAAGAAATGCTAGCCCACATTCCTTTTTTCAGGCCTTTCGCCTTCCGCTCGGCCTCTTTTAAGCTTTTTTGGTAACGGCTATTGGGCGGGCAATTCTTCAGTTTTTTGGGCACGGGCGTCAGGGGGCTACCCGATTTCGAGGACAGAATCTACGCCGCCATAAGGATTGGGTTCGAGCCGGTCGTTTGAAGGATCCGTCGTCCATTCTCCGTCGATCACAAATTTGTAGCGGTACCGGCCAGGCTCCAGGAACAACCGCTTTTGCCATAGCCCTTCTTCTTTTTGCCACAGCAGCGAATCGGGACAGATCTGCCAGTGATTGAAATCGCCGACCAGATGTACTTCTTTGGCCCCGGTCACTTTGACCATAAATTCTTTAAGCCGGTCTGAAGGAGCGGCCGCTCTTCCCGGTTCCAGAGCGTGTTGGCGTTTTTCATTTTCATGGGAAGTTTTGTTCAGTATTTCTTGGCTCAACATCAAGTAATCAATGGCGCCTTTTGATTTGGGGCTATACTCGATGAGCGGCACCCCTTTCGCTTGTGATTCCTTGACCGTGATGGTTTGGTGAATGACGCTACTAAAAACGTGTTCGCCGAAAGCGGCTGTGATTTCTTCGATCATATATTTGGCAAAGCGCGTTCGCATGTCCACCATCATTGGCAAAGCCACCACCTTCGGCGTGTGCTGAAGTTTCACGCGGATCAGCTCGATCATGCTTAAGAGTTTGTTCACCCCCATCAAAGAAAATGAGCCAAGCTCGATGGGGACGATAACGACGTGGGCGGCTCGCAAGGCATTGAAAGTGAGGAATCCCAGGCTTGGCGGGCAGTCTATCACTACCGTTTGATATGGAAAAGACAGGTTGCCGAGCGCATCATAAAGCCGTGACACAGATTCGTCTTTATTGACGAATTCCTGCTCAATCGTGCTCAGTAATATGTGGGACGGCACCAGGTCCAAGTTGGGTTTGATGGGGAGAATGACTTGTTCGAAGAAACTTTTTCTTCCTTCCGTCTCGGTCAGAACATTGTAGATGGATTTTTCCAGCTTATCATTACGGACGCCTAACCCAAAGCTTGCGTGGGCTTGAGGGTCCAGGTCAATCAGAAGCGTTCGGTGCCCTAACGAAGCCAGGCAGGCGGCGATGTTAATCGCCGAACTCGTCTTCCCGCACCCCCCTTTTTGATTTGAGATGGCGATAATATGCATTGGGGTGCCCTTGTTTAAAGCGGTAGAATTTGAAGGTCTTTCACAAAAATGGTGTCTCCCGCTTTATTGGCCGTGTCTTTGGACCCAAACTCAAAACGCAGATTCACCACATTTTTTGGGTCAAAGGCTTCCACGACATTCACGAGCGGTATCTCGGCCCTTTGCCACTGCGTTGTCAATGCCTCCGGAAAAGGAAACATTTTATTTTTTACGAATGCCTGGATATTTTCCTTGTCTTTGACAGCCAGCGCAAGATTTTCGCCCCCGCGATTGCCTTTGGCGTAAAAAACGATTTTAGATTCTGCGAGATTCACCGGTGAATCAAAGTGTAGGTTGGCTCGCGCAAAAAGCGCGACCGAGCTATTGACTAGCGTCAGAGAATTTTTGTCCTTGGCGCTGGCGAGCTTGGCCGCTCCTTCAAACACGAAATCCTGCATTGAAATCCTGTCCGCTTTTTCCGCCACGGGGTTCGGCGGTTCATCCTCCTGGCGGCCTAAGGACGGGTTTTTGTCGTCAACGATCCGGATATCCACAAACACCCTTTTAGTGGTAAAGAGACTCAGCGCCAGAAGAAAGAAGGATAGGGAAGTGATGAGCCACGGGACCGCGGAAGAGGACCTGTGCTTTTCAATGACCTTGATGACAAGCGGAGTGTCGGATTTCTTTATTTTCTCGGAACCTGAAAAATAAACATCCGCCAGCTGTTCCTGCGTCAGTTCATAACTGGTCTTTCCTTTTTCCGCCGGGTCGTTGTGTTCTCTCGACTGCCTCTGGGAAAATTCTTTCGCGCTCGCTTTCAGCGATTCGATCAGTTTACTCATTCGAGCAGGTCATTCTCTCTTAGAACGATCTCCGCGTCCAAAAGCGCTTTTTTTAATTCGGCGAAATGGGACACGTTGATCGAAAGACCTTTCCCCGTCGGGACTTTGTCCGTCCCTTCTTTGGCGGAAGCGTAGACGCGGAGATCCAAGAGATCATACCCTTTGAATTCCTTGATCTGCACGCGCACTTCTTCAAATTTATTTTTAGGGAAACTGGCAATCAGTTGATCCATGAGAGCATCCTTTCTTAGCGGGTGATTTCAGAACCAATGACGGTTAAGTCTTCGCCGTCCCGAAGCTTGCCACCAAGATTTTTTGTCCGTTCAAGCTGAGGAACCACGCGTTTTTCCCAAGAACCCATCGCCCGGTCCCAGCTCTCGGCCGATTTTTTGATTCCGGACCGCACTTCTTGCAGATGTTCGACGAACTTATACAATCTTTCCCCAAGGCCTTCGACCGCTTCGCCGAGCTCGCGGGCGTTCTCAGCCAGCTGGTTTTGCTGCCAACTGTGTTTGATCAGATAAACAAGCGGGATGATGGTCATCGGGCTGGCGATGATCACCTGTCGCTGCGCCGCCTCTTGAAAAATACCTGCGTCGGTGGAAAAAGCAGCTCGAATCACCGATTCGCTCGGCACAAACATGACCACAAAGGGGATCTCCGGGTCGAGCAATGATTGATATTCTTTGCGGCTTAAGCGGGTGAAATTATCGCGAATGTTTGCCACGAGCTTCTGGTAGTGTTCTTTTTGTATAGCAGGATCCTCCGTCTCTTGAGCCAGGATGTATTCGCCGCTGAGCTCCTTGGCGTCAATCGCGAGCCGTTTTCCTCCGGGCAAGTAAATGACAAAATCGGGACGTTGTTCTTTATCATTTTCGCCGGTCAGCGTCACCTGCGTGTCAAAATTGGTTCCTCGAATAAGCCCGTTCTCCTCCAAGATGTCTTGTAAAAGCATCTGTCCGAGGGGGCCTCGAATACCGGAACCCACCGTCAGCGCTTTTTTCAACGCCCCCGTTTCGATGCGGATCGATTCCTCGGCGCGCAATACCTGCCATAATGCGTTTTCCAATTTTCCGTAAATCGCGTGCCGGTCGTCTTCGAACTTGCGTACGATTTTTTGGGTTTCATCCAGTTTTGATTTCATTTCGGAAACGGAGACGGTGATTTCGTCTTTTCTTTTCTCGATGCTTTGATCGGCTTCCGTCTTCACTTGCCTTAAGTCTTTGATTGCGGAGGCCAAGAACTGTTCGGCGGTTTGTTGAAGCGCGCTGGAAGCGGCAAGACGGAATTCATTTTGGAGCTTTTGCGTGGTGGCGCGTTCGGCTTCTAACAGGTTTTGGCAGTTGGAAAGACGCTCTTTGAGGATAAAAAAGACGAAAAAGCCACCGAGTAGCGCACCTAACGCAAAGCCAAGGATTGACGAGGGAAAAATATTCATTGAGTTCTCTCTACAAATTTCATTTGCAGTTCGTAAAGAAGATCCCGCAGCACTGATTCTTCTTCTTTAGACAGATTTCCTTTGGTTTTGTCCGAGAGCATCTGAATCACATCAATGAGATACCGGGCGTGTGTGGTATCCGTCTTTTTTTCGCCGGTAGACGGATTGGGGATTTCTCCCAGCGCGACAAGCGCTTGCATGCCGAGAGTGGAAATAAAAAAGGGGAAATTTGGCTCGAGAGGAATACTTTCAGCGCGCTCGCCGGCTTCTTCCGGCGACCCTTTTTCTTTATGAATGGCTTCTTTCCATGACTCATCCACTTTTTTGGCCATGAGTCACCTCTTATTAGTAATTTCTTCGATTTTTACTGCTACGCGCCTTTCGGCGTTTGATTTCGCTGGGCTTTTCATAATGTTTTCTGGCTTTGAGCGCTTTCAAAATGCCCTCGCGCTCTATTTTCTTTTTGAAGCGGCGAAGCGCCTTTTCCAGCGGCTCGTTGGGCCCAAGCTCTATTTTCGACATTGGGTCAAGACCCCTCTCTATAGTTAGTATAAGCCTAAGGAACTACTATTAGTGGGATTATAGCATAAAATCCAAAGACTTGGTGTTTTTTCTAACGGTCATTTTGCCGGGAAGATGGGTTTCTAAGCTGAGCTTATCGGAGGTCACCAGATCCACCAGGCTTTGAATATGGGCGTAAGTAAAGCGTTTTGAGCTCCCGCAGCACTCGGCCAGCGCGGCAAAAAGGGTTTCCTGCAGAATGACAGGTTTCAAGCGCCGAAGAAATGACAAGTTCAGTGACAGCCTTCTAGGCGAAGAAGTGTTCCACCGGGCGCTTTGTTTAAGCTTTTTCAAACCCAGCGCCTGCAAATAGTCTTGAACCTCAAAACACACCGTTTGGAGATTCGCCAGGGATCTTTTAATTTGAGGATTGAAGTCCTTAGCGATTCTTGGCAATAAATCATGGCGGATCCGGTTTCTCGTGAAAAGAGTCTCTCGGTTGGTTTCATCCGTGCAGTATCGGATGCGGTTTTCCCTGAGCCAAGCGGTCAATTGGCTTTTTTCAACGGAAAGCAAAGGCCGGATCACCTCGAATCTTCCCTGCTTTCTTTTGTAAGGAATGCCCGTCAATCCGCGCAGGCCCGAACCTCTCAAGATTCTCATCAGCACGGTCTCCGCCTGGTCATCCATTGTGTGCGCGGTCGCGATCTTTTGGCACCTGGTTTTGGTCGCGATTTCTTCAAAAAACCGGTAGCGGGCAATTCGCCCCATTTCTTCAAGCGATCGCTTGTTTGTTTTAGCCAGTTTTTTGACCGGGACGGCCGTTGAATAAAACGGAATGTTAAGCGCTTCTGCATTTTTCTTGGCCAGCGCGTAAAACGAGTGGGCTTGTTTTTTTGACAATCCGTGATTCAGATGGGCGGCGACGATTTTAAGCGAATACTTTCTCTTTAGTTTTGACAATAAGATCAGAAGCGCGATGGAGTCCGGGCCGCCGGAAACGCCCACGACGATGGAATCGCGTTTCTTAAGCAACCGGTACTTCCGATTGGTCAATTCGATTTGATGAAGCAGTGTTTTAAGAACCGACAAACGAGGGTGGCTTTGAGTTTTTTTAATAAACGAAAATATAAGTCGCGTGGTTCGAAGCCGGGTCGTATTCCACGTCAACCTCGGTGCCGGCTGTCAGCGATTTAAGGTCTCGGTCTTTCTCGCCGTCGGTGATATCGGTAGAATCATCCACGGTGACGGTCAAGGTCTTATTTTCCTCGCGATTTTCTTCCTCGCCGTAGAGTTTGAAGCTAACGGTTTTTGCCGTTTCATCGGCCGCGACGACCTCCCCGGAAACGAATTCAAGATTTTCATTCGGGGCCGCAGCTGGAGTTTCACCGGCTGCTTCCGTTTCAACAGGAGCCGGTGTTACCTCTGGGATCGCGGTCTCTGAAACCGCAGGTGGCTCTGAGGTCGGAGCATCTGCGGTTTCCGCCCGGACCCATGGGATCACGATAAAAGTGAAAAGGAACAATAGTAAAAGGCCGAATTTTTTCATAGCAAACTCCGTTCTTAGATTGACGTTATCTTTTCAGTATACCTGCTTTATTCCGGAAAGTCAAAACATGGCGGTGACAGGATTTGTCCGGTCATTCGACCGGACACCCCGTCGTATGACGGGGTGAACCCAATTTTATGGCGGTGGTTGGATTTGAACCAACGACAAGCGATTTATGATACCGCTGCTCTAACCAGGCTGAGCTACACCGCCAAAATTTATCCAACCCCCTCCAAGCACACGGTCATCGTCATAAAAAACCGCGGCCTGACCGGGCGTCACGGCCTTTTGCGGGGTTTTAAACCGGACCGTCGTCTCCGCGTCTGAAATATAGGTGATCTGCGCTTCCGTTTTTGAATGCCTGGACCGGATCTTTACTTGGATATCCCCTAGCCTTGGATGGAGCTGCCAACTCACGCGCCGGACCTTCATTTCCTGGGCGTATAAATCATTTTCGGGCCCGATTGTGATTTCGTTTTTTGAAGCGTTCACGGCCGTGACGAAATAAGGCGTCTTACGCGTTATCTTTATTCTTTTTCGTTGGCCCACGGTAAAAAGGTGGCTGCCCTCATGAGTCCCTACCACCTCCCCCTCTTGGTTCACGAACGTGCCTTTGCCGGGAAGTTTTTCAGGCGCGACCTGTTTCACAAAGTTGCCGTAGCTGGTTTTGACAAAGCAAATTTCTTGGCTATCCGGTTTATCGAAAACACGCAATCCCAATTCTTGAGCCATCGTGCGGACCTGGCTTTTCTTCAGTTCACCGATGGGTAGAAGAATCTTGGCAAGCTGCGCTTGATTTAATCCAAACAGAACATAGGACTGATCCTTGGACAGATCCACACCCTCCCGGATGAAATAGCGACCTTCCTCCGGTGCAAAATCTTTCCTGGCATAGTGGCCGGTGGCCACGTAATCTGCTTCCAGTTCGCCGGCTTTTTGCGTTAAGACACCGAATTTGATGTGGTTGTTGCACTCAATACAAGGATTGGGCGTTCTGCCGCCCAGGTACTCTCCCACAAAATAGTCGATCACCTTCTCTTTAAAATCGGAGGATAGATCCATGACATAGTAAGGAATGTCTAGTTTTCTGGCGACCGAACGCGCGTCGTCAATGTCGCGGATGGAGCAGCAGCCCTTTGATTTTTCATCCCGGCATTCGTCGTTCGACCAGGTCTTGATCGTGACGCCGATCACGTCATACCCTCTCTGTTTCAAGAGGGATGCGCACACGGAGCTATCCACCCCGCCGGACATCGCGACGACGACTCGGGAATTATTCCTCGGGTGATCCATCAGGCAGGTTAAGACTTCTTGCTGTTATCTTTTGGATCAGACGAATCGCCGGAACTTTCTTTCATTGCCTTTTTAAATTCACGAATTCCTTCGCCTAGACTCTTGCCGATTTCCGGAAGCCTGCTGGCTCCAAAAAGCAGCAAACAGACAAGCAGGATGACCAAAAGTTCTGAAAAACCGATTCCAAACATAAGCACCTCTTCATTAGATGAGGATAGATTTCCGCCACAGAACGTGGCGGATCCGCCAATATTTTTGGCGGAGCTTCGCCATGCCTAGCGGCTATGCTCGCAATGACATGATGTGTCAATTATACAATTTTTTAGCGCTTGACCACAAGGGCTTATCTTATCGGGCCCGTTCCAGGCAATGATCGGCCAGTTGCATCAAGCTCTCTTTGTAGGGCGAGTCTTTGAATTTGGCTAAGTCTTGGATCGCTTCTTCCACGTAGTGCTTGGCTTTGACGGTCGCTTGCTCGATGGATTTTGTCTGAAGCGCCAGTTTTCGCACGACGTTGAGCAATGAAGGACCGCCTATTTTTATCTCTTCCATCAGCCGCTTTTTTTCTGTTTCGTCCAAGCGTTGAAAAAGATAAAGAATCGGAAGCGTCGCGTCGTGTTTGTTGATATCAAGCCCCGCGGGTTTTCCAAGATTCTCGACGTCGCTCGTCAAATCCAGACAGTCGTCGATGATTTGGAACGCCATCCCCAGACGAAAGCCGAAATCACCAAGCTTTTCTATCTTGTCTTTGCCGAGGCCCGAATAGTAAGCACCGCCCATGCACGCCGCCTGGAAAAGAGACGCCGTTTTTTGATGGATAATCCTTAGGTACTCTTTTTCATCCATGAAGAAATCAGCCCGTTTTTCGATCTGCTTCATCTCACCTTCGCAGATCACGTGGGCGCAGGCCGCGAACGCCTGATTGACCCAAACGTCTTTGAGATCCGCCAGCAGCATAAACGCCTTGGCGTAAAGATAATCGCCCGAGACGATTGAAATTTCTCTACCCCACTTGGAATGGATCGACGGCTGGTTTCGCCGGTATTCGGAATCGTCGATGATGTCGTCATGGACGAGTGTCGCGGTGTGAATTAGCTCGATTGCTACCGCCAGCTTGATGGCTTCTCTTGAGTGATGGTCGTGACCTAGTTTTGAGCACAGGATCACGAGCGCAGGCCTTAAAAACTTGCCTGTCATTTTTAAAAGATGCTGATGAATATCGTGGATCAGCGTGTCTTGAGAGGCGAGCTGTTTTTTTAAGACCTCGCCGAATTCCTCAAGCTCATTTTCAACTGGGCCGTAGATCTCGTTTAAGCCGGGGCGTAACAGGCTCATAAGTCAATGTCCATTAACCGCGCTTGGATTCCTTCGGAGCAGCTGATCGTCAATTTCCCGTCCGATTTTTCTTCGATGAATAGCGCCTGGACCTTTTCGTCTTTGAACCGGTCAACGATTTCAAAGCTTTTGTCCGGGCCCAACAGAAAAAAGACCTTGCTTAAAATATTGGCAAGGGCCGCGTTTTCGGCGACGACGGTCACCTCGGCGACGTGATTCTCCGGTGGAAATCCCGTTTTAGGATCAATCACGATCGGGTATCGTTTTCCTTTAAATAAGAAAAAATTTTCGAAGTCGGCTGTCGTCGAGACGGCGACTTCTTCCTCCAGTTCGAGCGTCGCGGCATAATCGTCAATTTTTCTCGGATGATCAATCCCAATCCTCCAGCTTCTTCCGTCCAGAGACAACCCCAGAAATTTCAGGCTTCCCCCGGCGCTGATCAAGGCGGACGTGACCCCATTTTCTTTGAGCGTTTGAAGCGCCTGCTCGATCGCGTAACCCCGTATGATATCGTCGACATCCAATTGCGCGCCTTCCTTTTTAACGGTCAACGTTTTTGTCTCGGAATCTAGGTGGAACCCTTGACTCCCTACGTTTGGCAACAGGGCGTCGATAGTTTGTTTTGAGGGCGGTTCCCCTTTTTCCTTGGCTTCAAGCCATGCTTTTTTTAGGGGCCAATCCGTCATGTCAAAACCATCGCCCACGGCCTGCTGAACGCGGAGAGACTCTTTTAACACATAAAAGGCGTCTTCGTCCAATTTAAAAGAATCACCTGCTTTCGCGCGATTAATTTTTGAAATAAGGCTGTCCTCTGTTTGATTCGACATTTTGTTATAGAGGGTCCCGATGCTATGAAACGCGTTGTCCGCGACGAATGCGAGGCGTTCTTTCGTCAGCGTGCTATCAAAAACCGTCATTTCAAACGTCGTACCCATGAAATTTTTGGAACGCTGAAGCTTCGTATGGCCCAGGTAATCGGCTCCCATGAACGCAAAGCAGAGGAGCAAAAGAAACAGTGTTTTTGAGCAGCTCCGTAGCGCTTTCAAGGTGAGCTCCAATTCCTTTTGGCCATGGGCTTTTGAAATAAAGCAAGATTCGAAGCCCGACGGCGGCAAATAAACATGGTATTTTAGCATTTGCTGGAAAAATGCCTTGAATTTTTTGTGATGCGAGGCGGGTATTTCCCTGAAATTTAACGGCGCTTTTTTGCTGAAGAAAATCGTAAACATGGATCCCGCGGCGTTGATCACAACCTCTCTCCCTTGTTTCTTTAAGACGGATCGGGCCTCTTGAAAAAACGCGGCGCTTTTTTGGTTCAATGCTTTATAAAAATCCTTTGAGAGTCGTTTAAGAACGCTCAAACCCGCAACCATCGCCAAGGGATTCCCTGAAAGCGTTCCCGCCTGATAAACCTTTCCGTTGGGAGACAAGGCGTCCATCCATCGACGCTTACCGCCAAACGCCCCGACCGGAAGGCCACCTCCGATGATCTTGCCCAGGGTCGTGATATCCGGCTCAATGCCGTATAGATGCTGGGCACCCCCGTAGGCCACCCGGAATCCGGAGATCACTTCGTCAAAAATAAGAAGCGCGCCCTGCCTGACCGTTTCTTTTCGAAGCGCTTGCAAAAAATCTTGTCTTGCCGGAATCACGCCCATGTTTCCCGCAATGGGTTCCACGATCACGCACGCGATGTTTTTTCTTTTTCTTAAGAATCGCCGCGCTTCTTCGGTGTTATTGTATTTAAGAACCGTCGTAAGTTTGGCAAGCGGCGGCGGAATTCCGCGGGAGCTGGGAGAACCAACAAGAAGACTGTCCACATGGCCATGATAACCGCCTTCGAACTTAACGATTTGATTTCTATTGGTGACACCGCGCGCCAAGCGGATCGCGCTCATGACTGCCTCGGTGCCGGAGCTCGTGAAGCGGATCCGCTCCATGCCCGGAAATGCCTTCTTTATTTCTTGGGCTAAGGCGGTTTCGTACTCGGTGGCGGTTCCGAAGCTTGTTCCGAGAGACGCTTGGCGTTGGATGGCCTTGATCGTCTGCCCATCCGCATGACCGAACAGGATCGCTCCCCAGGAAAGGCAGAAATCAATGGATCGGCTACCGTTCACGTCATAGAGATAGGGCCCCCAGCCTTGTCTCATAAAGACGGGGGTTCCCCCCACCGCCTTAAACGCGCGAACGGGACTATCCACTCCTCCCGCCAAATTTTTTTGGGCCTCAAGCCACGCCTTTTTCATTTTTCTATTTTTGATCAAGGATTTTCCATTGCGCCAAGTTTTTTGCCCAGTAAGTAATAATAAAATCAGCGCCCGCTCTTTTCATTGAAAGATGAGTTTCCGCCACGACCTTTTTTTCATCAAGCCATCGCCGGGCAGAAGCGGCCTTGATCATGGAATACTCGCCGCTGACGCTAAAACATCCTGTGGGACAGCTAAACCGCTCTTTGATTTGATGGAGGATGTCTCCGTAGCCCAGCGCCGGTTTGACGAGAAGAAGGTCGGCGCCCTCTTCCAGATCCGTCTGGGCCTCACGCAGGGCCTCTTTGGCATTGGCGGGATTCATTTGATAACTGGACCGGTCCCCGAAGCTAGGCGCGCTTTCCGCAGCTTCGCGGAACGGCGCATAAAAACTTGAAGCGTACTTGACGGCGTAAGACATGATTGGCAGATGCTTGAAATTATTTTTATCCAACGAGGCGCGGATTGCCGCCACGCGGC
>CAYJXB010000010.1:0-33040 GCA_964374005.1 uncultured Planctomycetia bacterium
GTCAAAACCCCACGCCCCCGTTTGAGAGCGCAGGGTTCGACATCCAGACTGGTGGGCAGGGAGGGATTCGAACCCCCGAAGGCAAAGCCAGCAGATTTACAGTCTGCCCCAGTTGGCCACTTTGGTACCTGCCCGTAAAACAGAAATCAGATGGCAGAAATCAGAAATCAGAAAACTATGCTTCGGTTGTTTCTAATTTCGTCCATTTATTTATAAGAGAATAAAGCATAGCACACAATTCATCATATTTTGCATCAAGCTGGGCATGCTCCTGCTCTGAGATATAGGCACAGCCCAGGGAAAAATCAAGCCAGGTTCGAACCTCTTCTGCAGAACCCAGCGCATCAACAAGCTGGCGAATGAAAATCTGCTGATATCTTCTTTTTGAATACCCTTCTCTTATATTTGCGGCAACCGATCGCGAAGAACGCCGCAACTGGTCCACCAAGCTATGCAATTCTTCTTTTGGAAATTTTTTTGTTAAATTAAAAGTCTCCATAGCTAATTCATAAGACTTTTCATATACCTTTAGATCTCTAACGCTTTGAATCGCCACTCTTCTGCGCCTTTACCTTCTGATCTATCTGACTTCTGTTTTCTGTCCTCTGTCTTCTGAATTTATGAGCTAGCGGCCAGAGTTGAACTGGCGACCTGCCGCTTACAAGGCGGCTGCTCTACCAACTGAGCTACGCTAGCGATAAATAAACGAGATTGCGGCTCTACCTCCGCCAAAAAACTTGGCGGATCCGCCACGCCTTGTGGCGGAAACTGAGCTACTCCAGCAAAATATTCGTGTTTCAAACCGTACTTCTAAAAATTTTTGGCAAAGAGTCAATGAGATCACTGGCGCTGAGGGCCAGCTCGCCCTTTCTCCTAACGGCGAAGTCGCCCGCTTTTCCATGAAAATAAACGGCCCAGACCGCCGCTTCGAAAGCCCGGAGCCCTTGGGCCACAAAGGAAGCGATGATGCCGGTCAAAACGTCGCCGGTGCCTCCCTTGGCCAGTCCTGGGTTTCCCGTCGTGTTCACATACGTCCGGCGGCCTTCCACCACGAGAGTCCGGTGGCTTTTCAGAACAAGCACCACATCATAAAACTTAGAAAGTTTTTTTGCAAGCGCGATCCTGTCCGATGGCTTGTTCGGAAGAGGCCGTCCGAAAAGCCGTTCAAATTCCCGATCGTGAGGCGTCAATACCAGCGCTGAAGCGTGGCCGAGAAGCTCTTTTACTTTCCCGCGAAAACTGTTTAAGCCGTCCGCGTCCAATACAACGGGTAAAGGAGAGTTTTTGACAAGTCGCCTCACGACAGCGCTTGTCTCCGCAAAATGGGAAAGGCCGGGCCCGATCGCCAATGAGTTTATTTTACGCCTCCTGATGAACGCCTGAATCTTCGAATAGGCCGCGCGGCTTAAAGCGCCTTTTTTTGTCTCCGGCAAACCTAACTGCATGATTTCTATGAGAGATCCGGCAAAAAAACTTTCGAGGGAGCGCGGAGCCCCCAACGTCACCAGCCCGCTCCCCGAGACTAATGCCGCGCGGCTGGCTAAGATCGCGGCCCCTGTCAGCCCCTTCGAACCGGCCAACACAAGTACATGGCCATAATTGGATTTGGAAGAATTTTTCTTGCGCGGCAATAGAGGGAATTTTCGAGGCAGTTTAAAATTCATCACAAAAGCATCGCGTTGGCAACCGCGTAATTCTCGGTATGCGAAAGGCTCACGACGGCGCCTTTAAGATGTCGTTTTTTTAAAACCTCTTTCGCCTTTCCGTGCCAGAGGACGACCGGCTTTCCGTAGCGATCGTTCAAAATCTCGATATTTTTCCAGCCGACAAAATCTTTTTCGACTTCACCCAGTGCCTTGAAAATCGCCTCCTTCGCGGCGAACCGCGCCGCCAAGTGCTGGTAGGGAAAACGCTTGGATTTCGCGTACGCGAGCTCGCGCGCTGTATAGACTTTTTTCAAGAAAGCGCTTCCCCACTTTTTACTGACCTTCGAAAGACGCTTGATTTCTACGATATCTATCCCTATAGCGTTTGTCACGATAAAAGTCTCCGCATTTCTTTCACGGCATTCTCCAACCCGACCCACAAGGCCCTTGTGATAATGGAGTAGCCAATGTTGAGCTCGTTAATTCCTTGGATCTTATGGATCTCCAAGACATTCCGGTAGTCCAAACCATGGCCCGCATGAGCTGTGATTCCCAGGCGATTGGCCAGATCCACGGCGTCTTTTATCCTCCGCCATTCCTTACGGCGCGCGCTTTTTGAAACGGCGTTCGCGTACACGCCCGTATGAAATTCCACCGCATCCGCTCCCAATCGGACCGCCTCCCGTACCTGCCTTGGATCCGGATCAATAAAAAGACTAACCTCGATTCCCTTTTTTCTAAGCACGAGGACCACGCGAGTGAGGCGCCGGTGATTTTTAAAAAGATCAAGGCCGCTCTCGGTAGTCCTCTCCTGCCGCTTCTCCGGAACAAGCGTCGCCTGGTCGGGCAAGAGTCTCGTCGCGATTTGAAGGATGGACGGCTCGATAGACATTTCTAAATTAAGCCTGATCTTAATGGCCCGCTTGACCCGAAATAAATCCTCGTCTTGAATGTGGCGCCGATCTTCCCTCAAATGCATGACGATGGAATTAGCGCCCGCCTTTTGACAAACAAGCGCGGCGACAGCGGGATCCGGATAAACACCGCTCACCTCCACCTGCCTGCCGGCAGGCAGGCGCGCCTGGCGCAGCGTGGCGACATGGTCAATATTCACACCAAGTTTTAACATAAGAAACTTATGCTGATTACACAGATTTTAAAGATGATTACGCAGATTACTTAAAATTTTAATCTGTGTAATCTTTTGAAAATATTTTACTTAGACTCTGTTTTTTGCTCGACCGCTTCAATGGGCATGGTCACTTCGATGAAATAGGGCTCGCCCACCAAATGGATGCCGGCGACGCTCTCCAAAGGAATTTGTTTGGTGAAATTACCGGTATTCTCGCTCACATCGACTAAGGCCGTTTCCGCGGAAGAGGCTTCTTCCAAAAGGGCTTCCGGGCCGATCACAATCACCTGAGACGGATTCGAAGAAACCTTATCAGCCACGATGCGGTACCCTTTGGGAGGCGCGGTGGCAAGACGGACCTGAAGAGGCAGATTTTTTGCGGTCAGCTTGATCAGCTTGTAAGAAGGATCCGTGAATTTATCTTCCTCCTTATTTATTTCACGATGAATAAAAAAATAAGTGGTTATCGCAAAAATTAACGCGATGATTTTTAGCACCAGCGATCCCTTTAATAAATTCACCCCACCACCTCTTTTTTCTCCAGCCTTGAAACTGATTTCTGCGGCTCATAAAGCTCGACTAAATACTGCTTTAAATGCTCTTCATTCACATCTCGGATGACCTTGCCTTGGGTCATCAGCGTGATGACCCCTGTTTCTTCCGAGACGACGATCACAAGCGCATCCGTTTCCTCGCTTAAGCCGAGGCCCGCGCGATGCCGGGTCCCAAGTATTTTGGATAATTTCTGGCTTTGCGACAAAGGAAAAAGGCACCCCACGGCCAACACACGGCCTCCTTGAATCACGGCCGCGCCGTCATGGAAAGGAGTGTTTGGCATGAAGATCGTCAACAAGAGCTCTGCCGTCAATACCCCGTCCAGCGCGATGCCGGTCTCAACGTAAGGTTTGAGACTGACTTCTCTTTCAATGGCGATCAAGGCGCCTATTTTCTTTTGGGACATGGAGGTCACGGCGCTCGACACTTCATCCACCAATTTTTTTTCCTTCAAAAACAGCTTAAATAGAGGGCTCTGCCCGATACGCGTCAAGCCCCGCCGCAATTCTGGTTGGAAGATGATCAAAAAACCGATGAGGGTAATCTGAAAAAGGTGGGACAAGATCCAGCGGATCGTTTCTAGATCCAGTACTTCCGCCACAAAGAAAAAAATGACCACGATAATCAAGCCTTTCAAGGCCTGTATCATGCCACTATCTTTGATATAAACAAATAAAAGATAGTACAAGAACCAGAACATCGCGATTTCTAAAAAGGGGCGCCACAGGGCGGGGAGTTGTTGAACGAAATCCATTAGTACTCTTTCTTTGAAAACGTCTGATCCACCACGAGCGCTAATTGCCGATGCGCAAGGACATCGTGGACTCTCAAGAAGTGCGCGCCACGGCTGATCGCCACGGCGGCGGCGGCAAGGGACCCATAAAGCCGCTCCGCTGTCGGTATGGCCAACAAATTTCCTAGGAATGATTTTCTTGAAAGACCCGCTAACACCGGCAATTTTAACTTTGAAAAATATTCCATCCGGCTCAAGATTTCAACGTTTTGCGCCGTGGTTTTGCCAAAACCGAATCCCGGATCCACCATCAACGCGTTTCTGGCGATGCCCGCTTCCAACGCCGACTCCGCGGCGCTTCTCAAATAATCCGAGATGTCCTTCAATAAATCCCGGTAATGAGGCTTTTGTTGCATCGTCTGGGGCACCCCTTGCATGTGCATCAAAACCACCCCGGCCCGATAACGAGCGATGAGCTTTGCCAGGCGCTTGTCGCCGTGCAGTCCGCGAATATCATTCACCAAGACGACCCCGTGATCCAAAGCCGCCCATGCGACTTCATACTTAGTCGTGTCAACAGAAAGCGGGATCTTTACTTTTTTTGAAAGGCGCTTCAGCACCGGCTGGATCCGTTTAATTTCCTGTTTGGCGGAGATGGGGCGCGAGCCGGGCCTCGAAGACTCGCCGCCGATATCAATCAGATGCGCACCTTCTCTTTCCAATTTAAGCGCGTGAGCCACCGCGCGGTCGGGGCTTAAATAGCGACCGCCATCGCTGAAAGAATCAGGGGTGACGTTCAAGACCCCCATGAGCTTCGTTTCAATCCCCAAACGGAATCGGACGCCGCCTATCTCAAGATTAAACGTCGGCCTTCGAAATCCCGACAATCCTTTTAACTTCCTCGGCATCCAGGACCTCTTTTTCCAAGAGAGCCGTTGCCAGCGTCTTTAACTGTTCCGCATGAGTGGTCAGTTCGTGCTTGGCGCGGACATAGCATTCGTCAATGATCCGTTTGATTTCGATATCGATCTCATGCGCTATTTCTTCGCTGTAATTTCTTTCCTCTCCCAGGTCTCGTCCCAAAAAGACCTGATGGTCCCGCCGTCCAAGCGTCAGATGACCGAGCTTCTCGCTCATCCCAAATTCACAAACCATGCGCCGGGCGATCTGCGTGGCAACTTCCAAATCGTTGTGAGCGCCTGTCGTGATTTCTCCGAAGCTTAATTCCTCGGACGCGCGGCCACCCAAGAGCACCACCAGACGGCCCAGCAACTCACTCTTCGAAGTCAAATATCTGTCCTCCAAAGGCACCTGCATCGTATAACCAAGCGCGGCCGTTCCGCGGGGAATAATGGACACTTTGTGAACCGGGTCGGCGCCCGGCACAAGAAGCGCCAAAAGGGTATGCCCCGATTCGTGATACGCCACGATTTTCTTCTCCTTCTCGGAGATCAGGCGGCTTTTTCTTTCCGGGCCTGCCATCACCCGTTCGATGGATTCCTGAAGCTCTTGAATGCTCACGCCTTCCTTATTACGGCGGGCCGCTAAAAGCGCCGCTTCGTTCGCCAGATTGGCCAAGTCGGCGCCGGAAAAGCCCGGCGTTTGCCTTGCAACGGATTTCAGGTCAACCTGGTCCAGTAATTTAATATTTTTTGTATGAACCTTTAGAATCTCCTCGCGGCCATTCAAATCCGGCCGGTCAATCACAATCTGCCTGTCAAAACGCCCGGGCCGCAGAAGTGCCGGATCTAGCACATCGGGGCGGTTCGTCGCCGCGACAAGGATCACGGCTTCTTGAGTATTAAACCCGTCCATCTCCACCAGAAGCGCGTTTAAGGTCTGTTCACGCTCGTCATGGCCTCCGCCGATCCCCGCAAAACGCTGACGGCCGACCGCGTCGATTTCATCGATGAAGATGATGCAACCGCGCCCGCTGGTCTTCACGGTTTTCTTGGCTTGGTCAAACAAATCCCTGACCCGAGAGGCCCCGACACCCACAAACATTTCAACAAAATCGGAACCCGAAATACTGAAAAAAGGCACGTCCGCCTCGCCGCTGACGGCTTTCGCTAAAAGCGTTTTTCCGGTTCCCGGAGGGCCCATCAGAAGCACCCCTCGTGGGATCTTACCACCCAGCCGTTGGAATTTTTTCGGCTCCTTTAAAAATTCGATGATCTCCCTCAGCTCCTCCTTGGCCTCATCCACGCCCGCCACATCCTGGAAAGTGATCTTAAGGTTGGAACCCAGACGCGCTCTGGACTTCCCAAACGACATCAGTCTCCCTCCGCCGGCCGCCCCTCCGCCGCGGTACAACAGAAACCAAAAAAGCCCCACAAAGAGAAGCGGCCCTATCACCGCATAAAGCAGCTGCGTCCAAAAAGTCTTCTCGGGGCGAATGTCATAACTGGAAAGATTTTGCCTCAAAAGCCGCTCGAGATCCGGATCTTGCTCCGGAACAAGCACCTGGTACTTCTCGCCGTTTAAGAAATCCCCGGTGACCTCATTGGCTATTCGTACGCCGGATTTTAGCGTCGGCATCATCTTATTGGCCTCAAGCATCGAGTAGAATTGGCCAAAGCTGAGTTGTTTACTTTGCTTTTCTAGCGGCATAGAGCCCAACCGGGCAAAATAAAAGAGGCTCAAGAACAAGAAGATCCATAGGAAGATGGACCCGGGAAACCACTCCCGGGAGCTCTTCTTTGGACTCGGCTTTTTACCGTTACGGGGACCGTTCATCGTGCCCAAATTATATCAGATGATCAATTCTTTGGAAAGGAAGAATCTCGCTTGACAATACTAACAGGACTTCATTATACTGACGACTTATGAAAAAAGTCAAAATTGCGGTCATCGGGATCGGCAATTGCGCCAGTTCCCTGATCCAAGGCGTCGAATTCTACAGGCGCAGCAACTCCCTGCCTGCCGGCAGGCAGGCCCGCAACGGCCACCGTGACTCCCTGGGGCTCATGAACTATGAAATCGGCGGTTATCGTCCCCAAGACATCGAGGTGGTTTGCGCCTTTGATATTGATAAAAGAAAAGTGGGCCTGCCGGTCAAAGAGGCCATTTTTCAGGAGCCCAACTGCACGAAACTCATCACCAACCATCTCCTCTCTCCTAACGCCGTCGTTCAAATGGGTGAACTCTTTGACGGAGTGGCTAACCACATGAAAGAGTATCCGGACGCGAGAACTTTTCTCCCGGGCCGTCAAAAACCCGTAGACATTGCCAAGGCGTTGAAACGAAGCGAAGCCGAGATTTGCGTGAATTATCTACCGGTCGGGTCTACCAAAGCCACCGAATTTTATGCCGAACGCTGCCTGGAGGCTGGGGTCAGTTTCCTCAATTGCATTCCTGTGTTTATCGCCTCCAATGCGGCTTGGGCCAAACGCTTCGCGGATCGCGGCATCCCCCTCGTGGGAGACGACATTAAATCCCAGGTCGGCGCCACCATCGTGCACCGGACACTGGCAAAGCTTTTCGAGGACCGCGGCGCCAAGATCGACCGCACCTATCAGTTGAATACCGGCGGGAACACGGATTTTTTAAACATGTTGAATCGCGCGCGGCTTAAATCAAAAAAAATTTCTAAAACCGAATCCGTGCAGTCACAGCTCTCAACGAGGCTCTCGCCCGAGAACATCCATATCGGCCCCAGCGACTATGTTCCCTGGCAAAATGACAACAAGGTCGCTTTTATCCGCATTGAGGGGCGCGGGTTTGCCAACGTGCCGCTTCAGCTGGAAGTCAGACTCTCCGTGGAAGATTCCCCGAATAGCGCGGGAGTCGCCGTGGACGCGATTCGATGCCTAAAAGTTGCGAGAGAACGGAGGATCAAAGGGCCGCTTTATTCGGTATCGGCGTATCTCATGAAACACCCCCCGAAACAATTCCCCGACAGCCACGCCAAAAAACTTATCCAGGAATTCATCACCGGAAAAAGAAGAGACTAGTCTTCAGAAGTCAGAAAACAGAGAACAGAGGACAGAAAAAACCTAAATTCAGGTTTTAATTTTTATTCTGTCTTCTGTTTTCTGTCATCTGTCTTCTGAGATTGAACCCAAAATAAAAACCCCCTTGAGTTTTTACACCCAAGGGGGTTTTTACTAAATCTAAATTACTCTTAGAACGTCACCTTGACTGACGAAACAATGTCAGTCGCCGTGGCATCGTTCGGCGCATTATAGAAATCGCCGGGAACAAACCAACCCGCCAAGACACCGAAAGACACGTCTTCGGTATAGTCATACGTGGCTACAAGATCGATTTCCCAACCGATTTCACTGGCTCGCGTACCCGTAGTCGGATCGATCGCGGTGGTATGAATATCCTCCGAGAACCAGAGGTACGTAAACGCCGCTTCCAGCAAGAGGTCATCCAAAGGCTTAATTGCACCCTTGACTTGGACGAACTCTTGGTTAGTCGAAGCCGCGGTATCGCCGGCGTCCGAAGTCGCGTAGACAAATTCACGGAAGTCCGCGTAAGCGGTCCAGAATTTGCCGCGGTACAGCCCATTCCACGCGCCGTAAGACTGAGACGATCCTGCGCCCAGATCGGCTTCACCGGAAAACAGCACATATTCCACGGTGATCTCCGGCTTCCAGGTATAGTCGAAGCGGTAGGTGCCGAAAATATCGGCCGCCCAAGCGTCTCTATCACGACCTAGAGGAAACGCGGCTGTCGCTGCTTTTGCGGCACGATACTCACCAAACTGATAAGCAATTTCACCGCCCAGTGTGATCTGTGAAATCGGATCAAACTGCACACGGCCGCCGATCGTATCGGTTTCATTATCCCTGGTGCCTGCGCTGTCAGCTGTCCCAGACGTACCGGCAGTGCTTCTTGCGTTCCGATCGAATTCACCGACGTAGTAGCCTTCGGCCACGGCGTTGTATTCCGCGAATTTATAGTTCACGTTCGCGATATACAGGTCTATATCGTCTTCGGGATCGTGAGCCCCCTCTTGAATCTTGGAGAAGACCAGGTCAATCGTCCAAGGGTTGAAATCAAGAGTCGCGCGGAGCGCGTCAAAAGCGGTCGTGACAGAATATTCGTCCGCCTGCGTGATTCCCTGCGTGTCCCATGCCGCGTTGTTATTCCCGACAATGAACCCGCGGCCAAACCACAGATCCTGACGACCAATGGTCAGCGTCAAAGGAGAATAGAAGATCTCCTTCATCTGCACATAGGCGAGGTCGAGGATAATATCGAACTCGCTCGGGGTTGTGTTGGTGCCTATCGCCGTTGCAGCCACGAAGTCATCGGCATTCCAATCTCTCTGATTGACAATGTTGATGACCGTAGAGACATTGTCCGTGAGATCCGCGGAGACTTCGATCTGGGTGTTTGTACGGAAGTAATCGTCCGCTTCCGAACTATGGCCGGTGAGGCTGTCCGATCCGCCACTTACGGGAACCGAACTGCCGACCGGAATCGCGCCCGAATCGTTGTTGTCCTGCAGATCATAATTGACTCTGTAGAACCAGTAAGCATCGATGGATCCGCTTACCTTGACGTTCTGTGTTTCGGCGAAAGCGGGGACTGCAAAACCCATCACAAGCGCCAAAACAAATAACGCTCTCAATAGTTTCATTTAATTCCTCCAAAGTGCATTTTATTTTCTAAGTTAGAGTAACTCTTTTAGGGAGTCGGCATCGAAGCCGACCGATAATCTTAAGCCTATTAGGTGTCTCCCCCCTCTCTGCGGCATAGTTTAGATTATCTTTGTTGTAATTGTAATACAACTTGTACGTTAGAGTAACAAATCGCTATTTTAGTGTCAAGCATTTTTTATTCAAGCACTTCCTACCAAAACCTAACAAAACTACCCAAATTTAGGTTGGAAAACTTGTGCCCCCGGGGCCGCAATCCCCCTGATTGCGGCACTCCGCTTCGGCCTTGATGGCCTCGCTTCGCAGAGTCGTTCGCCTCTGCTACAGGCACGTATTTTGCGTTCACGCAAAATAGTTGCCCCCGGGCAGAGTCGACGCCCTCCGCAGCGATCTAAAGGTCGCTGCTCCGGGTCGGCCACTCGCTTCGCTGACGCGACAGAGGTCGCTTTTCCTCCCTTCGGTCGGCGCGAAGCTCCCTTTGACTCCGCTACAGGCAACTATTTTGCGTTCACGCAAAATAGTTGCCCCCGGGCAGAGTCGAACTGCCGACACCAGGTTTAGGAAACCTGTGCTCTATCCATCTGAGCTACGGGGGCCGCTAGATTTCTCTCGATCGGGGTCCGACCAAGACTCGGAGTTTTTTTAGAGCGACTGCCTCGATCTGTCTGACCCGCTCGCGGGTGATTTTAAAAATTTTGGCCGCTTCGTTGAGCGTACGCGTCTCCCCGTCTTTGAGGCCAAAACGCAGTTCGAGGATCTGGCGTTCGCGCGGGCTCATTTTTTCCAAAAGTTTCGTGATCCTCTCACTTCTGAAAATGTCGTCCACGTTGTCCTGCGAGCTATTGGTATTGGGATCCTCCAGCAAATCCATGATCGAGACCTCTCCCTCTTCCCCCACCGGCTGATCCAAAGAGGTGGTGCCCTGATCGGTTTGCATCAGCTCTTTGATCTTGGAGACCGGCATCTTCATGGCCCGGGCAAGCTCCGATATTTTTGGTTTGCGGCGGTAATGATGGAGGAGCCGCTCCTGAACTTTTCTGAATCGCGACAGCGTCTCGACCATGTAAACGGGAATGCGAACGGTCTTGCCCTGGTCGGCCAGCGCGCGCGTGATGTGCTGTTTGATCCACCAGGCGGCGTAGGTGGAAAAACGATACCCGCGTTTCGGATCAAACTTGGTCACGGCTTTCATGAGGCCTAAATTCCCCTCTTCGATCAGATCCAAGAGCGGAACGCCGTAGTTGGAGTATTTCTTGGCAATGTTGATCACCAGCCTCAGATTGGAGCGGATCATCATCCATCGCGCCTGCGCGTCTCCGCGCTTGACACGACGGGCGATTTTCAATTCCTGTTCCGCGGTGAGAAGAGGAATATGTTTGATGTCTTTGATATAAAGTTTTAACGCTTCCGCCATTTCAACCTGTCTTCTAAGACTTTTTGTGCTCTTTTAATACCGCTTGCGCCGCCGCAAGCCGCGCGATCGGGACTCGGAAAGGCGAGCAGCTGACATAATCCAGGTGAGCCCGGTGACAAAACTCAATGGAAGCCGGATCCCCTCCGTGTTCGCCGCAAATCCCTACTTTCAAATTCTGTTTCACAGAACGGCCTTTCGAAACCGCCAGTTCAATGAGCCGGCCGACGCCCGATTGGTCGAGCGACACGAACGGGTCCACTTTTAAGATCCCGCGTTGAATATAATGAGGCAGAAACTTGCCGATGTCGTCGCGGGAAAAACCAAAACACATCTGCGTCAAGTCGTTAGTCCCGAAACTGAAAAAATCCGCTTCTTTGGCGATGTCGTCCGCGATAATCGCCGCGCGCGGGATTTCGATCATGGTGCCGATAAAATAATCGATCTTGGTCTTATATTCTTTCATCACCTCTTCGGCGACTTTGACCACCGCCTGCTTGGTGAACGTCAATTCGCCCAAGATGCCCACGAGGGGTATCATCACTTCCGGAACGACACGCAGACCCTCTTTCGCCAATTCACAGGCGGCCTCGAATATCGCCTCCGCCTGCATCTGGTAAATTTCCGGATAGGTGACCGCGAGCCGGCATCCGCGATGCCCCAGCATCGGATTCACCTCATGTAGCGCCTGGACTTTTTTCTCCAGATCCTTAATGGAAATTTCTAAATCCTGGGCCACCTTTTTCATCTCCTGGTCGCCTTTGGGCAGAAATTCGTGTAACGGCGGATCTAAAAGACGGATCGTCACGGGGTGCCCCGCCATCACTTTGAAGAGGGCCTTGAAATCCCCCTTTTGAAGCGGCTCGAGCTTCCGCAGCGCCTTGATCCTCTCGGCCTCATTCTCAGCGAGAATCATTTCTCTCACCGCTCTTAAGCGATTTTCTCCAAAAAACATATGTTCGGTGCGGCACAGTCCTATTCCCTCCGCGCCGAAATCCCGCGCCACTTTGGAGTCCTCAGGCGTATCGGCGTTCGTCCTGACTTTGAGCTTTCTAACCTCATCCGCCCATTGCATAAAGAGCTTGAAATCCTCCCCCAGCACCGGCTGGACCCGTTTCACCGCGCCCAAAATCACTTCGCCGGTGACTCCGTTCAATGTGATCACGTCCCCTTCGTTCACACGGCTTCCTTTGAAGCCAAACGCGTTTTTGATCGTGAAAGATTTTCCTTTTTCATCCATATGGATCTGACTGCAGCCCACAATGCAGCATTTCCCCATCCCGCGCGCGACCACCGCCGCGTGGCTGGTCATTCCTCCGGTCGCGGTCAAAATGCCCTCGGCCACCGCCATGCCGCCGACATCCTCGGGCGAAGTTTCCATGCGGATCAGAACCACGTGCCTGCCTTTTTCCTGGGTCCATTCGATCGCGTCTTCGGCGTTGAACACAACCTGCCCCACCGCGGCGCCCGGCGAGGCCGGCAGGCCCTTCGCGAGAGTCTTGTATTTTATGTTGGAATCGATGGTAGGGTGAAGCAGCTGATCGAGCTGCTCGGGGGCCACTCTCAAAATGGCCTCGTTTTTTGTGATCAGTCCTTCTTTGACCATATCGCAGGCGATCTTAATGGCGGCGGCGGCCGAGCGCTTGCCGCTCCGGGTCTGCAGCAAAAACAAACGCTGATCCTCAATCGTGAACTCAAGATCCTGCATGTCGCGAAAATGCTTCTCGAGCTTTTGATAAATCGTCTCCAGCTCCGCATAGGCCTTGGGCATTCTCTTTTTCAAGTCGCTGATCGGCTGCGGCGTGCGAATTCCCGCGACGACGTCTTCCCCTTGGGCGTTCATCAGATACTCGCCGAAAAATTTTCTATCCCCCGTGCCCGGATCCCGCGTGAAGGCCACGCCGGTCCCGCTCGTGTCTCCCATATTGCCGAACACCATGGACTGGACGTTGACGGCCGTCCCCAAATCATGGGGGATCTTGCTTAAGTTTCTGTAAGTAATGGCGCGTTGATTGTTCCAAGACTTGAAGACCGCGTTGCAGGCGAGCTTGAGCTGAAGGCGGGGGTCCTCGGGAAAGTCATGCTTGGTGGACTTTTTCACATAGGCCTTGTACTCCTTGACAAGCTCTTTCATGGCCTTTGCGTCAAGCTCCGTGTCCTGCGTGACGTTCAATTTTTTCTTTTTCTGCGCAAGAATTTGCTCGAACCCATCGTGCTCGAGCTCCAGAACCACATTGCCGAACATCTGGATAAAACGCCGGTACGCGTCGTACGCGAAGCGCTCGTTGCCCGATTTCCGAATCAAGCCTTTGACGGTTTCGTCGTTAAGCCCTAAATTCAAAATCGTGTCCATCATGCCGGGCATCGATACCGCGGCGCCGCTTCTCACGGAAACCAAAAGTGGATTTTCCTTGGAGCCGAATTTTTTTTCGGTCGCTGATTCGAGCGTTTTTAGATTGTCCTGAATCTCCTCCAAAAGACCGGACGGCCATTTTTCTCCCAGCGCGTAAAATTCTTTGCAGGTCACGGTTGAAATCGTGAAGCCGGGCGGCACGGGGATCCCGAGATTCGTCATTTCGGCAAGATTGGCTCCCTTCCCTCCCAAGAGCGTCTTTTGATCTCGGGTGCCTTCCGCTTTCCCGTCGCCAAAAAAATAGACATATTTTTTCATGGTTCGCCCACTTCCCTCTCTTTTTGGTTTCACATTACGCTCTTCCGTCACCAAGGCCATTCAAAACCTCCTGCTTTTTGCGAAAAAAATCCCCTTTTTTCCGCCTGAGGCGGATTCGTCCCAAGGCGAATCTGCCGAAGCGACGGATTCGCCTCTGGCGAACTAAAATCTTTTATAAAAATGTATTTTATTTGGCCGGCATTAACCTGATTTTGGATAGATCCGCTATTTTATCCGTGTAAAGGTTTTTGACCGCCCGTAAAAGCGCCAGCCGGTTTCTTCGGACTTTTGGATCTTCCGCATTCACGAAAACTTTCTCGAAAAACTCGTCCAGGATATCAAAAAACGCCTTGGCATACAAGTCTGTCGCGACGCGGTACTCACGGGCCTGAGCCGCCTGCCGAATCGCCTGATGAGACGCTTCATAATGCTTAAAAACTTCTTTCTCCAGTTGCTCAGCAAAAAAGGAGGGATCGATCTTGTCAGGAAGCGCTTCCTGATTGCCCTTTAATATATTGACGGTGCGCTCCACCACCTTCCACGCCTTCGAAAACAATTCTTCTCCGGCCAAACCATTTAATGACTCAAGGCGCCGGTAAGCTTCATACGGAACGTCAAAATCGGAAGCCGTGACAGCGTCCACGAGGTCTTCCCTAAAGCCGCGGTCCACCATCAGAGATTTGAAACGGTCCTTGAAAAAAATGTCGAGTTTTTTCAAGAGGCCGGCGTCGTGATTTTTATGAATAAAGACCCCCAATTGGCTCTTGGTCTCGGCCAGGAGCCTTGAGAGAGACAGCGGCATCTTTTTATCGATCGCGATCTTCAAAATGGCGGAGGCGCTGCGGCGCAGGCCGTAAGGATCCAGGCTGCTCGATGGCTCGAGGCCTTGCCCAAAACAGGCCGTCACGAGATCGGCCTTGTCGAAAATGGACAAAAGACTTCCGGCCGGAGATTCGGGGAGTTTGTCCTGAACGGTGCGCGGCAAATACTGCTCCCCGATCGCGGCGGCCGTCTTCGGGTCTTCTCCGCCCTCCAACGCATAATACTTCCCCATGACTCCCTGCAGTTCCGGAAATTCGCCGACCAGTTGGGTCAAAAGATCCGCCTTGCTTAAAAAAGCGGCTCTCTCCAAAACTTTCTGCTCCCGCGTATCGCGCATCCCGAGTTCCACCCCAAATTTTCTTGCCAGATTCAATAGACGATCGGACTTCTCGAACAGGGTTCCGGCGCCTTTCAGAAAAACGAGATTCTTTAAATCATTTTTCCTTTTTTCCAAAGAAGCTTTCACGTCTTCCTTGTAGAAAAACAGGCTGTCTTGAAGCTTCGCGCGCAAGATATGCTCATAATTCCCCGAGATCCGGCATTTTTCTTTTTCCGACGCGGATCCGTCCAGCACCGCCAGAAAACGGGGCAGCACTTTTCCCCGGCCATCCAGCATTCCAAAAATGCGCTGCTTTCTTGCCATACTGACCGTCAACACCTCTAAAGGGAGCGCGAGGAATTCTTCGTCGAAAGAGGCCTGGATCGCATGGGGATTCTCCACCAGGAAATTGACCTCATTTAAGAGAAACGGATCCTCAACCAGCCGCCCCTTAAAGGAAGCGGCCAACCGCTCCAGTTCCTCTTGGATCACGCTTTTTCTCTCCGAAGGATCGAGGATCACGCCTTTCTGGCGCAGGAGCTTGAAATAAGAAGGGATATTTTTTACGACAAACGCGGTGCGGGCGCCCTTCGAAAAGACCGAGGTTTTGTTTTCAACTTTGATTGACGCGATTTTGCATGAAAGCGGCTTTTCGCCATAAAAACACAGGAAACTCCGGATCGGGCGCGGAAAATAGAGATCGGAACCGTCCGGCCATTGACAACCCCAGTGCATGTTCTTTGGAAACGACAAAGACTTAAGCAACACCTCAAGAATCTCCGGAAGCACCGCCGCCGTTGATCGGGCGCTTTCCGATTTTTTGATAAAACAATACGGCTTGCCGTTCAAATCGGCACTCACTATTTCATGAGGCGAAGCGTTTCTGTGTTTCAAAATCATGAGAAGTTTCTCGGCCGGCTCGCCGTCAGCCGAATAAGCCTCTTCCTTTGGAAGGATTTTAATCATGGTCTCTTTGGGGGCTTGTGCCGGAGCGGCTTCTTCGATGTAAAAAACAAGCCGCCGCGGCGTGGCCCAGACCGAACAATTTTTGAACGTGATTCTTTTATCCTCAAAGGCCCTTTTGGCGCGTGCCTCGAGAATGTTCTCTCCGGCGGACTCAAATAAATCGGCAAGATTGGTGGCGGGAAGTTCTTCGGTGCCGATCTCAAAAAGAATGTCTTTTGAAATTTTGGTCATTCGGATTTCGATATTGTTTCGGGTTTCGAGTTTCGTGCTTCGGATTTTTTCTCCTTTTCCATATAGGCTTGCGCGCAACGCTTGGCGAGATTTCTCACGCGCGCGATGAACATCGGTCGCTCATTCACGCTCACCGCACCGCGCGCGTCGAGCATATTAAAAATATGAGACGTTTTAAGCGTCCATTCATAGGCGGGAAGCACTAAGGGGTCAGACCCCGCAGGTGCACTTAGAAGGCGCTTGGCTTCCGTTTCGTAGGTTTGAAAAAGCCCGTGCAGCATCGCGGTGTCGCTGGTTTCAAAATTGTACCGGCAATATTCCTTTTCATGATCCAAACGAAGCGCGCCGTATTTCACGCCTTTGGCCCAATCCAAATCGAAAAGATCGTGGCGGCCCTGCAGAAACATGCAGATTCTTTCCAGACCATAGGTAATCTCGCAGGCGATCGGGTTCAAACCAAAACCTGCCATTTGCTGAAAATAAGTGAACTGAGTCACCTCCAAGCTGTCGAGCCACACCTCCCAGCCAAGCCCCGACGCACCGAGTGTCGGAGATTCCCAGTCGTCCTGCACGAATCGCACGTCGTGTTTTTTCAAATCAAGCCCGACGGCTCTCAAGCTTTCTAAATAGACATCCTGAGCATCGGCGGGCGAGGGCTTTAAAATAACCTGGTATTGGTAATAGTGCTGGGTCCTTAAAGGGTTTTCTCCATAGCGGCCGTCGGTCGGACGCCGTGTGGGCTGGACATAGGCGACCTTCCAAGGGTCAGACCCCAAGACACCGAAAAACGTGGCGGGATGAAACGTGCCGGCGCCGACTTCCAAATCGTAAGGCTGCAAGATCGCGCAGCCCTTCTTGATCCAATAGTCCGAAAGTTTGGCGATTAAATCCTGAAAATAAATCATGTCAGTTAAGCCCCATTTTCTCTAGGAAAATAATCGATTTTAATTTGTTCGACAAATGAAAATCCACAAAGCGCCTTAAGATCTTTTCGAGTTCCTCGCCCACCTCTTGCGAGACCTTGATCGGATAAAGCGCTTTGAGATCCGAGCGCCTCACGCGATCCAAAAAATTGAGCGTGCCTCTGGAAATCGGGATGCTTACGGAGCCCTTTTGTGGCGCGCAGGCCTTGCAATGAATTCCGCCCATGCCGACATTGAAAAACACGGGGTCGGGGTTCTTCGATTCACAGACCACGCAAAACCTGATTTCCGGCATGAGACCCAAAAATTCCAGGAGTTTCACTTCGAAGATCCGCGCCGCGCGCCTGGGTGAAGCGCCGCTGGCCAAGAATAAGAGCGAGTCGTTCATCAATTCAAAAATGTCGGTGTTTGGGTCCTCCACTTCCACCAGCTCATCCAAGAGCTCCGAGAAATAGCTCGCGTAGGAAAGCCGTTCCAAATCCTCGCGGACTTCGGGAAACAAACTCAGACAATCGATCTGCGTCACCTGATGAAGATCACCGCCTCTTTTTCTGCGATAAAACAAAATCTCGTTCAGCGAGAAAGGCTCGAGCGTGCTCGAAAACCTGACGCGGGTGTCCCGGATACCCTTCACGATGCCGCGAACCTTCCCAAAATCCCTGGTGTAAAAAGATCCCAAGAGACTCGTATCACGATAATCCTGCGTATACAGCACAAACGCTTGGGTCTTAGTGGCCGCCATAATGATAACTGAAAACTTAAAGACCAAAACTCAAAAAAATGATGTCGCTAACACAACTCCGATGATAGGTCACAAGGTGACTCCTAAGTTTTAAGTTTTTCGTTTTGAGTTTTTAGTTCTTTTTTTAAGGGCGGAACCGCCGCGCCTCCGCTAATGACAAGCCGGATGCCTTCTTCGACGGTGATATCCGCTTCAATCAAATCTTCTTTCGGAACAAAAACAAAATTACCCGTCGCGGGATTCGGTGGCGAGGGGATAAGAACGTTCACGATGTCTTTGCCGGTCTTTTCATGGATGTCCCAGCGCTTCTCATTCATGACAAACGCCATCACGTAAATGCCTTTTCTAGGATATTCCAAGAAAACCACGCGTTTAAAAACCCCCGATTTATCCCCGAAAAAAGCGATCGCGATCTCTTTGATGGACATGTAAAGACGGTTGAAAAAGGGAATGTTGTGGAGAATAGCGTCCCAGGCCAAAAAGAGCTGTTTAAAAATGAACTTTTTTGTCGCGAAACCAACAAAGCTCACGAACAGAATGACTAAGAGCGCGATCAGAAGCTTTGTCAAAATAATTTTGGAGGTGGCGTCCACTTCGATCGGAAGAATCTGAAAAACGGGATTGACGATGAGCCGGTCAGTTAATCTAACCAAATAGTTGATCACGATCACCGTGAGGAAAACGGGGCCGATCACCAACAATCCCGAGACAAAATGATTTCTGAATTTTTGAAGCATCGTTTCTCCTATCTAAAAAGTTGAAAAAAGAAGGCTGTCACAAGAAATCCTATCACGGCGCCGGCCACGACTTCCCAAAAAGAATGGATCTTTGCCCGCAGGCGGCTTTGCGCGACGAGAAGTGCCAGTAAAAACGTGACGCCGGTGACGAACACATTGTTTTGGGCCAAAAGAATCGCCGTCCACACCGAAAAAGCGGTCGCCGCATGACCGCTCACCGCGCCGCCGCGAAAAGGCGTTCCGCGCTTGAAAAAGGCCTTGCCGCTGATCACGAAAAACACCACCACAAGAAGCGCCGCAAGCGTTATCGGCCAATCGCCGTAGCGCACTTGGGAAGCGATCCGTTCAACCGGCCAGGACCAGTGTCTTGAAAAGATGACAAATCCGACGACAAGCGCGTTTAAACTCGTGATCAAGACCGCGGCCGCGGAAACGTCCTTAATGACCCGCACCGTCCGGTGCGTGGAAGAATGCAAGAGATCCAATGTCTCCTCGATCGCGGTATTAAACATCTCCGCCACAAAAACCAGCGTGGTCACCGCGCATAAAATGATCCACTCCAAACGGCTCACTCCCAGAAAAATGGCCAAAAGAAGCACCAAAAACGCGAACAAAAAATGCGTGCGCATGTTCCGCTCATGATTCACGACATAGATGAACCCTTCCGTCGCGTCGTTCAGGCTTTTTAGAAAGGAGCGTTTTTTCACCCCACCACCTCTTTTCTCCCACCACTCACCATACTCTCCCAACACCCAATAAAAGTGGTGGGAGGATTCGCTGAAAGCGAATCCATCAATCTTTCAGATTACAAAAGAGGTGGTGGGGTCATGACAGTTTCGCCGGCGCCAAATCCCGGAACAGCTTCTTTAAGATCCATTCCTGGCGGCGCCTCATCCTGATTCTATCTTTTTTTGACCGGTCCTCATATCCCAAAAGATGCAGCGTCCCATGCACCACATACCGCGACAGTTCCTGCCAATAAGGAATCCGAAGCTTTTTTGAAAAAGATTTTGCCATCTCGGCCGATACCACGATGTCCCCCAGATAATTTTTTTCTCCAGGCCACAAGCCCTTGCTCGCGACACGTCGGCCGGGGCAGTGGAATGCCCCGCGCTCTCCAGGCCGCAAGCTCTTGCTTGCGGCACGTCGGCCGGGGCAGTGGACCGTCCCGCGCTCTCCAGAGCCGAATGAAATGACGTCCGTCGCATAGTCATGTTTCAAATAACGGCGGTTGATCCGTCGGATTTCCCGGTTGCCGGTCAAAAGAACGCTGACCTGTCTCTTTTTTGCCTTTTCAGCCGCCAGCGTGTCCGACACCGCCCGCCGAACTTGGGCCGCGCTCATCCCGCGAATGCCGGGGCGTATCGTCACTTCGATCAAACTTCCCATTACCGAATCTTAATGCCCAACTCTTTCAATTGCTTCTCGTTCACGGGAGACGGCGCGTCGGTCATGGGATCCATCGCCTTTTGATTCTTGGGAAACGCGATCACCTCACGAATGCTCTCAAGACCCAACATCAGCGTCAGAAGACGGTCCAGCCCAAGCGCGATCCCTCCGTGAGGAGGCGCGCCGAATTTAAACGCTTTGAGAAGAAAACCAAAACGGCTTTCGGCCTCTTTTTTGCTTAAGCCAATGGTCTCGAAAATTTCTCTTTGGCGTCCTTCGTTGTGGATACGCACTGAGCCGCTGGCGATCTCGTTGCCATTCAACACCAGATCATAGGCGCGCGAGCGGATCTTCCCGAGCTCGTTCGACTCTTTGTATTTTTTCCAATCTTCCTCGTTGGGCGCCGTGAAAGGGTGATGTTCGCTCTCCCAGCGTTTTTCTTCCTCGTTCCATTTGAAGAGTGGAAAATCAGTCACCCAGCTAAAAAGAAAGTCCCCCTTTTGAACGAGGCTTTTCCATTTCGCAAGATACGTTCTCAGAGTCCCTATCACTTTTCGCGCTTTCTCCTTTTCATCCGCGACGATCAACACGAGGTCCCCTGAGGAAATTTTTAGCGCTTGGATCACTTCGGACTGGAGTTTGGGATCGAAAAACTTGGCGATCGGAGAATCCCATTTACCTTGGTCCGCTTTAAAATAGGCAAGGCCGCCCGCGCCCTCAGTCCTGGCAAATGCGATGAGATCGTCCATGTTCTTACGCGAGACTTCTCCGGGGTTTGACAGGGCCAAACTCAAGATCCGTCCTTCTTTTTTCGCGAGCGCTTCTTTAAAAATCTTAAACTCCGTTTTTTGAAAATGAGAAGAAATATCTTCTATGAGCAATCCAAAGCGCAGGTCAGGCTTATCGGAACCATAACGGCCGGCCGCTTCTTCATAAGATAGCCGCGGAAACGGTGTTTTAATAGAGATGCCCCTGGCCTCTTTAAAGATTTCCTTTAAGACCTGTTCCACGACTGAGAAAAGATCGTTTTCCTCTAAAAACGACATTTCCATGTCCAGCTGTGTGAACTCCGGCTGACGGTCCGCCCTCAAGTCCTCGTCCCGGAAACACTTCGCGATCTGATAATAACGGTCAAATCCCGACACCATCAGGATTTGTTTAAAAAGTTGAGGTGATTGCGGAAGTGCGTAAAACTCCCCTTGATTCATGCGGCTGGGGACCAGGTAATCCCGCGCGCCTTCGGGCGTGGATTTCGTAAGGATCGGAGTCTCAACCTCGATGAAGTCGTATTGGTCCAGCGTGCGGCGGATCACCTGAGAAATTTTATGCCGAACGAAGATGTTTTTTTGAACTTCCGGATTCCGGAGATCCAAATACCGGTATTGCAGGCGCAGCTCTTCATTGGTCTCCTGGCTTTTTGTCACCTCAAATGGTAAGGGATCGCAAGAGTTGAGTATTTCCGATTTTTCTTCTACGGCTACTTCAATAAGTCCTGTTGATAGATTCAGGTTTTCAGTGCCTTTCGGTCTCCGTCGCACTTTCCCTTTAATTTTTATACAATCTTCTGAACTCAAAAGCCCTGGCGTCAATTTTGATCCTGAAACAAAAACAAATTGGGTTTTTCCATAACGATCACGTAGATCAATAAACGTCACGCCGCCATGGTCGCGCACGGTATCCACCCAGCCGCAAAGCGTCACTTCCTGCCCTATATTTTTTTCGGTCAATTCGCCGCAGGTATGCGTTCGAAGCATCGCTAGCTCTTTCCTTTGAGGGTCTGCACCGCGTTTTTGAATGGACATTCGGTTTGAGACCCACCGTTCATGTCTTTCAAAATAATAATTCCTTTTTTGATTTCATCATCCCCAAGAATGGCCACCGTGCGGCTCTTGTGTTTGTCGGCCGAGCGCATCTGGCCTTTCAACGATTTGGATGAAAAATCCATCGAGGCGGAAACCCCTTCCTTGCGCAGCTCCGAGAGCAATTTAAATCCCATCGCGGCCGCCTCTTCTCCCAAGGTCGCGATAAAAACGGAGGCCGTTTTCTCTTCGTCCGCCGACTCTTTCAAAACCATTAAAAGCCGTTCGACGCCCACCGCAAAGCCCACGGCTCCGGCTGCGGATCCACCGAAAGATTCGATCAAATGGTCATAACGCCCACCGGCCGCCAACGCGTCTTGGGAGCCAAGCGCGGGATGAGAAATTTCAAAGACCGTTTTTGTGTAATAGTCCAACCCCCGGACCATATAGGCATCCTCGGCATAGTGAACGCCCGCAGCATCCAGCGCGGCGCAGACCTTTTTGTAATGGTCCTGGCTTTCTTGATTGAGAAAATCGTGAATCGGAGGGGATTTTAAAATGATGGACCGGCAGGACTCCACTTTGCAATCAAGGATCCGGAAGACATTTTTCTCCAAACGATGCCGGCAGTCGTCGCAGAGTTTGTTTTTTTTCGGTTCAAAATATTTTTTCAGCTCTTCCTTGAAATGGCGACGTTCGTCAAATGTCCCGAGGTTATTCAGCTTCACTTGATAACCATGGGCGCCGACCGCGTCCAGAAAAGCCGTCAAGCAGTGAATCGTTTCGGCGTCCGCCAAAGGGCTGTCCGTGCCTAACTCTTCGACACCGATCTGGTGAAACTGCCGCAGGCGACCGGCCTGGGGGCGTTCGCTACGGAACATGGGCCCGAGATAATAAAATTTCGCGAGCCCTTGCGTTTTGTCAAAATTATTTTCTAAGTAAGCGCGTACAATGCCAGCAGTCCCCTCCGGGCGAAGCGCCACGCGGATTTTCGAGCGGTCCTCAAACTCGACCATTTCCTTTTGGACCACATCCGTTTCGGCGCCCAGCGCCCGGCTAAAAAGTTCCTTCTCTTCCAGGAGGGGTGTGACGATTTCCGCGAATCCGAAAATCCCAAATACAGTTCTGGCGGACTCGACCACGCGGGCAAACTTAAGCGCATCGCCGCCATAAATATCTTGATACCCTCTCAATCGTTGGAAACGCATCGGATAGGGGCCCTTTTAATTAAAATGGGGCACGGGTTACCGTGCCCCTCGAAATGCCGTTCAAAACGATCTTATTTATTTCACGTCTCTTTTCATGATCAGGCCCGGTTTGAAAACCACGACCTTTTTCGGAGGCACCGGGACTTCCTGGCCGGTACGAGGATTGCGTCCGAGACGGCCCCGCCTGGATTTCACTTTGAAAATGCCGAAATTCCTAAGCTCCACCGTCTGGCCGGTAGACAGATACTCCGTGATCTTATCCAGCGACGCTTGGACGACACGCTTGACATCAATTTGCTTGATGCCCGTTTCACCCGATATTTTAAGGACGATATCCTTCTTTGTGATGGCCACTTGGTCCTCCTCTAAAATTCGTATGATATTACCATATAATAACTTACAGTGTCAAATCTTAAGACTGACGGCCTCTTCGCCGAGGATTTTTTGTAGTGAGGATACGAGCTTCTCGTTCGGGCGCACAAAGAGACTCCGGTCCACCAAAAGCTGCGAGCGAGCATTGCCCTTATCCGCGAATTCGATGTAAACAGGTATGTTTCCAGGGTGTTGCGAGAGAATTTCTTGGATGGAGCGTAAAAGGCTGTCCTCCAGTCCCACGGTCAAAAGTTTTACATGAATGCTGCGCGTAAACTTTTTATGAACTTCCATAACCGGCGTAATTTCACTGACTAAGAGCTTTGGGGTCTGCTCCTTGTTGTCCACATTGCCCTTAAAGAAAAGGATCGCGTCCTTCGCCAAATACTGCCCGTAGTCTTTGAATGTCTTTGGAAAAACCAGTAAATCCAACGTCCCCTCAAGATCCTCGAGAGTCACGATCGCCATCTTTTCATTCGTGCGTTTGGTTTGTGTAAATTTCAGCTTATTCACCAGGCCGCCAACCACGACCTCCTCGGTGTCTTTCCGGTAACCCACGGTGGCCGTCGACACGGTGCAATAGCTTTTCAATTCCCTTTGATAACGCGCCAACGGATGCCCGGTCACATAAAACCCGAGCATTTCTTTTTCATTCAACAGCAGCTCATTTTCGGCCCATTCCGGGATTGAAGGAATGTTCTGAAAACTTTTCTGAAAAGACGGCTGTTTCTCCAGCGAATCAAAAAACGAAATCTGCCCGCTCTCGCGGTCTTTTTGAAGTTCATTGGCCACGGCCAGCACGTGATCCAGAATCGCGAAAAGCTGCGACCTAAAAAGCCCCGTCGAATCGAACGCGCCGCACTTAATCAAACTTTCCAACACCTTGCGGTTCACGACCCTTAAATCCACATGCTCCGCGAGATCATAAAGGGATTTGAAGCGGTTCCGTTTAATGCGTCCCTGGATAATCGCGTCAATCGCGGTCTGCCCGACGTTCTTGACCGCGGCGAGCCCGAAACGGATCGTGCCCGAGCCCACCACCGTAAACTGGGGAAAACTTTCATTCACGTCCGGCGGCAGGACTTTAAGCCCCATGCGTTTGGCCTCATCAATATAGAGCACGACTTTGTCGGTGTTTTCCTTTTCACTGGAGAGCAGCGCGGTCATGAATTCCACCGCGTAATTCGCCTTGAGATACGCGGTGCGGTAAGAAATCATCGCGTAGGCGGCTGAGTGGCTTTTGTTGAAACCATACCCGGCAAAATGCGTGATAAAATTGAAGATCTTGTCGGCGACGCGCTTCTCGATTTTATTCTTGGTGCACCCCTGCACAAAATCCTCGCGCACTTCCTGCATGACCTCTTCCTTCTTTTTCGAGATCGCACGCCTCAGCGAATCCGCTTTGGCGAGCGAAAAGCCGGCGAGCACGTTCACGATCTTCATGATCTGTTCTTGAAACACGATAATACCGTAGGTATCTTTCAGGATCGGCTCTAAGAGCTCATGGTCGTAGCGGATCGGGATGGCGCCATGCTTTCTCTTAATGAATTCATCCACCATGCCCGAACCGATCGGCCCGGGGCGGTACAGCGCCAAAATGGCGATCAGGTCCTCAAATTTGTCGGGCTTAAGCTTTTTTAAAATATCCCGCATGCCCGAACTTTCAAGTTGGAACACACCGACGGATTGGGCTCTAGAAAGCAGTCCGAAGGTTTTCGAATCGTCCAGAGGCACGTCCTTCCAATGGATCTCCTTTTTCTGGATGCGTTTCACGATCTTGAGCGTATCGTCTATCACGGTGAGCGTTCTTAATCCTAAGAAATCCATCTTGAGCAGCCCAATCTTTTCAAGCGACTCCATCGAATACATCGTGGAAATCTGACCGTCGCCCGTTTTGAAAAGAGGCACGTGTTCCTTGAGCGGCCTTTCGCTGATGACCACTCCCGCCGCATGCGTGGAGGCGTGGCGCGTCATGCCCTCAAGAATCCTCGAGGTATCAATCAACTGACGAATCTGGGGGTTCGTTTTATAAAGTGATTTAAGCTCGGGCTCTCTCTCAAGGGCTGTCTCGATCGTGATATCCAGCTCCGCCGGCACCAGCTTCGCGATCCGATCCACTTCGGCGTAGGGCAGGCTCATCACGCGGCCGACATCCCGGATCACAGCCTTGGCCATCATGGTCCCAAACGTGATGATCTGCGCGACATTGTCCTTGGAATATTTGTCCGTCACGTACTGAATCACGGCATCGCGGTTTTCATAACAAAAATCGATGTCAATATCCGGCATGCTGACGCGTTCCGGATTTAAGAACCGTTCAAACAGGAGGTCGTAGCGAAGCGGGTCGATATCCGTGATCCCTAGGGAGAAGCTGACAACGCTGCCGGCGGCCGATCCTCTTCCGGGACCCACGGGGATTCCCTTTTCTTTGGCAAAATGGACGAAATCCCAAACGATCAAAAAATAACTGGTATAGCCGCTTTTCTGGATCACCGCGAGTTCATGCTCGGCGCGTTTTTTGACCGTTTCCTCGAGCGGCTGGTAGCGCTCCTTTAAGCCTTGAGTAGTTAATTCCCTTAAATATTCCTCCTGGGTTTTGCCTTCAGGTGGGATAAACTGCGGCACGTGGGTCTTCGTAAAATCCAATGCTAGATGGCAGCCTTGAGCAATTTTCAGCGTATTCGAGACCGCCTCCGGCGTGTCCTTAAAACTTTCTTTCATTTCTTCGGCCGTCTTAAAGTAAAACTGGTCCGATTGAGGCCGGAAACGACGCGGGTCATCCAACGTCGTCTGGGTTTGGATGCACATGAGGATCTCATGCGCTTTTGAAAATTCGCGTTTCAAATAATGCACGTCGTTGGCCGCGACCAGCGGAATTCCCGCGCGTTCGCCTAGCGCGATTAGGCCCTGGTTGGCTCGTTCTTGTTCCTTAATACCGCTATGGATGATTTCAAGATAGAAATTTTCTTTGCCAAAAATATCGAGATATTCTCCGGCCGCATGACCGGCCTTTTCGGCTTGCCCGATATTCAAGAGATGCGGAATCTCCGCGCGCAAGGCCCCGGAGAGCGCAATAAGCCCTTTGGAATATTTACGCAAGACCTCTTTGTCTACGCGTGGACGGTAATAAAAACCTTCGAGATAACCGATGCTGACAAGTTCGATAAGATTCCGGTAGCCCACCATGTCCTTGCACAAGAGAACCAAGGGGTAAGACGCTCCCGGCAACCCGTGCGTGGACCTCTCAAAACGGCTTTCCGGAGCGACATACACTTCCGCGCCGAGGATAGGCCGGACACCCGCTTTAAGGCAGGTGTTGTAAAACTCGATCGCGCCGAACATATTGCCGTTGTCGGTGATCGCCAGGGCGGGCATCTTCAGTTCTTTGGCAAGGCCTACCAAATCTTCGATACGGCAGACCGCATCCAGCAGACTGTATTGCGAATGCACATGCAAATGGACGAAATCAGAACTCATTTGTAAATATTCTTGTAAGTTTTTTCACTGCGACGCGCAACCCTAAGGATCACGATCCGCGATTCGGCGTCAAGGATCGCAAAAAGAACCCGCCAGTCTCCGACCCGCACACGGTGAACATCCTCATCTAATTTCTTAACTCCGAACGGCCTTGGGTTTTTCGACAGACTCAGAATAATCTTGTCAATTTTTGAAAAAGCGTCCGCCGGAACTTTGCCCAGCTCTTTTTCAGCCCTTGGCTCCAGATAAATACTGTACGCCTTGCCCACTTATTGTCCGGATCTTTTGGCGCGGGCGGATGAATAAGAGACGGCCTTTTCGGGATGGGCTAAATAACTATCAAGCCTTTCCCGCCCCGTTTTGAGATCCTCCACATCCTCCCGATAAAGCGCCTCCAACGCTTCGGTCACAAGTTTGGCGATGGACGTCCTGCGTTCCACAGCCAAATGCTTGACCGCCCGGTGAAGTTCATCAGGCAAATAAACCATTGTGCGAACCATAGCATTTCCCTCCTAGTCAAAGGATAGCATAATAGCATAATAATGTCAATATGCCTAATTATCGCCTATTCCCATTCTATGGTCGCGGGTGGCTTGGAACTGACATCGTACACCACGCGGTTGACACCTTTGACTTCGTTGATGATACGATTAGAAATTTTTCCTAAGATGTCTTTGTGGATCTCGAACCAATCGGCGGTCATTCCGTCAACGCTCGTGACGGCGCGCAGCGCGATCACGTTCTCATAGGTACGCTCGTCTCCCATGACGCCAACGCTCTTCACCGGCAAAAGCACCGCAAACGCCTGCCAAATCTTATCGTACAATCTTTCCCTTTTGATGACTTCGATAAACCGCGCATCCGCCTCTCTCAAAATCCGGAGCCGCTCCTGGGTCACCTCGCCGACGATGCGAACCGCAAGGCCGGGGCCCGGAAAAGGATGCCTCCCCACCAAGTCTTTGGGAAGCCCCAGCTTCCTGCCCAACGTTCTGGCCTCGTCCTTAAAAAGCCCACGCAGAGGTTCGATTAATTTTAACTTCATTTTCTCCGGCAAACCGCCTACGTTGTGATGAGTCTTGATAACCGCCGTGGGGCCTCCAAATGCCGAGCGGCTTTCGATCACGTCCGGATACAATGTCCCTTGAGCAAGAAACGCCACGTGCTTAATTTTCTTCGCCTCGCGGTCAAACGCGAAAATAAATTCATGGCCGATGATCCTTCTTTTTCTCTCGGGGTCCGTGACCCCTTTTAATTTTTTTAAAAAATGCCCCTCGGCGTCCACCACATGAAGATCCAAACGGCCCCGGAACGCCCGCCGCACTTCTTCTTTTTCATTTTTGCGCAAAAGCCCGTTATCCACGAAAATACAAACAAGTTTCTTGCCAAGCGCCTTGGATAAAAGCGCCGCCGCCACCGAGGAGTCCACACCTCCGGAAAGCCCCAAAATGACGCGGTGATCCCCGACTTCTTTGCGGACGCTCCGCACGACGTGGTGAATAAAATTTTCCATGGTCCAGGACTTTTTAAAATGGCAGATCGCGAACAGAAAATTCCGTATCATCTTAGCGCCATATTGGCTGTGAACCACCTCGGGGTGGAACTGCGCTCCCCAGATTCGGCGTTCTCGGCTCTCGAAAGCCGCCGTGTGCGTGTCCCGGGTAAAGGCCGTCTTCACGAACCCTCTGGGAAGGCGAGCCACATAATCGCCATGGCTCATCCAGCAAACGGATTTGGCGGGGACTCCTTGAAAAAATAATCCACGACGCGACAAAACATAAAGTTCCGCGCGGCCGTATTCGCGCGCTTTGGCCTGTCGAACCTCTCCGCCCAGGAGATTCGCCAGCGCCTGCATCCCATAACAGATGCCCAAAATGGGGACTTTCAGGTTGAGTAATTCGGGACGAAGTTTCGGAGAATTTTTTTGATAGACGCTCGCCGGCCCGCCGGACAGAATGATGCCTTTGACATTTTTTGATCGGATTTCGGAAAGAGAGACCGAGGGGGGCACGATCTCGCAGTAGACTTTGGCTTCCCGGACACGCCGCGCAATCAACTGATTGTACTGCGAACCAAAATCAATAATGAGGAGAGTTTCCATATAAAATAAGTTCCAATCACCAAGCACCAAGGACCAAATAATCACCAATAACTAATGACCAATAACCAAACACGTGTTTGGATATTGGGATTTGGGCATTGGAGCTTATTTGGATCTTGTGATTTGGGGTTTGGAATTTAGCCATTGATTATCAACATTTTAACGGGTGCAAAACTTTTCCGATGAATTTTACAAGGGCCATGTATTTTTAACGCCTCCACATGAGCTCTGGTGCCGTAGCCTTTGTGGCGGCTGAAACCATACTCAGGGTAGAGACCGTCGTAATATTCCATGATCCGGTCCCGCGTCACTTTCGCGACGACGGACGCACAAGCAATGGAAAAAGATTTGGCGTCTCCATCAATGATCGGGAACTGTTTAAAAGGAAGCGCGGGTGTTTTAGGGCCGTCAATCAAGAGGCAGTCGGGGATCTGGCGCAACCTCCTCACGGCCTCTTCCATCGCTTTTAAAGTCGCCTGATAGATATTTAACTGATCGATCAGCGGCGGATCCACGACCCCGATCCCGACAAAGCTTTTCTCCAAAATTTCTCGGTAAGCGTTTTCTCGAGCTTTAGCGGACATCTTTTTTGAATCGTTCACCGCGGAACTAAATGAAAAATCCCTGACGACCACGGCTGAGGCTACCACAGGCCCCGCCAAGGGGCCTCTTCCCGCCTCATCCACGCCCGCCAGGGATCGAAACCCCCGCTCTAGAAAAGACCTGTCATGCTTCACCCCGTTAGAGTTCAAGTCACTCGCCCGAGATCGCTTCATGCCATGGTTTTTATGTTATCCGATGATAATTAAATCAAAACCCCCGCTTGAACTCTAACGGGGTGAAGGAGATTCGACTGCCTCGCGCTTTCGCTCTTCTTCAATTCTCCCCTTTTTGCTTGTCGATTTTCTCAAATAATAGAGTTTTGACCGCCGGACCTTGCCGGTGCGGACCAACTCTATCTTTTGAACGGTCGGCGAATGAATCGGAAAACTTTTCTCCACTCCTTCTCCGAAAGAAATCCGGCGGACCGTAAAACTTTCACGGATCCCGGAGCCCTGTCTTCGCATCACCGTGCCTTCAAAGTTCTGGACGCGCGTCTTGTCGGCTTCCTCGACTCGGATCGAAACCCGGATGGTATCCCCCACCTTAAACTTGGGGAGTTCCTTCTTCAGCTGTTCTTCTTCCAGCGACTTAATTAAGGGGTGCATCGTGAACTCCTTGTGATTTCAAAACCAACTCAAAACTTGAAGATTAAAAGTCAAAACTTTGGTGTCGCTAACGCGACATAAATTCGTTTGTTTTACGTTTTAAGTTTCAGTTTGACGTTTTGACTTTTGAGTTTTACGTTCGTCAATAAGTCAGGGCGTCTTTTTAAAGTACGTTGATAGGCTTCTTTCTGTCTCCAAAACTCGATTTTTTTGTGATCCCCCGACAAAAGGACGGCGGGAACTTTGAGGCCCCGGTACGTCGCGGGCCGGGTGTATTGAGGGTATTCTAACAGATTTTGATTAAAAGATTCAAATTCCTTCGATTCCTCCCTCCCAAGAACCCCTTTCAACAAACGCACCGTCGAATCCAAAACCACCATCGCCGGGAGCTCGCCGCCCGTCAGGACATAGTCCCCGATCGAAATCTCGTCGGTGACCCACCGGTCTATCACGCGTTGATCAATCCCTTCGTAATGCCCGCACAAGAAAATAAGATGTTTGGCTTTCGCGAACGTCCGTGCGATCTTCTGATCAAACGGCCTGCCCTGCGGCGTCATATAAATAAACCGGCTGTTTTTAGGGCGCCTTCCGGAAAAAATCTTGTCCACCGCCTTGAAAATAGGTTCCGGCTTGAGCAGCATGCCGGGCCCGCCACCGAAGGGCTTGTCGTCGCAGGTCCTGTGCCGGTCATGCGTGAAATCACGCAAGTCATGCGCTCGAACCGTGATGCGCTTTTTTTCAATCGCCCGTTTGATCATGGAATGAGAGATCCACGAATCAAACATGCTCGGGAATAAGGTCAGGATGTCTATTTTCAATAGGTGAACTTCACGCCCGCTTTTTTTAAAATAGATCGGACCGTTTCAGAGGGCTTTGCCCCTTGCTTCATCCAATGCTGGACACGCTCCACCTTCACGCTGAGGGTCGCAGGTTCTTTCGAAGGGTCCCAATAACCAACTTCCTCCAAAAAACGCCCATCGCGCGGAAACTTGGAATCCGTTACGACCAACCGGTGGCGTATCTTTTTCTTTGTTCCCATTGTTTTCAATCGAATCACCACTGCCATGTTTAGGTCTCCTTAATAATCGTTTTCAGAAGTCAGACGACGGAAATCAGAAGACAGACGACAGAGGACAGAAATTGCTTTTTATTTTCTGACATCTGGCATCTGACTTCTGTTCTCTGATCTCCGACTTCTGTCTTCCGTCTTCTGTCCTCTGATCACCTAATATCTTTCTCCCGTCTTATTTTAGCGCCCAGACTTTGAAGTTTAGAAACCAAATTTTCATAACCGCGGTCCAAATGATAAACGCGCGATACCTCCGTGGCGCCCTCCGCCACCAAACCCGCGAGCACAAGCCCCGCGCTCGCGCGAAGATCTGAGGCCATCACCGGCGCGCCGCTTAAGTGCTTGCTGCCGCTGACGATCGCGCTGGGGCCCTCCAATAGGATGCTCGCCCCCATGCGGTTCAATTCGCTTACGTGCATGAACCGCTCAGGATAAATTTTTTCGGTGATCACGCTGATCCCCGGCACGATGCACATCAGCGCCATCATCTGGGCCTGAAGATCCGTCGGAAAGCCTGGAT
This sequence comes from uncultured Planctomycetia bacterium, assembly GCA_964374005.1. Lineage (GTDB taxonomy): Bacteria > Omnitrophota > Gorgyraeia > 2-02-FULL-51-18 > 2-02-FULL-51-18 > CAYJXB01. Next base: position 31,641 of record CAYJXB010000010.1, read on the forward strand.
ACGGGAGCGTCGTCACGGAAACGGGCTTCAATAGCCTCTCACGGCGAATCCGCACATTTCCGTTCTTCTCGGTGATCAGGACGCCCGCTTCTCTCAATTTGTCCAACATCGCGCCCAGCATGTTCAAATTCATGTTCTTGATCGTGACGTCTCCTTTGGTGATGGCCGAGGCGATCATGTACGTGCCGGCCTCGATGCGATCGGGGATCAAAGAATACGCCGCACCGTTCAGTTTTTTCACCCCTTCGATCTCAATGGAAGGCGATCCGAGCCCTTGTATTTTCGCCCCCATTTTTTTCAGGTAATTTCCCAAATCCACCACTTCCGGTTCGCAGGCCGCATTATCAATGACAGTCCTGCCGCGCGCCATGACGGCGGCCATCATGACATTGGCGGTCCCGAGGACACTGGGACCAAAGGCGCCTCCTAAGAAAATCCGCGCGCCCTTAAGCCCCTTGGCCTTCGCGACCACATACCCATGGTCGAGTGAAACTTGGGCCCCGAGCGCCTTGATGCCTTTGAGATGCAGATCGATGGGACGGGGCCCGATCACACAACCACCCGGAAACGACACCTGGGCCTCTCCAAAGCGCGCCAAGAGCGGCCCCAAAAAACAGATGGATCCTCTCATCGTGCTGACGATCTTGTAAGTCAACACGGGATTTTTAACGCTGGCGGGATCCACTTTGACCGTGCTGCCGCTCTGCTGCACTTTGGCCCCGAGCGACTTCAGGATCTTGATCATCGTAAAAACGTCATCCACCTGAGGGACGTTTTTTATCACGGACGTTTCGTGAGAAAGAACCGTTGCCGCTAAAATAGGCAGGGACGCGTTCTTCGCGCCGCTAATCTCCACGGTCCCCTCGAGGCGTTTACCGCCTTCAATCACTAGCTTGTCCACTGTATTATATTCCCTTATTCAGTACTAAAATTCTATCAACGCCGTTATAATCCTTCACCGACCTTAAATTTTTAAAAACTTTTTCTCGCTCGATTCTTTTCTTCAAAGCGGCGGATTGGCCTTCACCCATTTCCAAAAGAAGCCAGCCGCCCCTTTTCAGATAGTAAGGGGACTCCTCTAAAATCCTGTCAATGATCCGAAGACCGCGGCGTCCGCCGTCCAAGGCGAGTCTGGGTTCCGCGAGAACTTCTTCCGGCAATTGCGGGAAATCCTCTTCGGCCACATAAGGAGGATTGGAAATGATGACGTCCCAAAAAGCTTTCTTTTCCTTTCCGAATACGCGGAACAAATCGCTTTGAACCAGCTCTATCGCATGGCCTAAGTGGTGATATTTGGTGTTCTTACGCGCGATTTTGAGGGCACGGGAAGAAAGCTCAAGAGCGGTCATTCTACAACCAGGCCGTTCCAATGTCAAAGTGACCGCGATACAGCCCGATCC
>CAYJXB010000011.1:0-1414 GCA_964374005.1 uncultured Planctomycetia bacterium
GTGCATTCGAACGGTTTTTCTTTTGTCAGAAAGGTTTTAAAAAACGGGTTTATTCAAGCGCATGCGGAGGAAATATTGAAGCCGACGAGGATTTACGTGAAGCCGGTCCTGTCTCTGATCGAAAAGGAACCCATTTTTTCGATCGCGCATATCACGGGCGGCGGTTTTTTTGATAATATTCCAAGAGTCCTGCCGCGGGGCTGCGGCGCAAAAATCCACGTGGGCGCTTGGCCGATTCTACGAGTGTTTCGCTGGATCAAGGAAAGCGGCCGGGTGCAGGACAAGGAGATGTACCGGACTTTCAATATGGGGATTGGGATGGTGCTCGTGACCACGAAAGAGCGGTCGCTTCGCGTGATCTCGCATTTTTCGAAATACAAAGAGCACGCCTGGGTCATCGGGGAAATAGTGAAGGGTAAAGGTGTGACGATACAATAAGTTCTGAGGTTGGAATTAAAGACGAAGTAATTTGGTTAGGGTGAGGAAGCCGGTTTGGTAGTTGGGTTAAGTCGTTGGTCACCAACTACCTAACCCACCGACTAAACAGGCATCTTAACCTTAACCAAACAACTTCACCTAATTTGTCTGTGGAGGTTTTATTTAATATGCGGGTTTTAGTGATAGGAAACGGCGGCCGTGAACACGCGATCTGCTGGAAATTGTCTTTAAGTCCCAAGCTGACCAAGCTGTACGCGGCTCCCGGCAACGCCGGAATATCTGAAGTCGCGGAGATCGTGGATATCGCCGCCAAGGACCAGGAGAATCTGCTCAAATTTTGTAAAAGAGAATCCGTTAAGCTCGTGGTCGTCGGTCCGGAAGCGCCGCTCGTGGAGGGCATCGTGGATCGTTTTGAGAAAGAAGGCATCCGGATATTCGGGCCGACGCGTTTTGCCGCGCAGCTCGAGGGCTCCAAAGCCTTCGCGAAAGAAATGATGAAGAAACTATTGATTCCTACCGCCGAGTTTGAAGTGTTTAGTTCCGCGGACAAGGCGATGGATTATGTGGCACGCAAAGGCGTCCCGATCGTGATCAAAGTTGACGGCTTGGCAGGCGGCAAAGGCGTCGCGGTCGTGACCTCAAAGCCGAAGGCCATGGAAGCGATCCATCGTGACATGGTGAAGAAGGTTTTCGGAAAAGCCGGCGATCGAATCGTGATCGAGGGACATCTGGAGGGAGAGGAGGCCTCGTTGATCGCGATCACGGACGGCACGAGCGTCAAACTTTTGGCGTCGAGCCAGGATCACAAAAGGATTTTTGAAGGAGATAACGGCCCGAATACCGGAGGCATGGGGGCCTACTCGCCGGCGCCGGTGGTTACGGCTGAGCTTGAGAAAGAAATCTTGGACAAAGTTTTTATTCCGATCGTGAGAGAATTTCAAACGCTCGGGAAGCCCTATAAGGGCTTTTTGTACGC
>CAYJXB010000011.1:1514-9391 GCA_964374005.1 uncultured Planctomycetia bacterium
CGATCGTGAGAGAATTTCAAACGCTCGGGAAGCCCTATAAGGGCTTTTTGTACGCCGGGATCATGATCACCCCACCACCTGTTTCGTCCGCTAAAGGCGGACCAATCCCTTGGGGATTGCGAGAAACAGGTGGTGGCGTCCAGCCACAGGGTTTTAAAGTCCTTGAGTTTAATGTCCGATTGGGAGACCCCGAGGCCCAAGCGATATTACCGCGCATGCAAAATGATTTCTTGGAACTTTTGTTAGCGGTCACCGAGAACCAGCTTTCAACCGTTAAGCTTGAATGGAAGGATCAAGACTGCGTTTGTGTCGTGATTGCGTCTCAGGGTTATCCGGAAGAGTATGAGGTAGGGAAAAGAATCGCGGGCCTTTCGGCTGCCCGCGAGAACCCGGACATTCATGTTTTTCACGCCGGGACCAAGCACGAAGACGGCCACTTTGTCACCGCCGGCGGGCGTGTGTTGAATGTGGTGGGTTGCGGCAAAGGAATTTTTGAAGCCCTCTCGAAGACCTATCACACCGTGGATAAAATTTTCTTTGATAACATGTATTACCGGAAGGATATCGGGCACAAGGCAGCGAGGATATTTCAATAAAGGCGATTGGCAATGTTTTGGTTAAGATATTGGGCTAGGGTAAAGAAGCCGGTTTGGTCGTTAGGTAAGGTTGTTGGTTACCAACTACTTAACCCAACACCTAAACAGGCCTCCTGACTTTAACCAAACAACTTAACCATGACACGGAGGGATAAGAAATGAAACCGATAGTAGCGATCCTCATGGGCAGTGATTCGGATGCCGAAAGTTTAAAACCCTGCGGGGAAATATTGAGAGAGTTTGGCGTCCTTTTTGAGGCGAATGTATTTTCCGCTCATCGGACTCCCAAGGAGACCACTGCTTTTGTGGAAGCGGCCAAGGAAAAGGGGATCAAGGTGATCATCGCGGCGGCCGGCGGAGCCGCGCATCTGGCCGGGGTGGCGGCGGCTCATACCCCATTGCCGGTGATCGGCATTCCTATTGAAACTTCTTCCTTTAAGGGAATGGACTCTCTTCTCTCAACCGTGCAGATGCCCGCCGGCGTGCCAGTCGCGGCCGTTGCGGTGGGGCCAGGAGGCGTTCGAAACGCGGCATTTTTAGCGATTCGCATCTTAGCGCTTGAAGATAAAAGGCTCGCCAAGGCCCTGGAAAAGTATCAAGAGAAGAATAGGGATAGGATTTTGAGTAAAAAAGTGTCTCTCTAAAGTTTTAATAACCAATGACCAAGCACATCCTTTTTGTTTGTACCGGAAATAGCTGCCGTTCGGTCATGGCGGAAGGTTTATTCCGGAAATTGGTTGAAGGCCGCGCGGGGGATTTTATTGTGGAATCAGCGGGAATCAGCGCGGTGGACGGTTTTCCTCCCACCGAGCAGACGATTCGCGTGATGCAAGAGGAAGGCGTGGATGTCTCGAATCATCTAAGCCAGCGTTTGACGCTCGAGATGATCGAAGCCGCGAATAAGATTTTTGTGATGGAAAGGTTTCACAGGGATTGGATTCTGAACTACGCTCCCGACGCTGCGCCGAAGGTGATGCTGTTGACGGAGTTTTCCTCGGGGGGAGGCAACGGACAAATGGGGGACATCGATATTCCGGATCCCATCCGGATGTCGGAAAATTTTTATCAAAACATTTTGACGATTATCCGGCACTGCGTTGAAAAAATCGCGGAGAACTTATGATGAATCCCGTTAGACCTCCATCCAACGCTGGGGCCACTTGGATTCAAGAGATGTTAAGATTTGCATGCGGAACGTTTGCGTTGAGACAACGATTGTTAGGAGGTCTAACGGGATGAAAGTAGCCTTGGGCGCCGATCACGGCGGTTATAATCTTAAAAAAGAAATCAACGATTTTTTAGTTGCGGATGGCTACAAAACAGTGGATTATGGCACGAAAACACCTGAGCCGTGCGATTATCCGCTGTACGCCTATAAAGTGGCCAGCGCCGTTTCGAAAAAGAAAGCGGATTTAGGGATTCTCATTTGTAAAAGCGGGAATGGCATGGCGATGGTGGCCAATAAGTTGCCGGGTGTCCGAGCCGCCATTTGTTTTGACAAGACCGTCGCCGTGTTATCGCGTCAGCATAACGACGCCAATATCCTGGTGCTTGGGTCTCAGCATCTATTTGATGAGCCGGAGCTTATTGTGAGGGCGTGGCTTGAAGCTCGTTTCGAAAGGGGGCGCCACCGACGCCGCGTGAATCAGATCGCCCGAGTGGAAAAGAAAGTGGGATTGAAATGAGCGCGCTTGCCAAGGCCGACCCGGAAATATTAAAAGCGATTTTGCAGGAAACAAAACGCCAGAACGAAAATATTGAGCTGATTGCCAGCGAGAATTTTACAAGTCTTGCCGTCATGGAGGCGGTGGGGTCCTGCCTGACGAATAAATACGCCGAAGGGTATCCCGACAAACGATGGTACGGCGGCTGTGAATGGGTGGATGTGGCGGAAAAATTGGCTCAAGAAAGGGCCAAGCAGCTATTTGGCGCCGAACATGTGAATGTCCAGCCCCATTCGGGATCTCAGGCGAACGCGGCCGTTTACTTTTCGGCCCTGAATATCGGAGACACGGTTCTGGCGATGAATCTGTCGCACGGCGGGCACCTGACGCACGGCCATCCGATGAATTTTTCAGGGAAATTTTTCAAAATTGTCCCTTATGGGGTGAGCCCGCAGGACGAACGGATTGATTATGACAAGATAGAAACGCTCGCACTGGAACATAAGCCCAAGATGATTTTGGCGGGTGCTTCCGCGTATTCCCGCATCATCGATTTCGCGCGTTTTCGCAAGATCTGCGATAAAGTGGGTGCCACTCTTTTTGTGGATATGGCGCATATTGCGGGCCTGGTCGCGGCAGGGCTGCATCCCAACCCGGTGCCTTACGCGGAGTTTGTGACGACGACGACGCACAAGACGCTCCGAGGCCCGAGGGGCGGCATGGTGTTCTGCAAAGAAGAATTCGCGAAAAAAATCGACGCGGAGGTTTTTCCCAGTCTTCAAGGCGGGCCGTTAATGCACGTAATCGCGGGAAAAGCGGTGGCATTAAAAGAGGCGCTCGAACCTGCCTTCAAGGCTTACCAGGCCCAGGTCGTAAAAAACGCGAAGGCACTGGCCGGGGAATTGGCGAAAAGAAATTATCGCTTGGTATCGGGTGGGACGGATAATCATTTGATGCTCGTGGACATGAATAAAAAAGGCCTGACCGGGAAGGACGCGGCCGAGGCGCTTGACCGCGCCGCGATCACGGTCAATAAAAACGCGATTCCGTTTGACACGCAGACTCCCTTCAAGGCGGGCGGGATCCGTTTGGGGACTCCGGCCCTCACGACGCGAGGGATGAAAGAGAAGGAGATGGCCGAGATCGCCGGGTGGATTGATGAGGTTTTGTCGAATATGGGGTCAGAAGAAAAGATCTTGAAGGTCCGAGAAAAGGTAAAGGGACTGACCAAAAAGTTCCCGTTGTATCCGGAGCTTTTACAAGCACTTGAAAGGGGGGCGCATGAATCCCGTTAGACCTCCATCCAGCGCTGGAGTCACTTGGTTTCAAGAGATGTTAAGATTTGCACACGAGACGTTTGCGTTAAGACAACGATTGTTAGGAGGTCTAACGGGATGAAATGCCCATTTTGCGGTCACATTGAAGACAAGGTAATTGATTCCCGGTCTTCCAGCGAGGACAAAAGCGTACGCCGCCGACGCGAGTGCATGAAGTGCAAGAGGCGTTTTACGACCTATGAGTATATTGAGGAAATCCCGCTCATGGTGATCAAAAAAGACGGCCGCCGCGAAGCGTTCGACCGCAATAAGATGATCTCAGGTGTCTTGAAGGCCTGCGAAAAACGCCCCGTGAGTTTGGAAAAAGTCGAAGCGCTGGTCGACAAAGTAGAAAAGGACTTGAGAGAAAGTTTCGATAAAGAAGTCAGGGCACAGGAGGCAGGGGAGCTTGTGATGGAAAACCTTCATCAATTGGACGAAGTGGCCTATGTGCGCTTCGCCTCGGTTTATCGGCAGTTCAAGGATATCAATCAGTTCATGAAGGAATTAAAAGGACTTCTGGGTAAAAAAGAATGACTGATTGGTTAAATAGTTAAATGGTTGAACAAATAATAACCAATCACCAAGTCCCAAGATCCAAATAAGTTCCAATACCCAAATCTCAATTTCCAAACCCGTGTTTGGAAATTGGTGCTTGGTCATTGGTTATTCTTTTGTTCTTGCGGCGTGAAGAGTTTGTTCATCAGGTCCAGGTTTACGCTCAGCTTTTTTCTCAGATCGTTCAACAGCGCGTCCATCTTTTCGGTGGTCTTTTTATCCAGCATTTTTTCTCCCGGGCTCATTTTATCTTGTATCTTACGGATTGTGAGCATCTGCCTGATTTCTTCCTCGAAGTCGCGCGTGCTTATTCTTAGGTAGTTGGTGGTGTAGGCCTTGTAGAATTGTTCGTCAAATCTCCCGTTAGGGTTAAAGATCGGCTGGTTCTGGAGATAATCCACGACCTCCGAGTCGCTGATTTTGATCTTTTCTTTTTTGGCGTAGTCCAAAAGCAATAACCGGTCCCAAGCCTCTGTTTTGAAATCAATCAAGCGGGCGATCATTTTGGCCTTTTCGCCATACACGAGCGCGACCTGGTGCTGGATCGCCTGGTAGCTTTTGAGATATTCTTGGATGGAGATGGAGTGATTCTCGATGCGGCCCAACGCGGTGGCCGGGTTCATTTTCTTGTCTTCCTGAGAAACCATGACGCCCCAGAATAGAAACGGGGGAATGATCGCGATCGCCAGAAGGATATAGATCCGCTTCTGGTTCTTTTTATTTCTAAAAAATTTCAGCATCGGAATCGTGGCATTATACATGAATTAAACTCAAAACTCAAAGGTCAAAACGCAAAACTTTGACATTATATTTAAGCTATGTTATACTCCTTCCGATTAAAATAAGCCGTGAAATGGCTTATCTTTTTTTTCGTAACTTATTTATTCTTAATAGGATGCAATGGAAAAATTCAAACTGAAACTGGGCCTTCCGAAAGGAAGTCTTCAAGAAGCCACCTTTAAAATGTTCAAGAAAGCCGGCTATAACGTCTCGGTCGGCTCGAGGTCCTACTTTCCTTATATAGATGATGAGGAGATCGAGGTGGTTTTGATACGGGCGCAGGAGATGTCGCGTTACGTGGAAGATGGAGCCTTGGACTGCGGCATTACGGGCGAAGACTGGATCCAGGAGAACGGCTCGGAGGTTGTCCGGGTGAAAGAGCTAGTTTACGCCAAGACGGGCATGAATCCAGTGCGCTGGGTGCTCGCGGTGCCGGAAGATTCCCCGATCAAAAAAATAAACGACTTGGAAGGAAAAAGAATCGCAACAGAGCTTAAAGGTTTCACCGAAAAGTATTTGAAAGACAAAGGCGTCAAAGCGGATGTGGAATTCAGCTGGGGCGCGACCGAAGTGAAGGTCGCCTCAGGCCTCGTGGATGCGATTGTGGAGCTGACGGAAACCGGGTCTTCGCTGCGAGCGAATAAACTCCGCATTGTTGAAACGCTGTGCTATTCTACCACCCAGTTTATCACCAATAAAAAAGCGTGGGAGAATCCCGCCAAAAAGAAGAAGATGCAGCACATTGCCCTGCTTTTACAGGGGGCGATCAATTCGGAAGCGAAGGTGGGCTTGAAAATGAACGTTCAGGAAAAGGATTTAAAGAAAGTCGTTTCCCTTCTTCCGGCGATGAAAAATCCGACGATCTCGAATCTTGCCGTTGATTTGACCACCACCAAGGAAAAATGGTTTGACGTGGATACGATCGTCGATGAAAGAATTGTCAGGGATCTGATCCCAAAATTGAAAGAAGCAGGCGCTCAAGGGATCGTGGAGTACCCTTTGAATAAAGTGATTGACTAGTGTTCAGACGACAGATGACAGAAGACGGAAGACAAACGACAGAAATTGCTTTTTATTTTCTGACTTTTGTTCTCTGACTTCTGAAAACGGAGGGTAAACGAAAATGCCGTGTGGACGTAAGAGAAAGCGTCATAAGATGGCGGTGCACAAGAGAAAAAAACGTCGTCGTCGAGACAGGCATAAGAAAGGGGAACGGTAAAAAGTGTTCTGGAGAAAATTAAAACTATTTTGGTGGAACCATTGGGTCAAGATCACGGTCGTTGCGTGGATCATTTTTATTTTCTGGATTCCCGTTGCCGCGCTTCGTTCCATCGATTCCTATCAGCGATCTTACATGGTGGCCTGGCTTTCGACGATGGGCCTTCAAGCGACGATCAGCGCCGTCATCTTTGTCGTGCTCTATTCGTGGGTTTTGCGAGGAGGACTCCAGGCGCTTAAGAAAAAACAGATCAAAAGCGACCGCGTCAATATCGCTTGGAAAGACGTGATCGGAATGGAAGGCGCGAAAATGGAAGCCAAGGAGCTCGTGGATCTCATCACCGACCACGCCCGCGTTAAAAAGATCGGCGGTAATATCATCCGTGGAATGCTGATGATGGGCCCTCCCGGCTGCGGCAAAACCTACCTGGCGAAGGCGATCGCGACCGAGGCCGGCATTCCCTTTATTTCAATGTCGGGCGCCGAGTTTGTGGAAGTGTTTGTCGGCGTGGGCGCCTCCCGGGTCCGGCAGTTGTTCCAAAAGGCCCGCCGGTTGGCGTATGCCGAAGGCGGCTGCATCGTTTTTATTGACGAAATTGACTCGGTCGGCCGTAGGCGCGTGTTTAGCGCGTTTGGCGGCACCGAGGAAACCAATTCCACGCAAAATCAGCTGTTAGCCGAAATGGACGGCTTGGGCGACAAAGAGGAAAACGTGGTCGTAATCGGCGCGACGAACGCCGCCCAAGATACGATCGACGAGGCGTTACTGCGGCCCGGCCGTTTCGACCGGAAGATTTTCGTTGAAAAACCCGATTTGCAGGAAAGAGAAGAGCTATTCCGTTACTATCTTTCAAAGATTAAATATGATGAAAAGTTGGATATCGCCCGTTTTGCCAGAAAAGCAGTGGGCAAAAGTCCCGCGGATATCGCCAATCTTACCAAGGAAGCCGCGCTGATCGCGACCCGCAGCAAAGAGGATAAGGTCACGGCCGAGCATCTTTCGGAAGCAATGGAGCGTATTGACCTGGGGCTCAAGAGAACTCGAAAGGTAAGCGACAAAGAAAAAAGAATGACGGCCTATCACGAGACGGGACATCTTATCGTCACCTACCTTATTCACCCCACCGACGACGTATTTAAAGCGTCGATCATCCCTCGCGGGCCCGCGGGCGGCGTGACCTATTCCTTACCGGCGGAAGATGAAATGTTTAAAAATAGGGATTGGTTCATCGCCGAGATCTCCGTGTTGATCTCCGGATATGTGGCGGAAAAGCTGAAATTCGGCGTTACCTCGAGCGGCGTTGGGAGCGATTTTCAACACGCGATGAGACTCGCTCATTTTGCGATTTGGAAGCTAGGCATGGGCAAAAGCGAATCTCTCGGAGATTATACCAGCATTCCGGCTGATCAATTGTCGGAAAGCGTCAAAGAAAAATTAAACGCCGAGACGCATGATTTGATCCAGACCTGCATGAAAAGCGTCGAAGACCTCTTGAAAAAAGAAAATGTGATTTTTGAGCGCTTCGCCAATGAGTTGATCGCGCGTCTGGAGCTTGACTATGATGACATTGAGGCGATATTTCAGGAATATGGAAAATCCAATCCCCGAGACACCGCGAAGTACATTCCAAAGACGGGATAAATTAAAACTTATCTGTCTTCTGTCTTCCGTCGTCTGTCTTCTGTCCAGCTGCGGCCCCCGTTACACCTATCCCTCCAACACGGTTCCCAAGTCCATTGAGGAC
>CAYJXB010000011.1:9491-11419 GCA_964374005.1 uncultured Planctomycetia bacterium
CTGCGGCCCCCGTTACACCTATCCCTCCAACACGGTTCCCAAGTCCATTGAGGACCTTTGTAAAAAAGAATACAAGATTGACGTCACGGCACGCGTTGTCGGTAAAACCGTCGGCGCGCTTGTCACTATTGATTCCATCGTGGATGCCAAGGGCCAGGTTTCAAAAGATGTCAATGAAGTGATGGGAAAGGTGATGCTTGTGGTGAGCCGCGTGGCTTTGTCGACGGACCTGCCGATCGATTTTTGCATGGTATTAATCCGGGATAAAACGCACGCCAGCGAGCTTGTGATTGTCAGGTCACTCGACGACACCAAACGCGCGAATGCTGACATGATCGGCATCGAGGAATCCATCAATAGGACTTTGCTGGGACAGGCAAAATTCGAACCCTCGAAGGAAAGAGGGGACTCGTTTGTATTAAAAGAGATCCGTCAGGAGAATTTTCTCGCGGATCAGATAACGCAGCGGATCCGGTTCAGTTTCGCCAAGGACGCGAAGGACGTCATTGACCGGTCGCTCGTGCTCGTCGACGGAAATTTTGAGGACGCCCATGGAACAAAAGTCTTTCGTTTCTCAGTGATCGCTCTAAAGGCGACGGACTCCAGGGAACTGATCTTAAGTATTTTTAAGGTCGTGAATGAGGTATTGGCCGGTTACAAATTTACGGGCTTCGATACCGTTGAGATCCAAGATTATCTCAACCGTCAGAAGTTGGTTTTAGATCGCCAGACGATTTTGGACTTCCAACAGAAAAAGATAAGCGACGTCGAAATCTTAAATCGGTTCTTGATCGAGTCTCAATCAATCCAAGAGGCCTTCAAACTCTTTGGCTTTAATCTGCCGCCGGATTCCAGTGACAAAGACACGGCCCTCGCCGCCAAGCCTACGCCTTAATTCTCCGGCGAAAATCAATCTTTTCTTAAACGTTTTGTTTAAGCGAAAAGACGGTTATCACGAGATCAACACCCTTTTCGAGCGGATCAGTTTGTTCGATGAGCTGACTCTCATCCCGTCCCGATCCGGCATCAAAATCATCACTCGCAGCAAAAATTTACCCAGGGGCCCTGGAAATATTTGCTACCGCGCGGCGAAACTCTTAAAAAACCGTTTTAAGATCAAGAAGGGAGTTCTGATCAAAATCAAAAAACGGATTCCCATCGCCGCAGGGCTCGGCGGGGGGTCGAGCAACGGTGCCTCGGTGCTTTTAGGCCTCAACCGTCTTTGGAAGCTCGGGCTCTCCAAAGAGGAACTGCTCCGCGCGGGCGCTCGGCTGGGAAGCGATGTGCCATTCTTTATTTTGGAGACGCCGTTTGCGTTGGGACGCGGACGGGGAGAGATTTTAAGAAAAATCAGGCGGCCCGGGAAGAAAATTTGGCATTGTTTGGTCAAACCGCCTTTCTCCATTTCGACAAAGGCGGCTTATAAAAATTTCGAAAAGATCCAGCTTGCCCCACCACCTGTTTCTTACGCTCGTCAGGCGATCGGTCCCACCACTTGTTTTATTCGATCCGAAGGATCGGCCGCCTATGGCGGCAAAACAAGTGGTGGGACGAAACAAGTGGTGGGGTTGACACCCACCCAAAGCAATGTTAGAATGCTGCTCCACTCTATTCACAAGGGCGATTCTGAGTTTCTCTCGAAGCTCTTAACCAATAGTCTGGATTATACTCTGGAACGTACTCTCAACAAAAGAGTTATGGCGATTTTAAAGATCAAAAAAGAACTGATGCGTCGCGGCGCGTTGGTGTCTCTCGTGTCGGGAAGCGGTCCCACGGTTTTTGGTATTTTTTCGTCACAAGACAGCGCTCAAAGAGCTGCGCGTGGTTTAAGAAAAAACAGGCATTGGCAGGTTTTTGTCGCTTCAACCCTTTAAAAAGCGGTAGGACTCCATTGGAAGGACTGCCCTGTTGTGTAATGGTAGCACACC
>CAYJXB010000011.1:11519-31012 GCA_964374005.1 uncultured Planctomycetia bacterium
AGGACGCAAGATAGTTAAAGAACTCATTTGCCCTGTGGTGTAATGGTAGCACACCACCCTTTGGAGGTGAGAGTCTTGGTTCGAATCCAAGCGGGGCAGCGGTTCGAAGAGGAAATATCTTTATGAAAAGACCGAGCGGCAGACTAATAGCGATAAGTATTCTAGGAATCATATCTGGTCTTTATGTTGTATTTATATTTATTCAACCCGACCCTAATGATGACCTGGTTTATTTCGTTTATTTAGGGGTCCTTTACATTGTGCTTAATATCCTGTTATTATTTTTTAATTCCATCAGAAAAGTTATTTTGATTATTTCATGGTTATATCTTTGTCTGAATATAACAGGCGTTCTATTTGGTTTTCCGATCGACTTTAGAGGCCAAAGCGCTATATTTTTAGGAGTGATGTTCCCGTTGTTTTTATATAGTTTAATCGCCATTCTTTATCTTAAATGAAAACATCATTTCAAAAATGCTCGTTTTGTCAGAAAATATCGAGGAGCGAAGAGAAGCTGTTTTCGGGGCCTGGCGTCACTATTTGTGAAGACTGCATCCGATATTGTTACCAGGTGTTGACGAGGGAATCCGAGGAGTCCAAGAAGGAGCCGATTGTTTTTACAAATTTAGCGAAACCCTCCGAAATTAAAAAAATTCTGGACGAATACGTCATCGGCCAAGAGCGCGCCAAAAAGCAGCTTTCAGTCAGCATCTATAATCATTATAAGCGGATTTATTCGAAACAGGATCCGCCCGCCGAAGGCGGGTCCCTGCCCGACCGGCAGGCGGGCGCCTTTGGCGGAAAAGAAGTGGAGCTTGAGAAGTCCAATGTCTTACTGATAGGTCCTACCGGCTCCGGGAAGACGCTGTTAGCCAGGACGCTGGCGAAAATTTTGAAGGTCCCTTTCGCGATCTGCGACGCAACGACACTGACGCAAGCCGGTTATGTCGGTGAGGATGTTGAAAACGTCATCTTGCGGCTTCTACAGGATGCGAATTTCAATGTGAAGCGCGCGGAACTCGGGATCGTTTATATCGATGAGATTGATAAAATCGGAAAAACCTCGGAAAATGTTTCGATTACACGCGATGTGTCGGGGGAAGGAGTCCAACAGGCGCTCTTGAAAATTTTGGAGGGGACCAAAGCGGGCGTTCCGCCTCAAGGGGGCCGGAAACATCCGCAAGGGGAGTCCGTTCAGGTGGACACCACCAATATTTTATTTATTTGCGGAGGGACTTTCAGCTCGCTGGACAGGATTATTGAAAACCGGTTAGGCAAACGGAATATCGGTTTCTCCGCCGCAATGTCCGGCGCCCGCCTGCCGGACGGGCAGGTGCATCCTCATCGGTCCAAGGCAGCCGACCAGGAGTTTGTGATGGGAAAAGTGGAAACGGAAGATTTGATTAAATTTGGCATGATCCCCGAATTTATCGGCCGTTTCCCGATCGTATCGGTATTGGACAGCTTAAGCGACAAAGATCTTCTGGATATCCTGGTCAAGCCGAAGAATGCGCTGGTGCGGCAGTTTCAGAAATTTTTTGAGATCGAGGGCGTCAAGCTCACTTTCACCGATGAGGCGCTGTCTGAAATCGTCAAAGAGGCATCAAGAAAAAAGACGGGCGCCAGAGGTTTGCGCGCGATCCTGGAGGATTTGATGCTGGATGTCATGTATGATATCCCTTCGATGGAAGGCGTTCATGAATGCGTGATCGGGCAAACGACGGTCCGGAATCGCGAACGCCCCATGCTCATTCATAAACAAAGCGGAGAACACAAAAAAGCTGCATGAGATCCTTCGCTAACGCTCAGGATGATCACCGATCCAGGAAAGATTTGGCGGTGATCATTTTGGCCGCAGGGAAAGGGACTCGCATGCGCCTGCCTGGCCGGCAGGCAGGTTCTGATTTGCCTAAGGCCCTTCATCCCCTTTGTGGTCAGCCGATGCTGTGGCATCTGGTGGAAAAAACCAGGCGTTTGTCGCCCAAGAAGCTGATCGTGGTGGCCGGACACCGCATTGATCTTGTGCGCGGCTTTTTGAATGGCAGTGCCGAAGTGGTTTGGCAAAAAAGATTGCTGGGCAGCGGCCATGCGGTGAACCAAGCGGCGGGGAAGCTCGCGAGATTTGAAGGATCGGTCCTTGTTCTTTATTGTGATACACCGCTTATTACCGTTGAAACCATGGAGAATCTCTTGGCTCATCGGGTATTCCACGCCGCGGATTGTACGCTTCTTTCCGTGAGACTTGAGGATCCGTCTGGGTACGGACGGATCAAACGAGCGCCCTGGAGAGCACGGGGCACTCCACTGGAGAGCACGGGGCATTCCACTGCCCCGGCCGACGTGCCGCGAGCCAGAGCTCGCGGCCTGCCCCGGCCGACGTGCCGCGAGCCAGAGCTCGCGGCCTGCGGTGTGGTTGAGAAGGTCATCGAGCACAACGACGCTTCTCCCGAAGAGAAAGTGATAAAAGAAATTAACGTTGGTTGTTACGTTTTTGATTCCAAGAAACTTTTCTCGGCGCTTAAACTTGTTCGCCAAAATCCGAAGAAGAAAGAATATTACCTGACGGATGTGATTGAGGTCTTAGCGCAAAGGGGAAAAGTAGAGTCCATTTTGACGGACGACCCCGAGGAAGTACGCGGGATCAATACGCGGATGGATCTTTCGATCCTTCAAGAAACGATGCAACAGACTATTTTAAAAAAGTGGATAGACAAGGGAGTTCGGATCCGTGACCCCAAGACCACGACGATTGACGCGGATGTGGAAATCGGCGTCGAGACCGTGATTTTGCCGAACACCGTGATCGAGGAAGGCGCGCGGATAGGAAAAAACTGCCGCATCGGCCCTTTTGCAAGAATTCGCGGCCAGTCAAAGATCGGGGATGGCGTCGTGATCGGTAATTTTGTCGAAGTCGTTCGTTCGGAAATCGGGAACAAAACTTACATCAAGCATCTAAGCTACATCGGGGACGCTAACATAGGGTCCGGCGTGAATGTCGGAGCGGGGACGATCACCGCCAACTATGACGGAAAAAAGAAACATAAAACCGTCATCAAAGACAAGGCCCAGATCGGAAGCGGCACGGTTCTGGTGGCGCCGGTGACGGTGGGTCGCGGCGCAAAAACCGGCGCGGGTGCCGTGGTGACGAAGAAAACAAGAATAGCGGCTGGAATGGTTTTTGTGGGGATACCCGCTAGAGAGTTGATTAAAGGTTAGGTCGTTGGGCTAAGGTTAGGAAGCCGGTTTGGTTGTTAGGTAAGGTAGTTGGCAAAAGCCTTCACATAACCCTAACCCAACCACCAAACTGGCCTCTTAACCTTTACCTAACTACTTAACCAGGTTTTATAACGGATGATAATATGAACGGTCAGTTGAAAATTTTTACAGGCAACGCGAATCCTGCGCTTGCGAAGAAAATCGTGAAGTTTTTGAAGGTCCCTCTGGGCGATGCGATTGTGACGACCTTCAGTGAGGGTGAAATCCGCGTCAAAATCAATGAAGATGTCCGCGGGCGGGATGTTTTTGTGATCCAACCGACATGCCCGCCGACCAACAACAACATGATGGAACTCCTGATCATGATTGACGCGATGAAACGCGCCTCGGCCAAGCGCATTACGGCCGTGATCCCGTATTTTGGGTACGCGCGCCAGGACCGGAAAGACCAGCCGCGAGTTCCGATCACCGCGAAGCTCGTGGCGAATCTTCTGACCGTCGCCGGCGCGGACAGGATTTTGACGATGGATCTTCACGCGAGTCAGATCCAGGGATTTTTCGATATTCCGATGGATCACCTTTTCGCGGCGAATACAATCGTGGATTATTTCAAGAAGAAGAAAATCAAGAATCTGGTTGTGGCTTCTCCGGACGTCGGCGGCATCAAAATGGCTCGGGCGTATGCGAAGCGTCTGAATGCCAATCTTGCGATCGTGGATAAACGGCGGCTGGACGACCGGCACGCGGAAGCCATGAACATTTTGGGAAATGTCAAAGGTAAGAATATCGTGATCGTGGATGACCTGGTCGCCACCGCAAGCTCGATGTGCGAGGCGGCCGCGGCGCTCAAAAAAGCGGGCGCTTTGAAAATTCTCGCGGCGGTCTCGCATCCGATTTTATCCGGCGCGAGCCTTGAGCGAATCAAACATTCTTCGATCGAGGAATTCATCGTTTCGGACAGCATCCCTCTTGACCCTAAGAAAAAGAATTCTGTGTTCACCGTGCTTTCGGTGGCTCCGCTGCTTGGCGAAGCGATCAAAAGGATTCATCAAGAACAATCGGTGAGCAGTTTATTTAAATGAGCACCAGACTTACGCGACCGAAGGGAGCGTCAAGTCGCCCGTGCGAATTTATCCTGAGGAGGTTCGGCCTAGAACCGACGTAGGATCGAAGAGGTAGAACAAAAATGGAACAGGTAAAGTTAAAAGTCGGTGTCAGGGAAGAAAGAGGCAAGCAAGCCGCCAAGAAATTACGCCAAAAAGGACTTGTCCCTGGAGTGGTGTATCACCGCGGAGAAGAGCCGGTCACGATCGTGCTAGCGGATAAAGAGATTTCAAGGATTGTGCATGACGCGGGCGGCGAGAATATCCTGATCCATTTGACGATTGACAAAGATAAAAACGTCAAAGGCCGTTCGGTGATCATCAAGGAAATTCAGCACGATCCGGTCAAACGGAACATTTTGCACGTGGATTTTAATGAGATTTCCTTGACGGAGAAGATTGTGGTCGAGGTCGAAGTGGTGGCGATCGGCGAGCCGGTCGGCGTGAAACAGGAAGGGGGTGTCTTGGATCATCCGCTTCGCGAACTCAAAATTCAATGTCTGCCAACCGATATTCCTAAAAATATCGAGTTGGACGTGACGGCGATGAAACTGAACGACTCCATTCACGTTCGGGAGCTAAAATTATCGGGCAATATCAAAGTGCTGAATGACCCAGACCTTATTCTTTTCCAGGTGAAATTGCCGGTCGAGGAGAAAGTGGAGGAGGTCGCGGCTGAGGCGCCGGAGCTCGAAGTGATCCGCGAAAAGAAGGAAGAGCCGTCCCTGCCCGGCCGGCAGGCGGGCGCTCCAGGCGGAAAACCGGGCGAGAAGAAGGAGCCGCCCGCCGCAGGCGGGTCCGCCTCAGGCGGAAAGGCCGCTGAGAAGGCGAAGCCAGAGCCGAAAGCGGAAAAGAAATAGCGATTGCCAGTGAAATTTATCATCGGCCTAGGCAACCCCGGCAAAAAGTACGAGCGTACAAGGCATAATATCGGTTTTGTCGGCATAGACGCCTTGAGCGCGCGTTTGTTCGCTTCGCCCAAATGGAAAGAAGCGCCGGAATTAAAAGCCCAGGTGAATGCGGACAATGAGATTTTTCTGGTCAAACCGTCTACGTTTGTGAATCACACGGGGGAGACCCTAAAGGCCATCGAAGAAAAGTATCATCCCGGCATCAAGGACTTTTTGGTGGTCAGCGACGACGTCAATCTCCAATTCGGCAAGTTGCGGTTACGGGACTCCGGCAGTGCGGGCGGCCATCATGGGCTTGAATCGATCATCGCCGCGCTTGGTTCCGAAGATTTTGCGCGCCTCCGCCTCGGCGTCGGTCATGATCCAATGCCGAAGGATTTGGAAGCCTTTGTGCTGGAAAAATTTTCCGAGGAAGAAGAAAAAAGGGTAAGCAAGATTTTAGAGAAAACGACGTTCATTTGCGAACGTTGGGTGAAAGAAGGTTTTCAAGCGGCTTTAAATCAGTTAAGTCAATTACAATCGTTGAAAGAATTGAGTTGATTACACAGATTTTAAGAGCGGATTACACCGATTAAGCAAGTGAATCTGTGTAATCAGTTCTTTTAATCTGTGTAATCCAATCTAATAATTGGTTTTTAGAATAGGAGCATAACGAATGAGGAATTACGAAGGCGTTTTCATCATCAACCCCGATTTGTCCAATGAGGCGTCCAAGGGCGTGGTGGCGCAGCTTCAGGAGCTTGTGACGAAAAATGGCGGTCGCGTGGAAGGGCTTCAGGAATGGGGGAAGAAGCGATTGGCCTATAAAATCAACAAAAAACGCGAAGGCGGTTACGTGATTCTTAATTTTCAATTGGAGTCAAAGCATGCCAAAAAACTCGAGCAGTCCCTGCGGCTGAATGATCAGCTGTTGAGATATTTACTGGTAAACAAGGATGAAAAATAATATGAATTCGGGTTAAGTCGTTGGGTTAAGGTAAGGAAGCCGGTTTGGTCGGTAGGTAAGGTTGTTGGTCACCAACTACCTAACCCAACAGCTAAACAGGCCTCCTAACCCTAACCTAACATCCTAGCCTAATTGGAGGTTTCAAATGGCGAGTCTCAATAAAGTGCTTTTGATAGGGAATTTAACCCGAGACACGGAGCTCCGTTATATTCCCAGCGGATCGGCGGTTGCGAGTTTCACGCTGGCGGTGAACCGCGTTTATAAGCTTCAAAGCGGCGAAAAGAAAGAAGAGGTCAGCTTTGTCCGTGTCATCGTTTGGGGGCGAATGGCAGAGGTTTGCGGCGAGTATTTGAAAAAAGGCAGTCCCGTGTTTGTCGAGGGGCGGCTCCAATCAAGGAGCTGGGACGGCCCCGACGGCCAGAAGAGAAGCACCATCGAAGTCGTCGCTATGAATGTTCAATTCTTGAGAGGCCAAGGGGCCGGAAAGGACAGGGAAGCTCCCGTGGATATTTCTCAAAGTTCAGGGAAAGAAGAGATGCCGGAGATTCAGTTGGAGGAGTCGCCGGACACGGGTTCCAGCAAAGCAGAAGAAACACCGTTCTAAAGAGATCCCCCGTCGGCGCTTGGGCGCCTCCTTGGGGATAAATTCGCGCGGATGACTTGACGCTCCCTTTGGTCGCGTAAGTCATGCGCTCATTTAGGAGAAAATATGTTTCAAAAAAAACGGATGACGAAAAAGGTCAAGGGCAAGGACGCTAAGAAAAAGATTCTCCGTAAGAAAGTTTGTAAGTTCACTCCGGAGGAAATCGAGACGATCGATTATAAAGACATCAACCGTCTACGTTATTTCGTCACCGAGAGAGGCAAAATTATCCCGAGCCGCATTTCCGGCGCCGGTGCTCGTTCCCAGAGGCATCTGGTCCGCCAGATCAAACGGGCTCGTCAGATCGCTTTGCTGCCGTTTGTTGCCGACTAACCAATCGCGTCACGAGGTTTTCATGGATATTGAAGTAGTCTTGACTGAGGATGATGTGAAGCTAGGCCGGCGCGGCCAGGTGGTCAAAGTTTCCCCGGGCTATGCGCATAATTTTTTATTTCCTCATCAAAAAGCAAAACGTGCCACCTCCTCGAATCTTAAAAGCTTCCAAGTGGAAAACGAAAGGCATTTGAAGCAAACAGCCGATGCCCGAGCGCAGGCCGAGGCGTTGGCTAAAAAAATCGAGGCCGTTTCCGTGACTGTCGAAATGCTGGTAGGGGAGAACGAAAAACTCTACGGCGCGATTACCTCTCAAGAACTCCAGCAAAATTTATCGAAGCAGGGTATCACGATTGACAAAAAAGACATTCACTTGGAATCGCCGATCAAGAAGCTCGGCGCTTACCAAGTGGCCATTAAGCTTCATCCGGAAATCAGCGCACGGCTTAAGTTGTGGGTCGTTAAAAAGAAAAGGATTTGAATTTGGACCGAGTGAAGACACTGAAAGGCCTGGAAGAGTTGTTTCAGAGAGAAAAAGTGCCGCCTCAGAATCTTGAAGCGGAGGTGGCGGTTCTTGGGTCGATGCTGATCGAAGAGGACGCGCTCGCGCAAGGCATTGAAAATTTGACCCCCAAATCGTTTTACAAAGACGCTCATCAGAAAATATTCCAGAGCCTCATGGATCTTTTTAATGAAAATAAAGGCGTGGATCTTGTGACGTTGACCGACCATTTGGATAAGGAAGGCACGCTCGAAGAAGTCGGAGGCGCCGCTTATTTGGCCTACCTGACCACGGCCGTCCCGACAGCGGCCAATATCATGTACTATGCCAGAATCGTGAGGGAGAAACACATCCTTCGGCATCTTATCTCGAATTGCACCCACATCATTACGGACAGTTACGACGCGACACAGGATGTCGTCGCTCTGCTGGACCGTGCCGAAAAATTAGTTTTCGACATCACGAGCAAGAAATTTACTGGCGGCGTGGTTCCGTTAAAAGAAATCATCCGAAACCAGATAGAAACGATCGATAAGCTCTATCAGAGAAAAGAGCACATCACCGGTCTCGCGACCGGTTTTCATGAGTTTGACACTCAAACCGCGGGGCTGCAGCCGTCGGACCTCATCATTGTCGCCGGTCGGCCCTCGATGGGCAAGAGCGCTTTGGTCACCTGTATTACCGAGCATGTCGGCATGGTCTTAAAGCAGCCGGTGGCGGTTTTCAGCCTTGAAATGTCCAAAGAGCAATTGATTCAGAGGATGCTTTGTTCCTGCGCGCGCGTCAACGCGCACAAGGTGAGGACCGGCTTTTTGGCTCAGTCCGATTGGCCAAACCTGACCAACGCCGCCGCCAAACTTTCGGAAGCTCCCATTTATATCGACGACACGCCGGGCATCAGCGCGCTGGAGCTTAAAGCCAAGGCCAGGCGCCTCAAGGCGCAATTTGATATTAAACTATTAATTTTGGACTACTTGCAGCTCATGCAGGGATCCGGCAACAGCGAAAACCGCCAGCAGGAAATTTCCGAGATTTCAAGGTCGTTGAAAGAATTGGCGCGTGAGCTGAATGTCCCGCTCATCGCGGTCAGCCAGCTGTCACGCGCGGTGGAATCGCGCACCGATCACCGGCCCCAGTTATCCGATCTGAGAGAATGCGTGGTTGGAGAAACTCTAGTTACGCTAACCGACGGGCGGCGGATCCCGATCGCCAAACTTGAAGGACAGACACCCGAAGTGCTTGCTGTGACGCCCGAAGGTTATATTACGCGTGCTAAAAGCGATAAGATTTGGCGTGTAGGAATCAAACCGGTAGTTAAACTTCGTCTCGCCAGCGGCCGCTTCATCGCTGTCACGCGAGAACATCGCCTTTTTGGACCGGACGGTTGGGTCCAAGCCGGTTCTTTGCAAGTGGGTAACCGACTGGCAATTGCCCGAACTTTACCGGAAGCCGTTTCACCTGAAACGTGGCCGGACCTGCGAGTAGCTCTTCTTGGGCATCTTATCGGAGACGGCAGCTATCTTGTTCATCAACCGTTGCGCTATACGACTGGCTCGGAAGAAAATAGTTCCATTGTCGCCCGTGCGGCCCGTGAAGAGTTTGGTTGCCAAGTAAAGCGTTACGCCGGGCGCGGAAATTGGCACCAACTTCTTATCAGCGGCAACGGGAACCGGTGGCATCCGGCCGGAGTTGGTCAATGGTTGAAGGAGCTTCAAATCTTCGGCCAGCGGTCTTATAAAAAACGTATCCCTACGGCAGCTTTCCGTCTTGGCAATCGCCAGATTGCGCTCCTTCTTCGACATCTTTGGGCCACGGACGGCACTATCTCGCCTCGTCGTGGCCGCGGAAGTCACGCCGTTAACTTTGCTTCTAACAGCCCTGGTTTGGCCCAGGATGTGGCGGCTCTTCTTCTTCGATTGGGCATCGTAGCTCGCATCCATAAGATTTCTCAAGGACAACATCGCCCAGTCTACAGCGTCGTTGTTTCTGGGACTGAGGCGCAGGCGCATTTCCTTGGAAAGGCAGGTGCTTTCGGTCCCCGTACTTATCAAGCTCGAATCTTAGCGCCTCTTTTACAAAGAACCGTTTCCAATACCAACGTAGATACGCTTCCAAATCAGTTTTTCTCGCGCGTCAAAACGCTGATGAGATCGCAAGGGATCTCACAGCGGCGCATGGCGGTATTGCGCGGCACTTCTTATGGAGGCGCATCTCATTTTAGTTTTTCGCCGTCCAGAACAGTGCTGGCGGAATATGCCAGTATCCTGAAGGATACTGCTCTGCAAAATCAGGTTCAAAATGATTTATTCTGGGACAAGGTTGTTTCCGTAGAGTCCGCTGGACAAGCGGAGGTTTTTGATCTTACTGTACCCGGCCCCTCTTGTTGGTTGGCCGATGGCATCGTCAGTCATAATTCCGGAGCCATTGAGCAGGACGCGGACGTGGTCGTGTTGCTCCTGAGGGAAGAATATTATAACCCTACGGAAGAAAACCGGGGCAAAGCCGAGGTGAACATCGCCAAGCAAAGAAACGGCCCGGTGGGCTCCATGCAGCTTGCGTTTATCCATGAATATACGCGATTTGAGAACGCGGAGCTCATGCGCCGCGAGGAAATGGCGTGACCTCACCACCTCCTTTCAGATTCAAAGAATCTTTGGATTCGCCCCACCACCTGTTTCACGCGCCGCAGGCGCGTTATTGGCGCGATGCGCCGAAACAGGTGGTGGGGCTGAATCCTCGCGCTGTAGGTTTTAATATTTGCAGCGCGAAAAAGGAGGTGGTGGGGTGATTGATTTATTCCAGCCACTGTGTTACAGTAACCCCTTAACACTATGAAATCAAAGGCCTTATTACTATTACCTTTTCTTTTTAGTCTCCCTTTCTTTTTTTCTTCCATGGCTTTTTCCGAAGAAGGCGACAAAATCGTCAAAGCGATTGACGTGAGGGGAAATAAGACCGTTTCCTCTCTGACGATCCTGGCGAAAGTCAAAACCCAGGTCGGCCAACCGTTATCCTCCTCTATTTTGAACGAAGACCTGAAGCGGCTCTACGGTCTTGGTTTCTTCACCGATGTCCGTATTGAACAGGAAGACCTGGCAGAGGGGGTCAAGGTCGTTTTTGTGGTTGTTGAGAAACCGGTGTTGGCCGAGATAAAACTCGAAGGCCACCAACAATTGAAAAAAGATGAGATCAAAAAAGAAATGCAGTCGGTCATCGGCGATTTTGTCGACCAGAAGCGTGTCCGGGATGACGTAGAGGCGGTCAAAAAACTTTACGAGAAGAAAGGTTTTTCCAAAGCTGCCGTGGACAGTTCTTTAGAGATCAATCCGGATACGAACCAGGCCGTTTTAAGGGTCCTAATCAACGAAGGCGCAAAAGTACGCATCAAGGATATTCGCCTTTTCGGCAACCAGTCGTTGAAAACAGGGGAAATTCTAAAGCGGATGAAAACCAAAAAGGCCGCCTGGTGGGGGTTTTTTCGTTCTGGGTTTATGAAAGAGGAAGAAGTCGAGGAGGACATTGAGCGGATCAAGGCTTACTATGACGAAAACGGATTCAGCGACGTGGAAGTTTCCACGGAAACGGAACCTGCAGACCCCGGCAAAAACAGGGGTGACGTGATTCTCAAGATCATCATCAAAGAAGGAAGAAAATATTTAGCTGGAGACATTCAGTTAAAAGGCAATTCGATCCTTAAATCCGAGGAGGTCATGAAGGCGCTTCGAATGACAAACGGCAAGCCCTTTTCACGGAGAAGCCTTCGTTTGGATGTTGCGAATATACAAGATCTTTATTTTGAGAGAGGGTATTTGTCCGCCCAGATCCGGTCCGAGTCCGTATTCAACGAAGCGACAGACCGGGTGGATATCAGTTATTCGATCGTCGAAAACGAACTGACCTATGTCGAACGGGTCCGCATCCAGGGAAATACGAAGACGAAAGACATTGTGATCCGCCGGGAACTTCGGGCTTACCCGGGGGAGTCGTTCAGCGGCGCGAAACTTAAGCGCTCGAAAGATCGGCTTTATAATCTGGGTTTCTTCGAGGACGTCCGCTTTGATACCGAACCGGGTTCTCAAGCCAATACGCGCGACCTTGTTGTCACCGTCAAAGAAGCCAAGACCGGAGAATTCAGTTTTGGGGGCGGTTACAGCTCGATTGATTCAGTCCTCGGATTTGCGCAAATAAGGCAGAAAAACTTTGATTGGCAGAATTGGCGCAATTTTACGGGCGCAGGCCAGGATTTTGGATTAAGATTTGAGATCGGAAGCGTTCGAAAAAATGTGGAGCTCAGTTTTACGGAACCTTGGGTGTTCGGCTATCCCTATTCCTTCGGCTTTGATCTTTACCGCCGTGAATATAACCGTTCATCAAGGACTTCAGGGTACTTCTTTGACCAGAGGAGTACAGGTGGAGACCTGCGTCTCGGCAAGGAATTTACCGAATACGACAAAGGCCTTCTGATGTATAAGCTGGAAGAGGTCGAGATCTCGAATATTCCCAATAATGCCTCTCGGGCCCTGCAGGACGAGCTTGGCACCAACGTGACCTCCAGTATGGCGTTGACGTTGACCCATGATCAGAGGGACAATATCTATAATCCCACGAGCGGCTTTTTAGTTTCCGGAACGGGGGAAATTGCCGGCGGTCCTTTCGGCGGGGACAAAGATTTTACCAAGTTGTACGGAGTGGTCAGCGCTAATTTCAAACAGTTTGACCAACTGGTCTTGGAATTGAAAGCACGCGCCGGCATCGTGGAGGCCTTCGGAGATTCGGAAAAAGTCCCTATTTACGAGCGTTATTTTGCCGGTGGCGCCAATACGATTCGTGGATATCGGGAAAGACGCGTGGGCCCGCGCGACCCCGGCAATAGCGAGCCGATAGGCGGTGAGGCGTACTGGATCGGAAACATCGAGGAAACCTTCCCGATCTATCCTGATCTGATCAAAGGAGCGGTCTTTTTTGATACGGGCAATGTGTATCAAAAGATCGACGATTTTGGGTCAGGTGGCCTGTTTTCCGGCATGGGCATCGGAGTGCGTATCAAGACGCCGATTGGCCCGGTCAAGTTGGATGCGGGATACCCGCTGGATGAGGTGCCTGGGGAAAAGAAAAAGTTAAGGTTTTATTTTAATATCAGCCAAGGGTTTTAACTAAACTTAAAACAAAGAGGAGCCACAGTCAATGAAAAAGCTGTTATCATTTGTTGTGATTGCGTTATTTGTCGCTGGTTTCACGAGTGCCGGTATCTCCGCAGGGCAAGCGGCGGGAGAGAAAATAGGTTATGTGGATTTAGCCAAGATTTTTGACGAGTATCAGAAAACGAAAGAATTTGATAAAGAGCTCGAGTCGAAAGGAGCCCAAAAGCAGATCGAGCGCGATAAAATGGTGGCCGACATCAAGCGATTAAGAGACGAAGCGGAGCTTTTGAGCGCCAAAGCCAAAGAGGATAAGCAGGCCGCGATTGATGAAAAAATAAAGAGCCTGCAGGATTTTGATCGCAATACCCGTGATTCTTTACGGAGAGAGCGCGATACCATGGTCCGCGACATCTTAAAGGAAATTGAAGCGGTGATCCAAGACTTTGGCAAATCCCAGGGCTATTCGTTTATTTTTAATGATCGCGTTCTCGTTTACAAGAGCGAAGGAAGTGACCTGACGCCACAGGTCACCAAGGCATTGAATGACTCCTACACAAAAAAGAAAAAATAGTGGGGCCAAGAAAAGTTTAAAATTAAAAGAACTAGCGGCGCTTGTCGATGGTGAGCTTGTCGGGGATTCCGATGTTGCGATCACAGGCGTGGCGGGCATTAAGGAAGCCAAAGAAGGCGACATCACTTTTCTCTCCAATACGAAGTATCTCTCGTACCTGGATGCGACCCGGGCCTCTGCGGTCATTACTTCCAAAGATGTCATTTACCAATCCAAACGACTTGTCCGCACTTCCAATCCTTCTTTAGCGTTCAGCAAGATCGTTTCATTCTTCTTATCCTCTCAGGACACAAAAGCTAAGGGCATTCATTCCACCGCCGTGATCGCCAAAGGCGTGCGTATTGGGAAAGAAGTATTTATCGGTCCTCACGTGGTGATCGAGGGAGGGACCGTGATTGGAAACAAAAGCCGCCTCGAAGCCAATACCTATGTGGGGGCGGATTGCTCGATCGGCGATGAAGTGAAGGTTTATCCCAACGTGACGATTCGAGAACAAACGCAGATTGGACACCGCGTGATCATCCACAGCGGCGCGGTGATAGGCAGTGATGGTTTTGGTTATGAAACGGTCAACGGAATCCATGAAAAGATACCGCAAATCGGATCCGTCACGATCGAGGATGACGTGGAGATCGGGGCCAATGTTTGCATTGACCGCGGCCGATTTCAAAAGACGCGGATTGGTAAGGGGACGAAAATCGACAATCTCGTGCAAATCGCCCATAACGTCGTGATAGGGTCTCATTGCCTTTTGATTTCTCAGTGCGGCATCTCCGGCTCTACGGAGATAGGAAAAAACGTCGTGATTGCCGGACAGGCGGGCATCACCGGGCATGTGACGCTCGGCGACGGTTCTATGATCGGAGCCCAGTCAGGCGTCACCAAGTCCATCCCGCCCAACAGTTTTGTTCTCGGCGCGCCCGCAAAGCCCGTCGCCGAACAGAAGAGGATCTTCGCCTTAATTTCCAAACTTCCTGAATTGTTTAAAGAACTTTATGAAGTAAAAAAGAAATTGGGAACGAAATGACCCCACCACCTGTTTTCTACGATTGCCGCAAGCAATCGGTCCGCTTTGCGGACAAAACAAGTGGTGGGGTGAATCAGAAAACCATTCGACGGGAGGGCTCTATTTCAGGCATTGGTTTGCACACGGGAGAGAAAGCATCCGTTTCCTTCAAGCCCTTGCCTGTCAATTCGGGCATTCAGTTCTATAAAGGCGGCGTGAAAGCAGACTCTTCTTTACAGGACAACGTACCCTCCCGTTGTACTTCGGTCGGTTCGGGAAAAGTGAGGATTTTAACCGTTGAGCATCTTTTGGCGGCGCTGTCAGGTCTCGGGATCTGCAATATCCGAGTGGACGTGGAAGGCCAGGAATTGCCCGACGTGGACGGCAGCGCTCTCCCGTTCGTCAAACTCCTCCGGGAGCTGGGGATTGAAGATCAGAACGAACGCAAAGAAGTGTTCAAGATTGAGGAGCCGATCTTCTGTTATGAATCCAATAAGGCGTTGTCCATTTACCCTTCGGAAGAATTTCGCGTGTCCTATATTTTAGACTACGATCATCCCGCCTTGCGTGATCAGCAGGTGGATTTCTTGGTGACACCTCAAGTTTTTGAAAAGGAAATCGCCCCGGCGCGTACGTTTTGCACCCAAGAGGAGGCCGAGCGTTTAAGACAAAATGACTTAGGAAAGGGAGCCAGTTACGAGAATACGCTCGTCATTTCCGAAGACGGGCCGATCAAGAATGCTTTTAGGTTTCAGGATGAATGTGCCCGGCACAAGGTATTGGATCTTTTGGGAGATTTAAATTTGATGGGCTTTTCGATTGTGGGACGCGTGATCGGCCTAAGAAGCGGCCATTCGCTAAACAGAAAACTGATTGAGGCAATAAAGGAACAAAGAGAGGGAACCATGGAACCCAAGAAAAAATCGAAGGAGGCGCTTCAAAATTTCGGACTGGGCGTGGAAGCGATCAAGAAGATTCTGCCTCATCGTTATCCGTTCTTACTGGTGGACAGAATTTTGGAGATGGGTGAGAGGACCATTGTCGGCATCAAGAACATCACGACCAGCGAGCCCTTTTTCCAGGGGCATTTTCCCGACAGGCCGGTCATGCCGGGCGTCTTGATGGTGGAGGCCATCGCGCAGGTCGCCGGCGTCTTGCTTCTTTCCAAACCAGAAAATAAAGGGAAGTTGGCGTATCTCGCCTCCATTACAAACGCCAGGTTTCGACGGCTGGTGGTCCCCGGTGATCAATTGAGAATAGAAGTGGAAATTTTAAAGCTTAAGTCGAGGTTTGGGACAGTTCATGGGGTGGCCAAAGTGGACGGCGAAACCGCCTGCGATGTGGAATTCATGTTTAGCTTGGCTGATTGATGTGGGGGCGTGGCGCGGGTTCCAACAGAGCAATCGGTTTGATCGCGGGCCAGGGAGATTTTCCGCTTCTTTTTGCCAAGGCGGCTTCTTCGATGAAAAAGGACGTGGTTTTATTTGGCGTGCAGGGCTACACGGATAAACGGGTAGAATCCTTCGCGAAGGAAACTCATTATGTGCCGCTGGGCGGGCTCGAGCCATTGATCGATCTCTTAAAAAAAACTCAAGTGAAAAAAGTCGTTTTGGCAGGCCATATTCCAAAAAAGGAAATCTATAACTCATCCTTTCGTCCGGACCAAACGACCAAACATTTTATCGCTACGACGGCCAATAAAGGGGATGATCATCTATTAAGAGCTTTTCAGATGTTTCTGAAAGTGCAATGCGGTGTTTCGGTCTTGGATTCCAGAATTTTTCTTAAAAGCATATTGGCTCCGAAGGGTCTTATGACGCGCCGCTCGCCTTCGGGTCCCGAAGCGGAGGACTTGAAGTTTGGATGGAAGATTGCTAAAGGGATCGGTAAAATGGATATCGGTCAAGCCGTGGTGGTGAAGCATGGCATTGTCTTGGCCGTGGAGGCCTTGGAGGGCACCGATGAAGCGATCCGCCGCGGCGGCAAGCTCGGCGGCGGAGAAGCGGTGGTGGTGAAAGTTGCAAAGCCAAATCAAGATTTGCGTTTTGACCTGCCTTGCGTAGGTTTGGAAACACTTGAGATTTTAAAATCCATCTCTTCGAAAGTTTTGGGCATCGAAGCGGGCAAGACCATTTTGCTTTTTAAAGAAGAACTGATCCGGACGGCGGATAAATACGGTATGACGATCGTGGGATGCTAATATGACGGGCACTATCTTATTGATTGGCGATCAGAATAAACAGGGGCACGAGTTGAAAGACGCCCTGAGAAAAGAGACCAATTTTTCTTTGCAACTTATTCCTAAAAATGGAGCTTCCGTTCATACGATCGTTGAGAAAGAACCTGACCTTATCGTCGTCAATCCTAAGAATACCTATTTTGAGATTATGGACCTCTACTACGCGATTAAGAAGGAACCTCAGGCGCAGGATATTCCGATCGTTCTCTTGATGGATGAGTCCGAGATGAAAACGGCGGACTTGCCCTCCGGCATTCAGGAGGTGCTTTATCGGCCTTTGAGAGTCCCCGAAGCGGTTGCGCGGCTCAAGCTTTTATTCAAACGGGTCCATAAGATTGATCAGAAAAACCTGATCCAACGAGGGAAGCTCGTGATGGATGTCGCCAAATACGAGATCAGGGTTGGGGACAAAAAGATTGATCTCACCTTTACGGAATTTGAACTGCTCAAGTTCCTGTGCGGGCATCCGGGAACTGTTTTCACGAGGGAGGTATTGCTGAACAAGGTTTGGGGGTATGAATATTACGGGGGGACAAGAACCGTTGATGTTCACATTCGCCGGCTTCGATCCAAAATCGAAGGGAAGTCTTCCTTGTTCATTGAGACCGTACGCAATATTGGTTATAAGTTTATTTCCCAGGAATAGGAGAGGAATATGCCGACGTCAAGCCGCAAAAAATTGAAGAATTCGAAGGCAAGCCCTGCCAGCCAAAGTAAGGAGTTTGTTCTAAAGAAGGCCTATGATCATAATGTCCGTTTTATCCGTCTTTGGTTTTCAGACATTCAAGGGCTTTTAAAGAGTTTTGCGATTAATATCGATGAGCTGGAGGAAGCGATGCATGACGGCAAAGGTTTTGACGGTTCTTCGATCGAAGGGTTTGCGCGAACGGATGAATCGGACATGAGGGCGCTGCCCGACCCGAGCACTTTCCAGATTTTACCGTGGCGCCCCAGGGAGAACGCGGTCGCGAGAATGTTCGCGGACATTGTAGACGTGAACGGCGCAGCGTTCGTGGGCGATCCCCGCCAGTGCCTTAAGCGTAATCTCAAAAAAGCGGCGGACTTAGGGTACACTTTCTATGTGGGGCCGGAAATAGAATTTTTCTATTTCGAAAACCCCCAAAGCCCGAAAGTCTTGGATCAGGGAGGGTATTTTGACCTCACTTCTCTTGACGCGGCCTCAGACCTCCGGCGCGAGACGGTATTGACCTTGGAAGAAATGGGTATCGGCGTGGAATCAAGCCATCACGAGGCGGCCCCCAGCCAGCACGAGATCGATTTGCGCTACACAGACGCTTTAACCATGGCGGACAACGCGATGACGTATCGCCTCGTCGTGAAAGAGATCGCCTTGAAGAACAACGTCTACGCCACCTTTATGCCAAAACCTCTCAAGGACGAAAACGGAAGCGGCATGCATGTGCATCAATCTCTTTTTCATGGAGACAAAAACGTGTTTTATGACGCCAATGAAAAAAATCATCTCTCAAAATTGGCGAAACATTATATCGCCGGGCTTTTGAAACACGCGCGTGAGATGAGCCTCGTGACGAATCAATGGGTGAATTCCTATAAGCGCTTGATCCCGGGTTTCGAATCGCCCGTTTATGTGTTTTGGGGAAAACGGAACCGCGCGGCATTAGTCCGCGTCCCTTCGTATAAACCAGGGTTTCAAAACGCGATCCGGGCGGAACTGCGCTCGCCCGACGCGGCGTGCAATCCTTACCTGACGTTTTCCGTCATGCTAGCCGCCGGCCTCGAAGGCATCAAGCAGCAGGTTGAACTTCCCGATCCGGTGGAGCAGAATGTGTTCGAAATGCCGGAAGCCGAGAGGAAAAAAAGAGGGATTGAGATGCTGCCTCAGAGCCTAGGCGAGGCGATCACGATTGCGCAAGGCAGCAAATTCTTAAGAGAAGCGCTCGGAGAACATATTTATCAATCCTTGATAGAGAATAAGAAAATCGAGTGGAATAAATACTGCGCCGAAGTGACCGACTACGAGATGAAAAATTATCTTTCCGTTTTATAAAAGTTTCAAGACCTCCAATGCCGCTCGCCCGCTGGCGCCGGCTTCTCCCAGTTTCCTGGATACTTCTTTTAGGTCATTCTTCATGGATTCCCGCGATCGTTTGTCGGTGAGAATTCGGATCGCCTCGGAGGCGATTTTTTGCGGAGTCGCGTCATATTGAAGAAGTTCGGGGATCTTCTTTTCTCCAAGCACCAGATTAGGGATTCCCAAGTAAGGGACCTTGATCAGACTTTTGGCGGCCAGATACGTCAAGAAGGTCCCTTTATTCGTGATCAGCATCGGTGTCTCTAAGAGCGCGCATTCGAGCGTGGCTGTTCCCGAGCAGACGATCGCGAAATCGCTTTCTTTGATGACATCGTAAGCGTTGTTTTCTATCAGGGGAAAACTCACCCGGTTTTCTTTAAAGAGCCGTTCATAGAAATCTTTTTTGAGCGTGGGGGACTTGATCAGCGTGAAGCGACTTTCAGGAAATTTTTTGGCGATTATTTTCGAGGCCTTGGCAAAGATTGAGAAGAGTATTCTAAGCTCTCCTTTCCTTGAGCCGGGGAGCAGCGAAATTAACGGGTGCCACTTTTTAGTTCCGATCGCTTCTTCCGCGCGCCCGCCAAAGTTAAGGCGGGCTGCGCCAGGCTCTCCTTCTTTGTGGAGAGCCGCGCGCGTGGAGTTGGCGGAGGGGCGAATCAGGTCTTTTAGAGGATGTCCTACCCAAGCGACCGGGATGCGGTTTTCTTCGTAAATCCTTTTTTCAAATTCGAAAACCACGATCACTTTTGTGATGTATCGTTTGATTTTCAGGATGCGCTTTGGCGCCCAGGCCCACACCTGAGGCGCGATGTAATAGACGATCGGGATC
>CAYJXB010000012.1:0-30186 GCA_964374005.1 uncultured Planctomycetia bacterium
AAAGACTACGTCTTCTATACGGATGGAGACGCGCAGTATGACGTTCGTGAACTCAGCCGCTTGGCGGAATACACCCGCGATTATGACGTGATGATCGGTTACCGTCTAAAACGGGCGGAAGGCTTTAAGAGAATTTTCACGAGCCGCTGTTTTCATCTGCTGACCCTTCTCCTTTTTGGGCTTCACTTCCGGGACATTGATTGCAGTTTTAAGCTGGTCCACAGACGCTTCCTGAGCCGCGTGAGATTCCACACCAAAAGCGCGTTGGTGGATCCAGAGCTTTTGATCCAAGCCAAACGGTTGAAATTCCCCATCAAAGAGATCGGCGTGACCCATTACCCCAGACAGTTTGGCAATTCGCAATGCTTTCGCGTGAAACTGATCCTTTCCATGATCACGGACATGCTAAGATTGCGTTTCATCTACTGGTTTCTCGCGTGATCCTCCTCACCGGAGCGACGGGTTTTATCGGCTCCCACTTGATTGGCAGAGACCCCGGCCCCGTTCGATTCCGTTGTCTGGTCCGCCCCGCCTCCATTTCAAAATTACCCTCATCCCCTTGGGTTGAGGCATTCACAGGAGATATCACGGACCCATCGGCAGTGGGCGCGGCGATGCAAGGCGTAGATACCGTGCTTCATTTGGCAGCCATGATCCGGAAAGAAAAACCGGCGGCTATTTACCGCATCAACCGGGACGGCACCCGCCTTCTCGTCTCCAAAGCGAAAAAACAAGGCATCAAGCGATTCATCTTTGTCAGCACGGAGAATGCCCTGCGGGAGGATTTAAAAGACGCTTACGCGGATTCGAAACGTGAAGCCGAAATCGCCGTTCAAACTTTCGAAAATGCGCTGATCTTAAGGCCCTGCTTCGTCTATGGCCCCGGAGATGCCCATGGGCTTGGGCGACTGGTGGAGCTGATTGAAAAATCTCCGATCGTGCCGCTTTTTGGCGGACTTAAGAGCCAGATCCAACCGATTTATATCGGGGACATGGTGGAATACCTGCTTCGTGCGCTGCTTCGGTCGAACCTGCGAGGGGTCTACCTCCTCGCAGGCCCGGAGAAAATCAACCTCAACGATTTTGTCAAAAAGGTGTGTTTTGTTAAAAACGCAAGGAGAATCTTTGTCCCGGTTCCCTATGCCCTGTTGAAACTATCCGCGGGGCTGGCCGACACTTTGCCTCCCTCCCTCGGATGGGGCACGAACCAGCTTCGCAATCTCTACGAAAGCAGGACTTACTCGATCGAAAAAACCGCTAAAGATTTCGGTCATTACCCTCGTGGCGTTGAGGAAGGGTTGCGCCTTTGGTTCAGGCCCGGCGGCTAAAACGCACTGGAGGCGTTCTTCTTGCGGCAAACGTAGGTCTGTAAAAATCCGTTCCCAAAAATATCCGATATCCAAAAAATCATCGCAACAATGATCAAATAAAATTTCTTACCAAGCGGCGACGCGGGCGGAGTATCGACTGCCCGCAAAGGGTAGTTATGATTTTTGAGAAGAAGCGCCTCAAATCCGTTCTTTTCAAGGATGGACCGAAGTGACCGATTTGTAAAATGCTGCAGGTGATGATCGCTTTAAAGACGGTCTTAAGTGAGGCGCGCGCGCCATGCTTTAAGCAAACGACCGAGAGCGTAAAGCAGGCCCCCATTGTTATTGGTCGAGAGGATCAAAAGCCCTCCCGGCAGCAAATTTTCATTGAGTCTTTCGATAAAACGACGAGGGTCATCGATGCGTTCGATGACCATCAGCGTCGTCGCGACATCAAAGCGCTTTCCCATCTCATGGATAAAAAAATCCCCTTGGGTAAAATGAATGCGCGGATGCTGATTGGCCAGGGGATCTATCCCATAAAGCTCGAGTGGCTTGTTCTGTGTGTCAAGATACTTCAGAAGATCCCCGGTCCCGCAACCCACATCCAACAGTTGAAGAGGTCGACGGGTCGTAAGCTCTCCCAATTTAAGAAGAATGAAATCAAAAAGTTTTGTGTTGGAGTTTGCGAACCAATTCGGATGTTTTTTGAAGAAATACTCCTCTTCATAACGCTCGTGCTCGCCTTTTCCCTTGAGTGTAAACGTATGGTCGCATGCGCGACAGTAATAAAGATTAAGTTTGGCGTCCATCAAACGGACCCGCTCGGTCCGGAGACACAAGCTACACGGCGTCATGGCGCGCCTTCCTTGTTCCGAACGAAAAATCTCTCAAAAGAAAAATTAAAAACGACACGGCAAACATGATCATGAGCGGTTCCAGAGGGAACCGGTACTTTCTCTCCGGATACATGACGAAATGAAGCCCCGCGTAAAACAAAAAACAAAGCCCAAAGCAAAATAGCGAATTCTTCTGGACAACACTAAGGCGTCTCCAGACCACTCGCGTCCACCCGACTCCCAAAAAAAATAGATAGAGCACCACATAATAAAAACCGTAAGCCCAGTCTTCGGCGGCCATCCGTAAGGAAGGGTGTAACTGCCTATCCGGAGTAAGCTGGGTGGCTTCGCTCACGAGGTCAATGGCCCAAAGACCGCGTGACCGGTCCGGTGAGAAAAAATGCAATACCTTCTGCGTCCCCAGCGCCAAAAAATCACCGGGACGGCTTAAGATCCACTCACGCGTAAGCTCGGCCCCCAGGCGCTGAACGACTCTCCAATTATTTTCGGTGATGGCCAACTCCAGGCGCCTCACTTTTTCAGAATAACCTTGCTCTCCAGGACGCGGGTATCGTTGCATATCATAATACTCCCGGGTGACAAACGCTTGAGGGTTGTTGGTAAAATAAAGGTAGTGATTTCCCGCCAAATACGGAATAGGGGCTCCGAATTCGCGGAGGTTCCTCATGACCCATGGCAGATTGATGAGCTGCCCCACAAAAAAAACCGCCAGCGCGCTTAAAACTACTTTCTTCCAGCGATACTTCAGCCGGATAAAAACCAACGCAAGCACCAATGGCATGAAAATGGCGTGAGTTCTTGTCATCGCCGCATAGCCGAAAATCAAGCCGTACCATAGCCACGACCACGGAAGGGGTCTTCCCTTTATTTCTCGAAACAAAAGATACAGGCCGAAATACCATAAAGGCAAAAAAAGATGCTCATCCAGCGTCAAGACAATGCTGTAAATCGACAAAGGATAGATGATAAATAAAAAAGCTGTTAAAAACCCTACCCGCACATCAAAAGCTTGCGAGGCCAATAAGAAAATAAGCAGCACGGTAATCGCGAACAAAAAAAGTTGTAAGGCGTAAACGACAACGTACGACCTTCCGAACAGCTTATAGAAGAACGCCAAAAAAATGGGATAACCTATCGGCCGACGCACAAGCGCCTGACCTTGAGCATCCCGAAACCAAACGCCTCGGGTGATATCGGAGGCCATAATATTGATTTGATCGTATTCGGTCAATACCTTGACTTCCGTCGTGGATTCAGGCCATTCAAAAGCAGGCCGGTATTCGCAAATACTCAGCCACCCTAGTCTAAGGACGACTCCGAAAAGTATCATGACCGCCAGCACAAACAAATTCCGCCGATGGTTGGTGGAAATCTTGTCCAGACTGTCCCTGACCACCTGAGACCGGCCTAGCAGGAAAGCGGTGGCTAACACGAGCAGCAGAATGCCTGTGTATCTATTGGTCTTCAGATAAACGTGGACATGAGGCCATATTTTGGATAAATAATCCATAAGTGAATAAGCGGAAATGGGCAAAATTTAAAATATCGGGTAATTTGCTATAATAGTGACATGAACCAAGAGAAGGATATAACATCACCTGGCTCCTTGCAAGACTTTTATCATTCCATTCAAGCAGAGCTTTTAAGAACTTTGAAAAATGACCCGATGGTCAGAGTTCTACATAAAACCGATGCGGAATACATGAAATCGGTGCTGACGATGGCCAACCCCGACCATCAAAAAGATAAAATACAGCTAATCGAAAAAAAATTGGGGATGCCTCTCAAAGATAAAAAGCTTCTTGAGATCGGCAGCGGTTTGGGCGATTTTGTGGCGACTTGCAGAAGTCTCGGTATCGAGGCATACGGCGTTGAGCCTCATAATCATTCTTACGGTGATCTGGAGAGAGTGACCCGTAAGTTCATGTCCCATTTTAAGCTCGGGGGGGACATTATTCAAAGATGTGAGGCCGAAAGGTTGCCTCACCCCAATGACTCTTTCGACGTCGTTTTTTCCTATTATGTGCTCGAGCATGTCAAGGACCCATCCTTGGTCCTGCGGCAATCGTTGCGAGTTCTAAAACGCGGCGGCTATCTTTTCTTTGTCTTTCCGAACTACGGCTCATTTTGGGAAGGACATTACGGGATGCCTTGGCTCCCGTTCGCCAATAAAGCGTTGGGTAAATTTTGGGTCCGTCTTTTTGGCTTCAAGCCCGATTTTATCGATACGCTGCAGCTTATTAATTTATTTTCTTTGAAGAAAATTCTAAGACACGTTCCGCCGAACTGCGAAGTGGTCTCGCTCGGCCGGGACGACTTTGTGAGAGAGGTCGGTTCTTTGTCTTTCACGAGCGCGGGGTCGCTTTATAGAGCCAAAGCGCTTCTCAACCCGCTCAAGAGGATCGGCATTTTACCAATGGCGGCGCATCTGGTCGCCGCCTTAGGGCTTTATACCCCCTTTTATCTTACGATACGGAAGAAGTCACCATAGAGGCCGTCGCTCTGGGCTCGTGGGCCATTAAGAAATATTTGGCCACACCGCTATAGGCATGATAATAATTCGCTTGAATAATTTTTACGCTGTCATCGCAAAGGCCCAAATACCCCTCTCGATTGCGCACATAAGCCCCTCGATCGTGCTTACACAGAAAATTCGAAATAGCGTGATGTTTTGAATAAACGGGATCCGCGAACGCAACCCGTTTTTTACTGAGCCTTGAAAGTTCGCGAATGCACTGTTTGGCGGTGTCATCCGACAGGTGATGTAGGATGCCAAAACCAATGGCGCGGTCGAAGGATTTTGAAGCGAAATGGAGGCGGCATGCATTTCCGACAACAAAGCGTCTTGTGGGGGTCTCGCCGATTTCTTTTCTGGCCCAATCAATTCGAGCCGGATCGCTGTCAATGCCCGTATAATCGCAATCTTTAAAGTATTTTACAAGCACCCCGAAACCGCAGCCCACATCGAGAATCTTGTCCCCCGGGTGAGAACCAAGAGCCCGTATCACTGGGTTGATGCGTACCCCGAAGAGTACCGCCGGACGGAGAATCCCGTAAACTAAAAATGAATCCCTGAAGGGCATTTACTCCTCTTTCAAAAGATACAAAGGCCTATTTCTAGTCTCGTCGTAGCTTCTTGCCAAATAACTTCCCAGAATTCCCAACGTAATAAGCTGCACGCTGCCCAAGAACAGAACGGCCACCATGAGGGAGGCCCATCCGGGCACTGCCGCATGAAGCACCATTTTAGAATACACGACAAAAACTATAAACCCGAGGCACGCCAGTGACGTCAAAACGCCTACATAAGTGGAGATTTGAAGCGGTAAAAATGAAAAATGCGTGACCCCGTTCCATGCTAACGCGCACATTTTTTTCAATGAATATTTTGTTTTTCCCGCAAAACGAGCCTCCCTCTGAATCAATATCCCGGTCTGCCGAAAACCGACCCAGCTAATAATGCCCCGGAGGTAAGGACTTTTCTCGCCAAAGCGTTTGATCGTCTCGGCCACGGGTCTTGTAATGAGTCTGTAATCGCCCGCATCCAACGGCATATCGATCGGGACAATCTTTCGCATCAAACGATAATAGAGAGAGGCAGTCCATTTCTTGAAGAAACTTTCTCCTTTTCGCGAAGCGCGAATAGCGTAGACCACCTCGTAGCCTTCTTTTTGCTTTCGGATAAAGTCGGGGATCACTTCCGGCGGGTCCTGCAAATCCGTATCGATGATAATGAGGAGATCTCCGAGCGCGTGATCGATGCCGGCCTTGACGGCTATCTGATGGCCAAAATTTCTTGAAAAATTGAGAACTCGCACACGCGAATCCGCTTTTTTAAGCGCCAGTAGTTTTTCGTAGGAGGAATCAGAAGAACCATCATTAATAAATAGAATTTCAGAAGCGAGCCCGGTGGCGCGCAGCGCGGCCTCTAAGCGTTTGTAGAATTCATCCACGACGCCTTCTTCGTTATAAACCGGAGCAATAATCGAAAGCTCTGGCTTTTGTGTCATCGGTTTGGAGCCTGTCTACAGGTGGTCATAGATAAAAATAGAATATCCGATCTTCTTGGATGGGGTGAATTCTCTTGTCCAAGCGACGCCATCAAGAAAATGAACGGAGATCGCATAGACCGCTTTTTTGGGCCTTTTAAATTCTTCCGAGGTGAACGTTCGATAGGGTATTTTATAATATTCGGGACTGGCTGGCCAGGGATAAAAAAGAACCACTTCGGAGTATCGGGCTTTTCGTGCCTCCGCGGCCAAATTCTTTAAATCCTGTCCCCAATCCACATTGGAGTCCCTGAGCCACCGGTAGCCATTGCCGGGGCCACCTGCTAACTGGTTGAAATACGACAAATAATGCGGAAATATCCACAAGGCCTCCGCGACATGCCATGAAATCAAAAGTAACGCCAGGCCTTTTATGGCTTTGTGCTTTTGGTCCCATAAGTAAGCAAAAGCCAACCCGCCCAACATGATAAAAAAAGGATAGACCGGCAAGAAATAACGGATACCCGCCTGGGCCTTATCCGGAAAAGTCACGATAAAAAAGAAAGCGATAGGAATCAAAAGGATCGATTGGGTCAACCGGTCCCATCGAAGCTTTGTTGACACCCCTATCCCGAGAACTCCCAGAATCAGGAATGGAATCGTATTCTTAACCACAAAAGCGACAAAATAATAATACCACCACCCTTTGTCAGACCACTTTCCCATCAAATACGCATGGGTGCCTCGGGCGCGCGTATAAGCCATGCTGACGACGGCGGAGGAAAAAGTCGAGAAGGGCACCGGTGTTTTTTCCGCAAATCGTACCAATCTTTCTCCACCTATTTTTTGATAGACCGCTATTTTTTTATCTGGATCAGGCGTATTTTTTAAAAGCGGCTTTAGCTCAAAAAAGTACCCTGCCCAGACAGTAAAAAAACAAATGAATAAAAAGAGCAGGACCTTGGCGGGTGAGACACTTTTAAGCTTTCCGGAAAAAATGACGACGAGCAACAGGACGGGCAAAAGAAGCACCGCGCTAAACTTCGACAGAAACGTGAGCCCTGCGAACAGGCCGGTGGCCACCAGGAGAGCGTTCCCTGGTTTTCGGAGATAAAAATAAAAACTAACTAAGGTCAGAAAAAAGAAAAAAGCGACCGGGAGATCCGCCGTCGCCAGTCCCGAATGCGCCAAAATATCGGGACAAAAGCCGTACAGCATGACGCTCCCCAAAGCCGCAGTATTGCCGAATAAGCTTCTTGACCAAAAAAACAGGACCAAACCGAAAATGACCGACAAGAGAACGTTCGGAACGCGCGCCCAAAAGATAAAATCGTCCGCCTGGTCATTCCATACATAAAAAAATTTTCTGGCGAATTCCTGGCTATTCCCTGTTTTCCAGGAAAAATCTTCCCATGAAGTTTTCGCGTTCATCCATAACAACGGCATTGCTGACAGCATTCTCGGAAGCGGAGGCGATGCGGGATTCATCCGGAAGTCCCCGGTCTTTAAATAGGAATAACCGTTGGCGATATGATGAGAAAATTCATCGGCGGTGGGCGATTTGGTTCTCATGGCCAGTGTTGTCTGGAT
The DNA here is from genome assembly GCA_964374005.1 of uncultured Planctomycetia bacterium. Classification (GTDB taxonomy): domain Bacteria; phylum Omnitrophota; class Gorgyraeia; order 2-02-FULL-51-18; family 2-02-FULL-51-18; genus CAYJXB01. Next base: position 7,750 of record CAYJXB010000012.1, read on the forward strand.
TGCCATGAGACCTAGACACAACGTTGCGATCAAAGTGGCCCGTCTCTTTGTCATGGGATCAAAGCTATTTTTTCAGGCTCCTTCCGAAACAAAGCATGACCAGCATCAAATAACCGCGGATCGTCTTGAGGGGTTTATTATTGCTGGGGCCCGGTTTTTGGTCATAACTTAGGATGAAAGGCACTTCCGTGATCCGGCATCCCAGCATCCTTAATTTGATCAATATCTCCGGCGTCACCGTAAAACCCAGATGGGCCAATTTTATAAAATCCTCCCCAAAGACCTGAATGGCCTTTTGAATAGAGGCGGCCTTGAATACCCGGTAACCGCAGCTGTATTCTCTCACACCCCGAATGGGGAAAAATAATTTCAAAAATAGCCCGGCGCCCCTGCTTAAAAAGCGCTTGGTCCACGAAAGGCCCTTTTCACCGCCACCTTTTTGATAACGCGACAAAACAACGACATCATACCCTTCTTCAATCTTTCCGATGGCCGAATGAACGTATTTGGGTTCATGCGTGTCATCGCAGTCCAAGGTGACGATCAGATCGTTTGGAGAGGCGATTTTCGCGCAGTGCAAAAGGCCGTCTCTCATGGTGGGCCCAAGCCCTAAATTTGTCTTATGCCTCAGAAGCTCCACCGGATAACGTCCGGAAAGTGCTTGGGCCGTCTCGGTCGTGCGATCGGCGCTGCCGTCGTCCAAAACAATGATCTTATAGGCCTTTCTGCTCTTCGTAAATTCAAGATCAAATTTCTTTACCAGACGTGGAAGTGCGATCTCCTCATTGAGGGCGGGCAAAAAAACAAAAATCATCGAGAATTAAAAAAATCTTGGATGGCCGCGATCACGACGGCTTGACGTGATTCCGTCAATTCAGGATACGTCGGCAATGAAAGGATTTGACGCGAGATCTTCTCTGCCACGGGAAAATCTCCGTTTCGATAACCCAGGCCCCTGAAACAGGGTTCTAAATGAAGCGGTGATGGATAATACACGCCCGTTTCGATTCCTCTTTTTTTCAAGGACGAGGCAAGCGCGTTCCTCTTTTCAGTCAAGAGGGAATAAAGATGAAAGATATGTTTGAAGCCCTGTGGTGAAACCGGCAACTGCAATGGCAGGTCTTTCAACGCCTTGTTGTATCCGCGGGCGAGCTCGATCCTTCGTGAATTCCACCGGTCTAAAAATTTCAGCTTGACCAGCAGGATCGCCGCCTGGATTTCGTCCAAACGACTGTTGATGCCGACGAGTTCGTGATGATATTTCTTTTTTGAGCCATGCTGTCTGAGCAAACGTATCTTATCCGCCAGCACCCGGGAATTCGTCACCACCATCCCACCGTCGCCCGCACCACCCAGATTTTTAGTCGGATAAAACGAAAAACAACCGGCGTCGCCGAACGATCCCGCCTTTTTCCCACGAGTTTCCGACCCCAACGCCTGGGCGGCGTCCTCAATCACAAACAGAGAATGTCTCTTCGCGATTTTTTGGATCCGGTCCATCTCGCAGCAAAGGCCGAAGAGATGCGCCGGCAGGATCGCCTTGCTGCGATTGGTTATTTTTTGCTCGATCTTATTCACATCCAAATTAAAAGTATCGGGATCGATATCCACAAAAACCGGCTTGGCCCCACTCCTTGAAATAGAGCCGGCTGTGGCAAAAAAGGTGAAAGGGGTCGTGATCACCTCATCTCCGGCGCCTACCCCCAAAGCCCATAGCGACAAATAAAGCGCATCGGAACCGGAAGCGACAGCAATGGCATATTTCGAACTGACTCTCGAAGCCACCTTTTTTTCCAACGCGCGCACGGAATCCCCCAATATAAAATGCCGGGAATCCATCACTTGCTGGATGGCTTTTTGTAGCTCTTTTCTTAAATTCTTATGTTGAATAGAAAGGTCAATTAACGGAATTTTCAAGTCAGGCCGTAACGAGATTGTTAACGATTTCGTAATTGGTATTTCTTTGGACAGGAATTTTTCCGGTTTCGGAAATAAGCCGTATCGCCTCTTCCTTCGTGACGCCGGAATAAAGCCGTGCGCTTTTCGTGGCGCTCACGACGTTTTCTTCCATCAAAATCCCTCCAAAATCATCCGCGCCATAAAGAAGGGCCAGCTGTGACAGCTTGGGGCCCTCCGTGACCCAACCGGCCTGCAAATGCTGAATGTTATCCAGCATGATGCGCGACAAGGCGATCATTCTCAAATATTCGTTGCCGGTGCGCCGTGGCATTGGATAATCCGTAGACTCGGATTCATAGCTCCATGGGATAAACGCGCGAAAACCGCCCGTTTTATCCTGCAAGGTGCGGTAATGATCAAAATGAATCATTCGCTCCTCGATGGTCTCGCCCAGTCCATAGACCATCGTCGAGGTGCTTCTCAAGCCGATCTCATGCGCGGTGCGATGGACCTCAAGATATTCCGCCACTTTCGTTTTAAGAGGGCTGACGATCTGTCGCACCCGGTCCACCAAAATTTCGGCGCCGCCGCCGGGCAGGCTGTTTAACCCCGCGTTCTTCAGGCGCGTCAAAACTTCCCTGATTGAAATTCTAGAAACTTTTGAGATATGCGCCACCTCGGAAGCAGAAAAAGAATGGATGTGAACTTGAGGAAATTTTTCTTTTACGGCGCGCGTCAACGATTCGTAATAGCCGATGCCAAGATCGGGGTTGTGGCCGCCCTGCATCAGCACCTGTGTCCCGCCGATGGCGACAAGCTCCTCAATCTTTTTAAAAATTTCCTCGTTCGTCCTAAGATAGCCCTCCTGCGTATCGCCGGGTCTCCGGTAAAACGCGCAAAATTTGCAGAGCGTGTAGCAGTAATTCGTATAATTGATATTTCGGTCCACGACAAACGTCGCGCGGGTTTTGGACTCGGGGTTTTTCCTTAAATTTAGCTCGTCCGCAGCGATCCCCAGATCAAAAAGCTCTGCCTTTTCGTAAAGGTGAACGCCTTCCTCGAGGCTGACTCTTTCGCCTTGCAATGCTTTTTCTAAAATCTCGTGGGCTGTCATCGCCACTCCTCGTCATCCTGAGGAGCATTGGCCGAAGCCTGCCTGCCGGCAGGCAGGGATCTCATCACTGGATGAGATTCTTCCCCTTCGCGGAGTTTACCCTGAGCGTAGTCGAAGGGCTCAGGGTCAGAATGACGTTTTGTCTTACTGCCAATCTCTTCAAAATTCTTCACACCCTTGAGGATTCCACAGCGGATGGCGTATTCAAAGTAAAGCTTAAGCCCGCATTTCAACCCTTCATTAAAATGATAAGAAAGCCGCGAAAAATAATCTCTGAGAAGCTCCGCCGGTAATTGGGTCTTGGCCTCGGCGACGCTTAAAATTTCCTCCAAGTGCTCCGCGCCCCACTTTCTGGATTTTAGAAGCGCCTGCTGTAATTCAAAAACCTCTTTCGTCTGGGTCCAAAACACATCGCGTCTCACGGCCCAGACCGCGAAAACAAACGGAAGGGCCGTCCACTCCTGCCATTCTTCCGCAAGATCGATCACGACAGTGCCTGATTTTTTTAGTTTCTCACGCGCCTGAAGAGCCTCATTCCCTATCAAAAGAAGCGCCTCCGAACCCGCCGGAATGTCGAGAGTTTTTGGACCTGCCACCTTCAGATCAGGGCGGAATCCGTAGCGTAAACGGCAAATAATTTCCAAGAGAGCGGGCGTCGTGCGGCCTTGCGGCGTGACGCTGATGGATGTATTTTTTAAATATTTGAGAGGCAGCCGGCTAAACAAGAGGACGCTTTGCACGCCGCTCTCCGAGCTTATGGAAAGATCCGGAAACAACAAAAATTCTTCCTGATGCTCAGCATACCAAAGCGTGGAAACGGGGCTGGCGTCAATTTCTTTTTTTAAAATTTTCTCATTCAACTCCGCCGGCGTGCCGGTGATCATTTCACAAGCGGACTCGACTTTGCCGCTCGTGAGGCCTAGATCCACCGGCAGAGAATTGATAAATTCGATCGAACCTAATCGCAAGGGCCTTGTGCCTTCCATTAAACCACCAAACAGTCTTTATGGATGTCGGTGTAAGTGCTGTTGACTTCGACGGGCACCCCGTGGCACGCCTCGATCAAGCCCACAAGCTCGCCATGGGTGAAGCCCTTCGACTGCGAGCCTGCGGCCTTGGCGATCGTCTCATCAAAATTCGTCCCTCCCAAGTCATCCACCCCGTACTCCAGAGCCACGTGGATCAGCTTTTCATCCACATAATTCCATAATTGCCGGATATGGGGAAAATTGTCGAGCATGAGCCGCGCGGTCGCCAACACCTGAAGATCGGTGATGCCGCTGGTCCGCGGCAAATGGGACAGTTCTGTGTGGTCCGGCTGAAACGCCAGAGGCACGAACGCGAGAAACCCGCCGCTTTCGTCCTGCGTTTTTCGGAGGCGCAGTAGGTGGTCCACGCGTTCTTCCGGGGTCTCCACGTGCCCATACAGCATCGTCGCGTTGGACCGAAGTCCGGCCTGATGGACGAGCTTATGAATGTCGAGCCAGCGGTCCGCGCTGATTTTCGGTGCGCAGATCAAGGCCCGCGCTCGCTCGGCGAAGATCTCGGCCCCTCCGCCGGGCACTCCCCCCAGTCCCGCCTCGAGCAAACGGCCGATCACCTCTTCGACCGGAATCTTTTCAAGCCGCGCGTAAAAATCCAGCTCCACCGCCGTGAAGGCCTGGATCAGAACGCCGGGGCAGCTTTTTTTGATGCGGCGCAGCATCTCCTCATAATACGAAAGTTTAAGATCCGGGTCCAAGCCGCCCACGATATGCACTTCCCAGACTCCGTGGCTTGCGGCCACCTTGACGCGGCGCTCGATCTCTTCGACGGTCAACGCGTAAGCGTCTTTGTCTTTTTTGGTTTTCGCGAACGCGCAGAATTTGCAGGACAAAACGCAGATATTCGTGTGATTCACGTTAATGCTGTGCGTGAAATAGACTTGATCGCCATGCAGGCGCCTTTTCACAAAATCGGCCATGAGCCCAAGCTCGATGACGTTCCGGCTTTTTATCAAACGCACACCGTCTTTTTCCGAAAGGCGAATGCCCGCTTTGAGTTTGTCAAAAACAGCTTTAAACTCTTTGACCGCTTCCACGCTATTCCCCTTCGTCCCCGCGCCAACGCTTAAATAGTTTATGCTCTATTTTCAAAAGGTCAAGCACTCTGCCGATCGTGAAATCCACCATTTCTTCCACCGTCTTCGGACGGTGATAAAACGCGGTCGTTGCCGGAACAATGTGCGCTCCGACCTTTGAAAGGTACAGAAGATTTTTCAAATGAATGGGGCTTAAAGGGCTTTCACGTGGGACAAGAATGAGCGGCCGTTTTTCTTTCACCGAGACGCTCGCCGCGCGGTGAATCAGGTTGAGCGTCACGCCATTGGCGATGGCCCCGACGGTTGACATGCTGCAGGGCGCAATCACCATCGCGTCGATCTTCGCAGAACCGCTTGAGATCTTCGCGGCAAAATCATCCGCCGGCGCCACGAACAGCCTCGCAGAGGGGTCAGACCCCTCCGCCCCTTTTTTAAGGGTCAGAGGGGTCTGACCCCTGAAGTGCTTTAAAAAATTTTTCCTAATATCCGCAGCCGTCTGGCCCAAGGCGACGCCCAGCTCTTCTTTAAAAACAGCCACGCCGCTTGGACTGATGATCACGTGGACCTCGTGACCGTTTTTAAGCAAAAATCGGACAAGCCGCTCGCCTAAAACGGCTCCGCTGGCGCCGGTAATTCCTACAATTATCTTTTTCATTGGTCAACGCAAAACTCATGAGTCACTTCGTGACCCATACTAATATAAAAGCCACGGCAGTGGCACCATCGTTTTACGTTTTGCTCTTTAAGTTTTTCGTTCCTTAATTTTTGCATTATTGGTATAGGTCCAAAAACGTAAAAACAAGCAAGAGAATTCCCATCCAGCCGTTGATCATAAAAAATGCCGTGTCCAACCGGTCAAGCTCTCCGTCCAAAACCAGCGAATGCTCGATTTTCAGCAAGGCCGCCGAGATCAAAACCCCACTCCAATACAGGAGTCCCAGAGAGGAAAAAAATCCGAATAAAATTAAAAAAATCAGCGTCATCAGATGGCAATAGCTTGAGATCTTAAGTGCTTGCTGACGCCCAAACCTCACCGGAATGGAGTGAAGATGGTATGTCCTGTCAAAGTCAAGGTCTTGAAGACTATAAATGATATCAAAACCCGCAACCCAAAACAATACGGCCAGCGCGAGCGGAACGACCACCCATGAGAAGACACCCGTCACCGCCAGCCATCCCCCTATCGGAGCCATCGCCAAAACAAGCCCCAGCGTAAAATGGCACAGAGTGCTGAAGCGCTTGACATAATGGTACGCGGATAAAAGGAAAATGGCGATGAACGACAGCTTGAAGCAAAGCGGATTCAGCATCCACGCGGAAATAAAGAAAATGAGCAGGCCCGCGGCCGTGGCGCCCCAGGCACCGGCCAGCGAAAACTCCCCCGTAATGAGCGGCCGGTTCTTGGTCCTCGGATTTTTTTGATCGAGTTTAAGGTCGACGAGTCGGTTCAGCGTCATGCCGGCGGTGCGAGCACCGACCATTGCTGCCGTGATCCAAAAAAATTCGCCAAACGAAGGAACCGCTTTGACCGAAAGCAGCATCCCGAGGTACGCGAACGGCAACGCAAAAACGGTGTGCTCAAATTTAATCAGTTCAAAAAAAGTTATAATTTTTGAAAGCATAAATTTCTAAATCCTAAATTCGAATCTCGAAATTCGAAACAAATCCAAAATCCAAAATTCGAATGACAAAAACACGTGTTTTGAATTTTTGTCATTCGTGCTTAGAATTTGTTTCGTGCTTCTGATTTCGTGCTTCGGATTTTCCTACCGAATCCCCAATTCCTTCCAAACCTCATCCACTTTCTTCTTCGTTGTTTCATCCATCGCGATGTCTTCAGGCCAGGTCCTGACATAGCCCTCTTCTTTCCATTTGGCGGTCGCATCAATCCCTACTTTTGAACCATAATCCCTGACGGGTGCCGCGTGATTCAGCGTATCCACGGGACCCTCCACAAAAAATAGGTCTCGTTTAGGGTCGATGTTATTGAAAACGTTGAGCGCGACGCTTGCGAGGTCGTGCACATTGACCGCTTTGTCCACCACGATCACGACCTTCGTGAATGACAATTGGCCAAGCCCCCAAACCGCATGCGCGACTTTCCGCGCCTGGAAAGGGTAGCTTTTATCAATCGAAAGGATGACGGCATTATTAAAAGTTCCCTCCATCGGGAAATTCATGTCCACAAGCTCCGGAATTTGCTTTTTTAAAATCGGCAAAAAAGTTTTTTCGATGGTCTTTCCCATGTAATAATCCTCCATTGGCGGTTTGCCTACGATTGTGGTCAAATAAACAGGGCTTTTCCTCATCGTGACGCATTGAATATGAAATGTTGGGAAGAGTTCCACCGGCGTGTAAACGCCGGTATGGTCTCCGAAAGGCCCTTCGGGGCGCATGTCTCCTGGGTCCACAAAACCTTCGAGCACAATTTCGCTCTCCGCCGGCACTTCCAAATCAATCGTTTTGCATTTCACAAGCGCTACCGGCTCATTCCTCAAGAAACCGCTGAATAAAAGCTCATCCACGCCGTACGGCAATGGCACGACCCCTGAAAAAACCGTGGCCGGGTCCGCGCCGATCGCGACAGCGGCTTCCAGTTTACGGCCTCGGGCCTTGACTTTCTGCGAGTGAATCGCTCCGTCTTTCTGAGTCTGCCAATGCATGCCGGTCGTACGGTCGTCGTAGACCTGCATGCGATACACACCGATATTCCTGTCCTTGGTTTCAGGGTCTTTCGTGATCACAAGCGGCAGCGTGATAAATCTTCCGGCGTCTTTCGGCCAGCATTTTAAGATCGGCAGATCAGAGAGACTGAAATTATTTTTTAAAACTATTTCCTGGCAAGCGCCGCGCGGCACGATTTTGGGAGGCATCTTCGAAAGATCGTAAAGCGTGCCCAAGAGCTTCACCTTCGCGCCGAAATCTTTTGGAATGCCCTTCAACGCCAAGAGCCCGCCGATCTTCCGCGCGGCTTCTTCCACATGACTGCACCCTAAAGCGATCGCCATGCGTTTGTAGGAGCCGAACGCATTGATCAGAACCGGCACTTTCGAACCTTTCGGTTTTTCAAAATAAAGCGCTTTGCCGCCCTTAGCCATTTTCGACACGCGGTCGGTGATTTCCGTGATCTCCAAGACCGGATCCACTTCTTTGGTGATCCGCAGAAGTTCTCCCTCCGCGTCAAGGAGCCGGATAAAATCCGCGAGGTTTCTTGGCGTCTTTCTCAAATCGGCTTCCTTGCCTGGTAAATCGTGATGATGCCGAATAAGCGCGATTTCACCCGGATATCCTGAAAACCCGCTTCGCTGAGTTTCTTGGAGAACTCGACGGCATTAAGAAACCGCCTGGTCGATTCCGTTAGGTAAAACAGTGGATAATCCTTCCCAAACAGGATTTTCCCGTACACTCCGGCGAGGCTGTTCATATAAAACTTCCATAAAGCGCCCACCCATTTTTTTTGCGGCTCCGTGATATCCAAAAAGCTGATTTGTCCTCCCGGTTTGAGCGACCGATGGATGCCTTCTAAAATCAGATCAATGTTCTGATAGAGATTGCGCAGCACGAAACCCGACACAACAAGATCGTATGGCTCGTTTTCGATTGGCAGCTCTTCGGCCTTCTTTAGCACCCAGCGAATTTTGTGGCTGCCATTCAGTCCCGTTTTCTCAAACCGCTTCTGAGCGAAAGAAAGCATGTTTTCGGAAAAGTCGAGTCCGACAACCTCTCCGCTGCCCTTTAATCTCTGAACCGCCCCTAAAGCCAGGTCCCCGGTGCCGCATCCTAAGTCCAAAACTCTCATTCCCGGCCGGAGTGGTGATAAAGCCTCCCGCCTCCACAGGGACGCTAAACCAAAACTGGTTAAATGATTAAAAAGGTCATACCTCGCGGCCAAGTGATTGAACATATTTTGGATATACTTGGAATCGGGTGTCATCGGGAGTGTAGTTTTTTGCATGAAATTGTGGTAATATCCTACTATGGAAGAACTTAGATTACAAGAAGAACTCAAAAAAGCTCGACAAGAGCTCTTACTTCTCTACCAAATTGGAAACCTGATCCGAACCGCCCTTCTGTTGGACGAGGTGATCTATCTCATTTTAAGCGCCGTTACCAGCCACGAGGGAATGGCATTCAATCGGGCCTTACTCTTTATGGTGGATGAAACAGGGACACAGCTTGAGGGAAAAATGGGCATCGGCCCGACCTACCCCGAGGCGTCTCCGAGTGTATGGAAGATGATCGAACAAAATAAAATCACGCTCGAAGGCCTCCTGGATGTTTACCATAAGGCAGGCAAAAATATCGATCCCGACCTGAATTCGATCGTCAAGCAGATACGCCTGCCTATCGAAAAGGAGTTCGGCGCTCTGGCGAAAACCATTATTCAAGACGCCCCGTTCTTGGTATCCAATGAGGACTCTAACCACGAACTATGCGACATTAAATTGGCAAATCTCGGGATCACTCAATTCGCCGTCGTGCCGCTGCGAGGAAAAAGTCACGTGATTGGAGCTTTGCTGATCGACAATATCGCAACCAAAAAGCCGATTGATGAAAGGGACGTTCAACGCCTGATGATGCTGGCGGACCACGCGGGGCTGGCGCTTGAAAACGCAAGAACTTACAGCCAGGTCGTCATCACTTCGCAACAAGACTCGCTGACGAAGCTGTGGAATCACGGGCATTTCCAGAAGCTCCTTCAAGAAGGCATACTCGACACCAAATTAAATAAGAAAGATTTGAGCCTCGTGGTTTTTGACATGGACGACTTCAAGGCGTACAACGATACGTTTGGGCATCAGGCCGGCGACAAGGCGCTTGAATTCATCGCCCGGACCGCCAAGACGGTCATGCGCCGGTACGATTATTTGGCCCGCTACGGCGGCGAAGAGTTCGCGGCGGTGCTGCCGGGCACTTCCAAAGAAGAGGCGCTGAAGCTTGCGGAGCGTTTAAGAGAAATCATTGAGAAAGAAACGTCAAACACCTGGCAATCCGTCACCCCTAGAAAAATCACGGTCTCGATCGGAGTCGCCACGTATCCCGAAGACGCGGAGGACAAGGAAAAACTCATCTTCTGCGCAGACGGCGCTCTTTACGAAGCAAAACGCGCGGGAAAAAACCAGGTGCGCACCTACCAAAACTTGGCCAGGCGCAAAGACGACTGAAGGCTACGAGGCCATCCACTGCCTCGGCCGACGTGCCGCGAGAGGAAACTCGCGGCCTAAAGGCCCCCTAGGCGGCGACGGCCTCTTCATTTTTGGAAAAACGCACCGAGACAATCTTGCTCACGGCGGTTTCGGCCATCGTGATCCCATACATCACGTCGGCCAGATTCATCGTGCGCTTATTGTGAGTGATCAAAATAAATTGAGAGCCGGCAATAAAATCTCTTAAGACTCCGCAAAATCGGTCGATATTGGGTTCGTCGAGCGGCGCGTCGATTTCGTCCAAGACACAAAACGGGCTCGGCTTCACCTTGAACAATGAGAAAAGAAGCGCGATCGCGGTCAATGCCTTCTCGCCTCCGGATAAAAGAGAGATGCTTTGAAGTTTTTTTCCGGGAGGCCGCGCGACGATCTCGATCCCGCATTCCAGCACGTCATTCTCATCAAGGAGCAGCAGATCCGCGGAGCCCCCTCCAAAAAGCAGGCGGTAGTACTCGACGAAATTTTTCTGGATCTTGCCGAAGGTATCGACGAAAAGCTCCTTCGTTGTCCGGTTGATTTTTAAAATCGCTTTGTGGATGTCTTCCTTGGCCTGTAAGAGGTCCTGCTGTTGCTTGGTCAGGAAATCAAAACGCTCGCTCATCTCATCATACTCTTGGATCGCCGTCAGATTCACCGGACCCATCTTGTTCAATTTCTCACGCTGAAATTGAATCTCGATTTTCGCTTCCTCCACGTCAAATTCTTCCGAACCCAAGAGCGCGTCCCCGGCACGCGCAAGCGTTTCGGAAACACCGCCTTCGATAATCAGATCCACTTGATACGCGTTGAATATTCTTTCTTTCAAGCGGCCCATCTCGTGTCGGAGATTCGCCTCTTCCAACTCAAACGCGTGCACTTTTTCAAGGGCCGACCTTAAAAATTCCTGCCGTTGGTTTCTCTCCTTCTCAAGCGTCTCAAGCTCCACCGCGATCGCTTCCCTGTCGCGGTGGGTACCTCCCTGGCTTTTCATCACACTCTCTCGGCGGGACGCTAAATTTTTGAGTTCCGCCTCCAATGATTTATTTTCTTCTTCCAATGATTCCCGCTTGGCCGTCACGTTCTCCATCTCCTTCACCAATTGCAGCTCCTGCGCTTCTTCATTCATGATCGCTTCAAGGACTCTCGTCTTGTCTTTTTCGATCTTCTCCCGCTTAGCCGTGCAATGATTTTGCTTTAAACGCGTCTCCGTCAAATGCACCAGAAGCGCTTCTTTTTGCGTGGCCTTCTCTTGAAAAGAATTTTCGATCGATAAGAGTCCGGCATTCAACGTTTTCTCTTCCTCGTCGATGGTCCCAAGTTCTTTTGTGAGTTCTACTCCCTTTTGAGAAAACTTTCCGCGTTCGGCGGATAAATCCGACATTTCGGCCGATAAAAGAGACACTTCCTCGCCCGATTTTTCGCCCACCCGCGTCTTGGAAACCTCGTCGGCGAAGTGTTTGATTTCAGACTCCAGTTCCGAATCTTCCGTCGGCCCGAATTCCAGAGCCCCCTTTCGGGCGAACGTCTGCAAAAAGGCTTTTAGCTTATCCTTAAACTTTTTCACGGCGGTCTGAAAGGCGGCCAGCCTCTCGGAGAACCTCCGTTCTTCGTTCGACGCGGCCTCTTTTTCTTCGTTCAACCGCTGCAATCGTTTTTCCAATACCCCGTTCTCCGCCCGAACCCTGGCAAGCTCGGTCTGAACGTGCGCTCTCTGATTCGCGAGATCCAAAAGACGCGCCTTATCGGCTTTTTCCTCCGCGCCCATGGCCGCGACGGTATCCGCCAAAACCTTAAAATTTCCTTCCGCCGAATTGAGAAACGTGAGACCCCCCATCTCTTCTTTCTGCAGGATTTCAAACTCGCTATTCCACTGCTGATAATCCTCTTTATATTTTTCGATTCGGTGCTTCAAAATTTCTGCCTGCCTCATGAGATGCTCTTTTCGCTGAGACAACTCCTCGATCCGTTCCCGGTTTAAAAGCAGCCGGTCTTCATTTTTCCGGATCTCGCTCGTCGTATTCATTTCCTCCGCGTGGCTGTCTTTCAACAAATCATCAAGCCGTGAGACTTCGCGTTTCTTATCCGCGTAACTGGCCTCCGCCGCTTGCATCAGAGAACGACTGTCCTCCTCCTCTTTTTTTAGATTCGCGAGTCCTTCTTCCTTTGTTTTACGGCGGTGATCAAAAAGCAAAAAATCTCTTGAGGCGACGGCTAGCTCCAGTTTTTTCAACTTCTCAAATTCCGTTTTATAACTCTCGGCCTTTTTAGCCTGGCGCTCGATCGACCCGATCTGGCGCTTCACTTCCTGGATGATGTCATTAATGCGCAAGAGATTCGCGTCAACGTGTTCGAGTTTCCGGAGCGCCTCTTTTTTCTTCGATTTATATTTGGTGATGCCGGCCGCTTCCTCGAAGATCACGCGCCGCTCTTCCGGCTTCGAATCCAGGATCTGGTCCATCTTCCCTTGCTCAATAATGGAATAACTCTCGGTGCCGATGCCGGTGCCCATCAGAAGCTCGTGGATGTCTTTCAGCCGAACGTTGTTCTTATTGAGGAGGTATTCGCTTTCGCCGGACCGGTAAAGCCGCCGCGTGATCGTCACCTCGTCATAGTCGATCGGAAGGATTTTGGATTCATTGGACAGTGTCAGAGAGACTTCGGCGAGGTTGAGCGGCTCTTTCGTGGCGCTGCCGTTAAATATAACGTCTTCCATGCTGGAAGCACGCAAAGACTTGGCGCTTTGTTCTCCCAAGACCCAGCGGATCGCATCGGAAATATTGGACTTTCCGCAGCCATTGGGGCCCACAATCGCCGTGACGCCCGGTTTAAACTCGACGGTGGTCTTGTCCGTAAAGGATTTAAAACCAACTAGTTCCAACCGTTTAAAGTACAAAAAACACCCTCCACTTTTCAGTTAAATTTAGTAAAGTCTAGTTGAATCAGAATAACACGATTGCGGTAGAGAGTCAATAAGAATACTATATGTAGTGTAAAAGTGTATTTAAGAGTTAGAAAGCGAGGATGTGGTAGCCGTTATCGACAAACAAGACTTCTCCGGTGATCCCACGGCTCAAAGCGCTGCATAGAAACAAAGCCGTGTCCCCGACTTCTTCGGCCTCCGTATTGCGCCTGAGCGGAGATTTCTCACGCGCCACTTTCAATAGTTCGGAGAAACCCGAGATTCCCCGCGCCGAGAGCGTGTTGATGGGGCCCGCCGAGATGGCATTGACACGAATGTTCTTGGGGCCTAGGTCATAAGCGAGATAGCGAACGCTTGCCTCGAGCGCCGCTTTCGCGATCCCCATCACATTGTATCCCGGCGCCACGCGTTCCCCGCCAAGATAGGTCATCGTGAGAATGCTGCCCGCGCCTTTTTTTTCCATCAAAGGCGCCATCTTCTGGGACAAAAGCGTCAGCGAATAAGCGCTGACCCCGAGCGCCGTATCAAACCCGTCTTTTTTGGTCTTCAAATAATTTCCTTCGAGGTCCTCGGCCTTCGCGTAAGCGACGCAATGCGCCATGAAATCAAGCCCTCCCCACGAAGCGTCTATTTTAGCGGCTACCGCATCCACTTCGTTTTCCTTCATCACGTCGCACGGAAATACGATCGAGTTCGGCAATGTCCCCGCGAGTTCGCGCACATTCTCCTCGAGCCGCTCTCCCTGGTAGGTGAACGCGAGCTCCGCTCCTTCACGCGACAAACTTCTAGCAATGGCCCAGGCAATGCTTCGTTTATTGGCCACGCCGAGAATTAAACCCTTTTTGCCCTCAAGTAGTTTTGACATCGTATATTTCCTTAAAGTAGAACGTTTTCAGATGTCAGAAAACAGAAGACGGACGACAGATGACAGAAATTGCTTTTTATTTTCTGACTTCTGACCTCTGTTCTCTGACATCTGACTTCTGTCTTCAAAGCTCATCCTTTAAACTTCTGCACAATAATCGTCGTGTTGTGTCCGCCAAAACCAAGAGAATTTGAAAGACAAACGTCCACATTGGTTTTTCTGGCGCTTCCGGGAATATAATCAAGATCGCAGTCGGGATCCGGATGGGTGAGATTGATCGTGGGATGAAGTGTTTGGTGTTCTAGGGAAAGGCAGCAGGTCACAAATTCAATGCCGCCCGCCGCGCCCAAGGTATGCCCGGTCATGGATTTTGTCGAGTTCACCTGCAATTTTTTTGCGTGGTCTTTAAAGACATTTTTAATAGCCAGTGTCTCGATTTTATCGTTAAGTTCTGTGGAAGTCCCGTGAGCATTGATATAGGAAACGTCTTTGGGCGCTATCTTAGCGTCTTGAAGTGCGAGGTTCATGCAATACGCCGCGCCCTCTCCGTCGGGCCTGGGGGCTGTCATGTGAAAAGCGTCACTGTTTAAGCCGTACCCGATCACCTCCGCGTAAATAGGCGCACGGCGCGCCTTGGCATGTTCAAGCTCTTCTAAAACGACAATACCGGCGCCCTCCCCCATCACAAAGCCGTCTCTGTCCTTATCGAACGGGCGTGACGCGGCTTTGGGTTCGTCATTGCGCTTGGTGGACAGCGCTTTCAGCGCGCAAAATCCGCCGATGCCAAGCGGCGTAATACAACTTTCGGTGCCGCCGGCAACCATGACCTTGGCTTGGCCATGCTGGATCATACGAAAAGATTCGCCAATCGCATGCGTTCCGGTGGCGCAGGCGGTGACGATCGCTAAGTTCGGGCCTTTTAAACCGAAAAGAATGGAAATCCACCCCGCGGCCATATTGATGATGAGAAGCGGGATCATAAAAGGCGTGAACTTTTCAGGGCCCTTGGTCAGATAAATGGAATGCTCTTTTTCAATGATGCCCAGACTCCCGATGCCGGAGCCGACCACCACACCGATTTCGAAAGGATTCTCTTTTTCGAGGTTGAGACCCGAATCACGGATCGCCTCGGTGGCGGCAGTCACCGCGAATTGACTGAACTTCTCCATCCGCTTGGATTCTTTTAATGGGATGGAGTCGGTAGGATGGTAGTTTTTAATTTCGCCCGCGATTCGGGAATGGAAAGGATGGGGGTCAAAGGTGGTGATCTTATCTATGCCGCTTCGGCCTTCGACGAGCGAATTCCAAAAATCGTTCTTGTTGTTACCGATTGGCGTGACCACTCCCACACCGGTAACCACCACGCGTGGGTAAGACATGACGATTTATTTTGTGCTCTTGCTGGCTTTTTCCTCAACATATTTTACCGCTTCGCCGACAGAGGTCATTTTCTCAGCGTCTTCATCCGGGATTTCGATCCCAAACTCCTCTTCCAAAGCCATTACGAGCTCGACCGTGTCCAAAGAATCTGCTCCAAGATCATCCACGAAAGATGCGGAATCCGTCACTTCCTCGGGCTTGACGCCCAACTGTTCCGCGATGATTGCCCTTACTTTCTGTCCGACATCGGCCATTTATTCCCTCCTTTTACCCCACCACCTCTTTTCGAGGTGGCTTATGTTTAAATTTATAGTTACCCCACCTCGGCGCGAAGCGCCAGCGCCATACGGCGCTAAAAGAGGTGGTGGGGTTACATCACCATTCCGCCATCAACAGTGATGACCTGACCCGTTATAAAATTGCTCTCGTCTGATGCTAAATAAAGAGCGGTTTTCGCCACATCGATCGGTTTTCCAAAAAAACCGACGGGAATTAATTTTAAAATTGCGTTTTTAACGTCTGCTGTCAGCCTTTGGGTCATTTCGGTCTCGATAAACCCAGGCGCGATCGCATTCACCATCACGTTCCGCGACCCGAGCTCTTTCGCCACCGATTTCGTCAGCGCGACAATCCCCGCTTTGCTCGCGGCGTAGTTCGCCTGACCGGCATTGCCGGTGAGTCCGATCACCGAGGCCATATTGACGATCTTGCCATAACGCTGTTTCATCATGGCCTTCGAAACGGCCCGCATGCAAAGAAAAGTGCCCTTCAAATTCGTATCAAGCACCTCCTCCCATTCGGCGTCGGTCATTCGGACGAAAACTCCGTCCTTGGTGACTCCCGCATTGTTGACGAGTATATCAACTCGCTTATATTTGTCAAGGGTTTTGTCCACCAATTCGTCCACTTTTTCGGAATCCCGGACATCGAGCTGGAAAACAAGCGGCTCCTCGCGGCTTATTTCATAAACCTCTTTCGCCACTGCCTTTAAAGGTTCCAGGTTTCTCGCGGTCAAAGCCAGTTTTGCGCCTTCTTTAGCGAAAAGAAAGGCGATCTCTCGGCCGATCCCGCGGCTGGCGCCAGTAATGATCGCGATTTTGTCCTTTAAACGCCCGTCAGTCGATGGCATGAAAATCCTCTAAAGCGCTCAAGGAAATGACGTCAATGGCGGGGTCTATTTTCCTCAATAATCCTTTCAAAACCTTCCCCGGAGAAAATTCGATAAAAGTTCTGAGCCCTTTTCCGATCATGAACCGCATCGAATCTTCCCATAGGGTGCGGTGATTCATCTGCCAAATAAGATTTTGCTTGATCTGGGGAGGGTCTTCTTCAATGTTGGCGGTCAAATTGCTCACGACTTGAATTTTCGGTTTTTGAATCAGGACATCCTTCAGCGCCTGCTCGATTCGCCGGCAAGCCGGTTCCATACAGCTTGAATGAAAAGCGCCGCTCACATCCAGCGGAATCACTTTCTTGCCCCCAGTTTCCCGGAGCTTTTCAATCGCCTCCTCGATATTCTTCTTACGCCCGGAAATGACGATCTGGCCGGGAGCGTTTAAATTGCCGACCTCCGCGCCGGTTTCCCGGCAAACCTTTTCCACCACCGAAAGCTCCAAGCCCAGCACCGCGGCCATGAGTCCGGGTTGTTCAGCCGCTGCCTCGTCCATATATTGGCCCCTGGCTCTCACAAATCGAACGCCATCGTCAAACGAGATAGCGCCCGCCGCGCACAGAGCGGTGGCCTCCCCTAAGCTCAGGCCCGCCGCATATTTGGCGGTGAACTGCTTGCTTTTCGGATGACCTTTAAACACCTCAAGCGCCGCCATGCTCGTCACAAAAATAGCGGGCTGGCTAAGCCGCGTCTGGGTCAACTTTTCCGGAGGCCCCTCAAAACAAATGGCTCGGATATCAAAATCCACGAGCTCGGCCGCGCGATCAAAAATTTTACGGGCGGCAGGATAGGTCTGATAAAGATCTTTTCCCATCCCGGTGAACTGCGACCCCTGGCCCGGGAATAGGTAGGCGACTTCTACCCCACCACCCGCTTCCTGCCGCCTCTTGGCGGCAGAGCGATTTGACGAAGACGAATCGCTAAATCCTTCGGATTGCGAAGCGGGTGGTGGGGCTACCATTCAATCACCATCGCCCCCCACACGAGGCCGCTGCCAAAAGTCGCTAAAACGACTTTGTCTTTCTTTTTTATCTTTCCGGCGCGCACCGCTTCACAGAGCGCGATCGCACAGGACGCGCTGGAGGTATTGCCGTACTTCTGAAGATTCACAAAAATTTTTTCCTCAGGCAGCCCCAGCCGTTCCGAAACGGCCTCGATGATCCGTTGATTGGCCTGATGAGGGATAAAGCAGGCCACTTCGTCCATGGCCACGCCGGCTTTCGCAAGCGATTTCGTCACCGCGTCGCACATGCCGCGAACGGCGAGTTTAAATACTTCCGATCCGTTCATTTGAAGAAAATGGCCCTTGTTTTTTACGGTTTCGACGCTTGCGGGAGTTCTGGAGCCTCCCGCGGTGATAGTTAAAAGGTCTGCATAGCGGCCATCCGATCCGATCAGCGTGCCCAAGATTCCTCCTAATTTCACCTCTTGCAGCACCGCCGCCCCCGCCCCATCGCCAAACAAAATACAAGTCGTTCTGTCACTCCAATCAATATAGGAAGAAATAAGATCCGCTCCTATCACCAGAATCGTCTTATACGCGCCGTTTTTAATAAACTGTTCCGCGGTAAATAGGGCGTAAACAAACCCCGCGCACGCCGCCGCCAAATCAAAGGCCGCGGCGTTCGTCGCGCCGATCTTTTCCTGGACCAGGCACGCGCAGGCAGGCAGCGGCACATCCGGAGTCGCGGTCGCCACGATCAAAAGGTCTATGTCTCCCGACGTCAGTTTCGCGTTTTTCAGCGCCTCCAAAGCCGCCTTGGCCGACAGATCGCTCGTTCCCATCCCTTTATCCGCGATATGCCTCTCCTGAATTCCCGTCCGCGTCCGGATCCATTCGTCCGACGTATCCACCATTTTCTCAAGATCGTGGTTCGTCAGCACTTTTTCCGGCACATAAAAACCCAGGCCGACAATTCCGACCCTTTTGGGTTCTTTTGTCTTGGGCATCAGTGTCACTCCATCCGGTTGTGGACTGCTTCTAAGATATGGCTATTAATTTCGTATTTCACAAATTCGGAGGCAACCCGGATCGCGTTTTTGATCGCGCGGGCATTGGAGGAACCGTGGCTGATAATACAAATGCCGTTAATCCCCAGAAGCGGCGCCCCGCCGTATTCGGAATAATCCACCTCTTGTCTCAGCCGGTCAAACGCGGGCTTCGCAAAAAGCGCTCCCATCATGGTCATCACGTTCTTTTTTAATTCCTGTTTTAAAAGTTTCCCGATCACGTCCGCGATCGATTCGGATACCTTGAGCACCACGTTGCCGACAAATCCGTCGCACACGACGATGTCGACGCTGCCGTTGAAAATATCCCGTCCTTCCACATTGCCGATAAAATGAAGCTGGCTTTTATTCAAAAGCTGATGCGCCTCCTTAACGTACTCCGTCCCTTTGGTTTCTTCCTCGCCGATATTTAAAATGCCGATCGAAGGCCGATTTTTCCTCAAAATATAACGAAAATAAACATCGCCCATGATCGCGTATTGGATTAAATGAATGGGCTTGGTATCAATATTGGCGCCCACATCAATCAAAAAAGTGGGCGTGCCAATGGTCGGAAATAAAATCCCGATGCCGGGCCGCTCGATGCCCTCGAGCAATCTGAGCTTCAGCGTGCAAGTCACCACCGCGGCACCCGTGTGGCCGGCGGTCACGACCGCGTCCACCACTCCTTCCTTGGCCAGATCCGCGCACACGGCAATCGAAGCGTCTTTCTTCTTGCGAATGGAAGCCGTGGCTGATTCATCCATGCGGATAAAACTTCCCGCATGATGAATGGAAATGCTCTTCGGGGGATCCTTGTATTTTTCAAGCTCGGATCGGAGAAGATTTTGATCGCCGACCAACACGATGCGGAAATCGTATTCGCGAGCCGCGTCCACCGCACCCGCCACGATCGCTTGAGGGGCATTGTCTCCGCCCATCCCATCGATGGCGATTCTCACCCCGTTAGACCTCTAAACCAACATTTTTTATTATTCAATATTTTATCTGTTTTCACTGAACCGTTCGAATCATAATATCTCATTGAGAGTAAGAGATCTAACGGGGTTTCTTTTCCTTAGTTTTGATCTGAAGGACGGGGCGCCCTTTGTAGTATCCGCATTTCGGGCAGACCCGATGGGAGGCGTGGGGAACGCAGTTTTCTGCCCCCAAAGGACAATGGGGATCCACAGAGGTCTGCCTCACGCTCATGCGGTCATGCGTGCGGCGCTTACGGGTGCGGCTGTTTGAATGACGGCGTTTGGGGTTGGGCATTTATTCTCCTTGACAATCACACGGCTCATGATTCAGATTGGCTCCGCAAAAGGGGCACAACCCTTTGCAATCCGCCTGACAAAGAATTCGTATCGGATGCTCCGAGATAATCTCATCTCTGACATCCTGTTCTATATTCACCGAATCTAAACCCTTGATATCATAATGAAGCGCGAAATCTTTTTCAAATAGATTATTAAACTCCTCAAGGCACAACGAACAGGTGAAATGGCGCATCCCCTCCACATGCGCCTGCACAGTCATATCCTCGCCCGACCTCCAGGCCTCCGCCTTGAGCTGCAAATTCTCCGGGAAATGCATGACGCCGATATCCAGATCCAGATCTTCCGGGACAATCTCTGCCTGAAAGACGAGGCTTTTATTGCCTTTAAAATCGCTTAAGTTAATTTTCATTGCTTGGATACGGACTGAATTCTACTGATTAAACTTTTTCATTAGGGCCTCGAGGACCGTTCGAGGAACAAACGCACTCACATCGCCGTTTAGCGACGCCACCTCTTTAATGAGACGGCTTGAAAGATAAGAATAAGATTCGTGCGGCATCAAGAAAATCGTCTCGATATTGCCGGCCAGCTTGCGGTTGGTCAATGCCATTTGAAATTCATACTCAAAATCCGAAAGCATCCGGATCCCCCGGAGCATCGCGGATGCCCGTTTCTCCATCGCGTAATCAACGACCAATCCGTCGAAACTTTCCACGAGAACGCCTTTTAATCCCTGGACGGATTCCCGGATCAAACGGATCCGTTCCTTTAGCGTAAAAAGCGGCTTTTTTTCCGTGTGAACCGCGACCGCCACGACGACTTCGTCAAACATGCCAAGCGCACGTTTCATCAGATCGATATGGCCGTAGGTAACCGGGTCAAATGAGCCCGGGTATATCGCCCTTCGATGATTGGGTTTCATAAAATCAGTCCGCCTTCAAGCTTTTTTAGGCATTATAGTGAATGACCCTCGAGGGTGCAAGTGATTTGTCTCATCCTTCGAGACTCAAAACGCGCTTTATGTTATACTTTTTAAATTATGACCCCACCACCTCTTTTTCAATCTTTTGGATTGCAGGTTTCGCCGCCAGCGAAACCTTTTGTCCCACCACCTATTTGGCCTGCTGCGCAGGCCGATTGCGAAGCAATCGCTGCAAATAAGTGGTGGGACAGAATAAAAGAGGTGGTGGGGTGAAATCCCGTCGGCGCGCTCCCATCAAAATCTTTCTTTTGGCGGTATTCTTCATTTCACTTTTCGTCGCTTACCTTTATTTCGGGCTATTTCCCGGCCGGCTCAAACAAGTCGCACTCTTGAAAATTGAGGAATTGACTCAAAAGAAAGTAGCGTTTGACAAAGCGCTGTATCTGCCTTTTCGGGGCTTGAACTTTGAAAATCTGAAAGTGACGGATAAAAAAGGGCGCGCCATCTTTTCGGCACGGCAGCTCGCGCTTGATGCGGAATTTATGCCTTTTTTCAAAGAAAAGAAGATCATTATCCGCAATGTTTATCTGGATCATCCCGTTTACAAAGTCATTTTGAAACCGGAAACGCCGGCCGGCACCGAACCGGCTCCCGTGATGACCAAACTCTCGGGCCAGATCGAAGTGCCAGTGGCTTCGGACAAGAAGAAAATAGATTTATCCACGCTAGCCGAAGGGCCGGAAGTGTTTCTGCCAGAGAACGTTTACTTGGAGCAAATCCAGATCGTGGACGGCCTCGTCACGATCCAAGAAAACGCTTCCGGCGCTCTGCTTGAAAAAATTGACAAGATCAACATCCGGTTAAAGTTCCAAAAACCGCCGGATCTCTTGTTTGACGGCTCGCTGCGGCTGGGTGAAAAACCCTACGCGCGGATTACGCTTAAAGGCAAATGGAACCTGGACCAGGCCAATTACCAATTTCATTTCCAGTCCAAGAGCGACCGGATCCCCGGCTGGCTCTTGGACTATCAAAAAAACCATTTCCTCCTATTAAAAAAATGCCGTCTGATGCTGAACGCGGATCTCACCTCTCTTGAGGAATCAAGAGCGCTCTTTCACGCGAAAGCGGATATCGACGACGGACTCCTGTCGCTCAACAAGACCGTGTTTCAAGGCAAGATCCTCGCCGACGCGAAAGGACTTTTCAATTTCGACACCAAAGCGTTCGAACGCTACAAAGGCAGTCTCGATTTTGTGAACGTGGACGTGTCCAATCTCTCCGCTGAAGTTCCCTCGGTAGAGGCGATTAGCGGCAAGATCCTCTTTCAACCGGATTTGTTGACCATTGATTCCATCCGCGGACAATATAAAAAGCTGCCTTTTAAGGCGACCGGCAGGATCCGCTCCTTTGAAAAACTGCTGCTCGAAGCGACGATCCGCGTGAAAGCCGACATCAATCAGATTCTGTCTCTGACTCCCGAGCGCGAGAAGAAATTCTTGAAAGGGTGGCTGTTGCAGGGCGAGGCTGAAGGAATCAGTCTCGTGAGCGGCTCTCTAAAAAAACCGCCAAAACTCCAAATGAAAAATAAACTCTCCCTCCATGGCGTCTCGATCAAGAACCCCGAGCAAAAG
>CAYJXB010000013.1:0-3301 GCA_964374005.1 uncultured Planctomycetia bacterium
TTTTGTTTGAACGAGTTATTGTCATCTGTTACCTAAAAAGTGCCAAACTCAAGTTCAATCACTTGAAAATAGTCGCCGGGATGGCGGAATGGCAGACGCAAGGGACTTAAAATCCCTCGGGGAATTACTCCCTGTGCCGGTTCGAGTCCGGCTCCCGGCAGATATCGCCCATAAGAGCTCTCTATGTTTGAAAAATTAAAACGGAATCTCGGACGCAATTTATTAGGCAAAGACCCCCTCTATCAGGATCCTTACGACGATCCCGCGGAGCAGTTCTATGCCCGGATCTACCTTAAATACCTTTTTGAGAAAATCGAAGCGGAGTTTCGGCATCAACAGGTAAAAATTCTAGATCTAGGCTGCCACACGGGAAGGCTTTCCGTACCTCTGGCTAGGGCGGGGCATCAGGTTACGGGAATTGATTCTTCCCGGTTTCACATCTTGCGTGCTAGAGAACATGCCCGTAACGCAGATGTGAACTGCCGGTTCTTTAGAGCAGATGGTTTTGCTTACCTTAATAAAATCCCTCCCGGCTCCTTCGATTTAGTTTTATGTACAGAAGTGCTCTACCAGCGTCCCGATTTTCAGCAGGATTTAGAAAAATTGCTCAGGGCGGTCCGCCGGGGCGGGCTTTTAGCGACTTCCCACCGCACCCGGTTTTTTTATCTCACACGTGCCATTCGCGAGAAAGATTATGCCACCGCAGAGCTTCTCTTGAAAGGTCCGGAAGGGACTTTGTGGAACTCCTATTACAATTGGCAAACCCCCTCTGAGATCAAATCCATCTATTCCTCATTGGGTTTAGACTCCCTTCTTGTACGGCCTGTCGGGATTTTTACGGGAAACGGCGGGGATGGCATGGCGGCGCTCACCGATCTTGCGCAGCTCTCAGCCAAAGAATGCGAGGCCATGTTTGACATTGAGGCGCAGAACTCCGAGGAGTATGCCGCTTTGGGCCGTTATCTTTTTGTCATTGGGCGCAAAAGAGAGGAATGAATTTTTTAAAAAGACCTCTTCCGGTCTTGATGTATCATCGGGTTAACCGAAACCAAGACTCATCGCTTACCGTCTCGCCTGAAACTTTTGCAAAACAAATTCATTGGCTCCGGCAAACGAGATTTAAATTTCTTTCGCTCGACCAAGCCTCAGATCTCTCTAAGACTTTTATTTGGGACCGGTCCGTGTCACTCACGTTTGATGACGGCTTTCTCGACAATTACGAAAACGCGTTTCCTCTCTTAATCCAACATAAAATTCCCGCGGCACTTTTTGTGGTGGTCAATTGGGTAGGGCAAAAGGATTATGTGACTTGGGATCAAATCCGGGAACTCAACCAATCGGGGATCTCGATCGGCAGTCACAGTCTGACTCACCGGTGGTTACCCGACATTAAAGATGATGTCGAGCTTCAAAGTGAAATCGCGGATTCCAAAAAGAAAATTGAAGATGAAACCGGCCGGGAAGTTCGCTACTTTTCCTACCCCGTAGGCGGGGTAGATGAAAGGGTCATGAAGAAGGTTCGGGATGCCGGATACCGAAATGCTTGGGTGGCCGGGGCCAGACCTAGCATAGGCTTGACCGATCCAGACTACTGTCTTCGTAGGTTTAAAGTTACCCCCTCCGATTCCTCCTTATCCCACTTCAGCGTAAAGGCGTACGGCCTCAAGTCCCTCCTGTGGTAGAAATACTCTTATTTTATTCTTTTAATAAGACTTAACTGTACTAATGATAAGTAGAAAAGATTTTTGACAAATCGAAAAAAAGGGGGTATTATTTGGTCACTTGCAAGGGTAGTCAGCTAGGAGCGCATCTACGTGAATATACAAACAAAGACCAGACGCAAACAGGGTATTTTCTTCCATAAATTTACCTCTTTAATTTGCTTATCATTTCTTTTTTGTAACCAAGTTCTGCCCGCGTACGCGGGCATCGCTTTAGTCGCTCCTCCTTCAGAAACCACCAATACTTCTTCAGTAAGAACCCAACCCGTCGATCAGATTGTTTCAAATCCCGAACTCCCTATAGAAGAGGACACGCTGGCGGATTCATTGAGTGAGGAATCTCCACTCAAACCGGCAGAAGCTCCCTATAAGGAGGAAGAGTACGTTACGGAGGTTTACAAGAGCGCAGGGGAAGGGGCGTTTGAAATCCAATCCGGTACCGCAGTCGCTTATCTAGCTGAAAAGCTCACCCATTCTGATCTTGATCAACTCCGGGAAGTAGAATCTGAAGTAGGGATTGCAGTCGTCGCCGGACACATTGCGGTTTTTTCTACAGGGGATAAGGAATTTATCGAAAACCTTCCTCCTTTAAAAGCACTCATCCAAGATTCTCACATTTTACTCGCAGCCCATTTTCATAAAGAAGGCCCTCCGAGTACGACCGATCTTCAGAGTGGCGACGAAGGTTATGTGATTGGAGTTTCGGAAAGCGGCGATGATATCGTTTGGCATTATAAAGATGGCAGCATCCAGAAGACGTTAAGCTATGAAGACTTTTTAACACGGGTGGAGGCACTTAGAAGTCAGCAAATATCCGACCAAGTGGAGGCTCGCAGTCTCCTTAATCAATATATTGCAGCGATTGATTCGTATCAAACAAATCACGATCCGTTAACCATTCAACCCTTACTTTTTGCGAGTGCTCCAGTTACCGTTCTGCCTAACAAGCCACTGCTTGGGGTTTTTCAGACGAACCCTGCCACACAGCAAAATTCTATCAA
This sequence comes from uncultured Planctomycetia bacterium, assembly GCA_964374005.1. Lineage (GTDB taxonomy): Bacteria > Omnitrophota > Gorgyraeia > 2-02-FULL-51-18 > 2-02-FULL-51-18 > CAYJXB01. Next base: position 2,723 of record CAYJXB010000013.1, read on the forward strand.
TCAGGAATCCGCTAGTTTAGTTCACTTCAATTATGACGTTAGACCCTCAGGTAGTTTCGCAGCTCTATCTATTCAATTTGATAATTTGGGTACAGGGACTATTGAGACAGGAAACTTATCAGGCGAAAGTCAAATTACCTTTGGGATTAAGTCAACCAATCTTTGTCCTAGTAATGGGTTTCCTTGTTTAAGACTTGAGTTTGAAGATAAGTTTGGCAGTAAAGCTGTTTTCAATCTTATAGGAGTCACTACCACAGAACAAAGTTTTAGTGTTCCAAAAAATCTTTTCACCACCAACTTTCCTAATTTTCGACTAGATCAAGTTCGATTTATTAGTTTTGTCTACGATCAAAACAATACCCGGTCGACAACTCGTACAGGAGTTTTAGATGTAACAACTGCTGGTCTTTTCTTTATTCCAAAACTTTTACCCCAAGCCGCAAGCCTTGCTATAACTCCTATCCCTCTCATGACGCCCGGATCCTTTGCCTCAGGCCCGGTAAACGCCCCCACCGCCAGTGTCACCTTGGACGTGAAGAGCCACACCTTCATGATTGCCGACTACACGGGCGCTCAAGC
>CAYJXB010000013.1:3401-29939 GCA_964374005.1 uncultured Planctomycetia bacterium
CTGACCGGCCAAGGGGCCAAGAAACTCAATATCGATTGGGGGAGTTTTAATTTCACACCCATCCTTTTACCGGCCGACCCCAATCTTGCAGTGACACCCTTACCTTTAATGACGCCCGGATCCTTTGCCTCCGGACCTGTGAATGCACCGACCGCCGCCGTGGCCTTGGACGTGAAGAGCCACACCTTCATGATTGCCGACTACACGGGCGCTCAAGCGGATTCCTTCGGCGGTGTGGTCTTTGGTTACACGACTCCGATTGATCTTACGAGTTTCCAGAATACAGGCATCGTCTTCCAGCTCGATTCCCCGAGCATGACGGGTGCCTCCCTTGAAATCAAAGACAATACCGGAAAAGTCTGGAAGGCCCTCATCGGTGACCTTAAATCTTTCGGACAGAAATATAAGATTGATCTCGCCCAGATGGAAGGCATTGATAAGACCCAAGTCAGTGAAGTGGTCCTGGTCCTGACCGGCCAAGGGGCCAAGAAACTCAATATCGATTGGGGGAGTTTTAATTTCAGTTCGCAGGTACCTGTGATTACGGGTAATTCTTTTGATGAAACAACCCTTGCGGTATTAAATGCGGACCCAGCCCTGAGTGCGGGCGCAGGCAATAGTGTCAATGGAGAACCTGTGGGAAGAAGCGAAGTGCATCAGCTTGCGGCAGACGAGTTTAGTTTTATATTTGACGTGAGTAAGAGCCCAAGCAGCTTTAGCTTTGCAAATATCACCAAAGGCTTTTTTGACCAAAACGGAATTTTTGTCGGCACCCCCCTCAATTTGCCGGAGAATTTTATTATGGCGGCCCGAGGACGTGAAAATGGGCAAGTGAAAGTCGAAATTACGGACACGGGTCATCAAATTGCATCATTTATCTTAAGACTGAGGCCTATCTACCAAAATTACACGCTTTCCTTGGCCGTAGGAGGTAATGTTCCATTTGATTTTGACCACACAAATATTGCGTCAATTGTATTTGTGGAAGATCAAACGATCGCAGGTTCCTCGCCCAATGATTTGGTAAAGATTAAGATTAAGGGATTGGATTTTGGCCCTGTTATTCCTCCCGGACTTCCGATTATAGGGACCTTAGTGAATGAAGGCATGAGCTACTTCCAATCGGCGGCAGGATTGGATCCCGCAACACACCTGCCTTACGACAGTCTTCCGGCTGATGGTATTCCAACAGAAGACGTCAAGTTTACGCAGCCGACCTTGATTGGGTTTTATCTTCAAATTTTAGGCGATGTGGTGAAGGGCAAGATTCAAAATGGGATGACTCCTGCAGAAGCTCTGACCGAACTCAACACGGTTCTTGATAGCCTTTTAAGTGTTCAACAAAATTTTGGTTGGAATGGCCTCATTCCTTGGATGGATTTGGATCCTGTCCTCGATCCGGCTCCGTGGATCGGCTTGGGAGACAATGCGAATCTGACGCAAAGTATCGCGGTGATGATCGGTGCCTTGGAAGGCTCCTCATTGAACGGCACGGATGACATCGTTGCCAAAGCAGAGTTATTTTTAGATAACCAAGAACCTGGTTACACAGCGTTTGTGGATCCGCAGAACGGTCTCTTTTTCGGGGCTTTTAATACGACCACCGGGCAATTTGAAAACTACCACATGGACCGGCTTACCAGCGAATTTCGCGGAGCGATTGCTTTCTTAAAAGTCCGTTATCCCAACATTCCTCAATCCGTTTGGGATGGTTTGCTCCCTGTCTTTAGGGATTACACAACGGCCAATGGAGAAACCATTACCAATCTTTCTTCTTTTGAAGGCGGCGCCTTTCAATACTTTTGGCCGCTTCTAAGAAATAATGAACTGGATTTCATTGGATTCCGGAACCTTCTTTACAATTACCTTGTGACGCAGTCTGATTACGCGTCGCTTCTATTGATTCCGGGTTTCGTTTCAGCAAGTCAAAGAGTCGACGACGGTTACTTTGGAAGGATCGGTATTCCTCAGGTGGCTGAGACTCCCACGTCTTTATTGGTGGATATGGGATCGACCTACGCTTTGGCCAGTGCCTATGGCATTGATCCGACCTCCGTTCTGGCGTGGCTGAACGCGATCCGAGATCAACTCCCGAGCCTTGTAGGTGATAAAGGTTTTTTTGACGCAGCCCGTTCGGGCACTGAAGTGGCTCGCCGATTTTTGGGAATTGATATCGCATCCACCATTTTGGGTTTAAGCGGCTCGGGCCCTGATGATTTTGCAACGTATTTGAAAAATCGAGGGATAGAATTAAATTACAATCTTCTTTATGACCAAGTGAGTCGTGATATCCATTCTCCGGCTACTTTGGTTCCCATTTCTGCACCCCCGCAAACCCTTGCAACACGGTCTCTGGCGGTGTTCAGTCACTTTACTTCTGAAGGAGTCATTAATAATCTGGAAACCAACACCACAGATTTTACAGGGATTCACATTAATTACGATGGCATCATGCCCGATGGTTTTGGCGGTCATTTCTGGAATTTGGATCAGGACTACGATGGCCGTGTGAATCGTTTAATCTTCTTTTATTCGGTTACCGATAGCCCCGACAAATTAAATCTTGAGTTTAAAGATGCCGCAGACAATTCCTTACTCAAACTCGTCATTGATCTTGTAGATACTCCAGGCTTTCACATTACGATTGTGGACTTACCTAACCTTAGTTCGTTGCAGGCTATTCAGAAGGTAATTTTAGTGATTGACCAAAATATGACCCAAGACATTAAAGGTGATTTCTTCATCCATGCCATTAGCATTCAAGATCCGCCTGGAATGACCGCTGACCCCATTGTCGGAACATCGGACCTTACGTTGAATGTTCCCTTCGTTCACGAAGCCGTCAGTCACATAAGCTTCTTAGATACTTCAAACGTTTCAAGCTCTCTGCTTGCCGGATCTTTTGTGGTTGTGCCCCGTCCTGGAAATAATAGTTTTAAAGAAAATCCTTTCACTCCTCTGGGATGGAACACATCAGTCATCAATAAGTACAATTCTATTGGTGATTCTAGCTACCTTGGAAAATTTTCTAATCCTAGACCCAGTTTATTGGGAATTTATGCGAACGAACAAAACGCTTATCAAAAACAACTCGAGACGCGAAACGGGTTCTTTTATGATCCCTTTCCTCGTCACAAGAAAAAGATTCGTCTTAAAAAGCGGACAAAACTCAAACAGTTTCAAATTGCGCCCAAGAATGTCATGGAACTTCTCTCGCAAGAGAGTAAAATACCACTGCAACCTGGTTCGACTGAAACCATCCAGCCCGTTCCGCTCACTCCTGCAGCCTCCAACAATTAACCTAAGATTGACAATGGGGGAGAGGGTTGATAGTATAACTCCTTTCCTGACGCGAGGCTACAGCACATGCCATTTGATAAAATAAAAGAAATCATTGAAGACATCCGCCAAGGCCGTCCAGTCATTATGGCGGATGATGAATCCCGTGAAAATGAAGGTGACCTCATTTTTGCCGCCCAGTTCGTCACCCCAGAAAAAATTAATCTTATGATGAAAGAGGCCAGGGGCCTTATTTGTGTTCCTCTCACTGAAAAAAGGGCCAAGGCGCTCGGTCTTCATGAAATGACAGATTCCTCATCGGACCCCATGCGTACTGCTTTTACACTTTCGGCGGATGCAAAGCTTGGAATCACCACCGGAATCTCTGCGAGTGACCGCGCACGAACTATCGAAATCCTGGCAGATTCAAAAAGAGGCACCGCTGATCTCGTAACCCCCGGCCATCTCTTTCCTTTAATTGCCAAGCGAGGCGGTGTTTTAATCCGCGCGGGGCATACCGAGGCAGCGGTTGACCTTTGCAGGCTTGCAGGTCTTGAACCGGCCGGCGTTATCTGTGAAATTGTCAATGACGACGGCACCATGGCCCGCCGAGACGATCTTTTTAGTTTTGCAAAAAACCACGGCTTGAAAATTGGGACCATCAAAAGCCTCATCGAGTACCGTCGCCAGTTCGATAAAATTGTGGAAAAAGTCACGGAAGCAAAAATTCCAAATCTTTTTGGAGAATGGAAACTCCGGCTTTACCGGTCGCTGGTCGATGGCCGGGAGCATCTTGCCTTCATTAAAGGAGAGCTGGACGCAAAACCCACACTCGTACGCGTTCATTCCGAATGTTTCACGGGAGATGTCTTGGGATCTTTACGCTGCGATTGCCAAGATCAGCTGTTGGCCTCGATGGAACTGATCGAAAAAGAAGGCTGCGGCGTCATTGTTTATATGCGTCAAGAAGGGCGGGGAATCGGCCTTGAAAATAAATTAAAAGCTTATTCCCTTCAGGACCAAGGGCTTGATACGGTCGAAGCCAATGAAAAACTGGGGTTTAAACCCGATCTTCGTGAATACGGAACCGGCGCTCAGATTTTGCGCGACTTGGGCCTTGAAAAGCTGCGTTTGATCACCAATAATCCGCGAAAAATTGTTGGCCTTGAAGGCCATGGCCTTACCGTTATCGAAAGAATTACTCTTCATACACCCGCGCATTCCCATAACGCTAAATACCTAAAGACCAAGAAAGATAAACTTGGTCATATCTTAAACCTTTAATTCTATGGGTCGCATCCGGCAGAGCGCCTTCAACGCCCGCCGCAAAAAATTTGGAATCGTTGTCTCCCGGTTCAACGAATTCATTACCAAACGGCTCTTAGACAGTGCGATCGAAACGCTGATTCAGCATGGCGCATCCCGCAACTCCATCGAAACCGTTTGGGTGCCGGGCGCCCTTGAGATTCCATTTTTCGCTAAGCGTCTTGCGCAGCGGAAACGTTTTGACGCATTGATTGTCTTAAGTTGTATTTTAAGAGGCGGGACGCATCACTTTGAATGTGTTTCAAACGAAGTAACCCGCGGCGTGTCCCAGGTCGCCTTAGAAACGGGCGTCCCGATCGCAAGCGGAATTATAACGGCCGATGATTTGACTCAGGCCATTGACCGCGCAGGCCTCAAGCTCGGCAACAAAGGGGCTCAGGCCGCGCTCGCAGCAGTAGAAATAGCAAATCTCAACCAGGCTTTAAAATAGCCCGATAGGTTTCGATCTTTTATATGCGTAAACGAACCCAAGCTAGGGAATTTGTCCTTCAAATCCTTTACCATCGGGACCTCAATCCCGAGCCCATCGAGCTTCTGCTCCAATCTTTTTGGGATTCTAACCCCTCGCTTCCTGAAATCCGGGAATATGCGGATCGTCTTGTCCAAGGAACCTTATCGCATCTGGCGGAGATCGACGAAATCTTAACCAAATACGCCCAGCATTGGGAGGTCCACCGCATGGCCGTGGTGGACCGGAACATCATGCGCTTTGCCATTTACGAACTTTTATTTATGGAAGAGATCCCCCCCAAGGTTTGCATTAATGAAGCGGTGAATGTGGCCAAGAAATTTTCCCAGGAGGATTCCGGAAAATTTGTGAACGGCATCCTTGATAAAATCAATCATTCCGAGCCGCGCCGCAAAGAGCAAAAAGTATGAAGCAAGATGAAATCTGGATGAGCCGCGCAATTGAACTGGCAGAAAAGGCCCGGGGAAAAACCAGTCCCAATCCTTTAGTGGGAGCCGTCCTTGTACGCGGGACAAAAAAAATAAGTGAAGGTTACCATCCTTATTACGGCGGTTCGCATGCGGAAATCATCGCCCTTCAAAAGGCGGGAAAAAAAGTAAAAGGCTCGATCCTTTATGTGACGCTCGAACCCTGTTCCAGTTGGGGAAAAACCCCGCCCTGTGTTGAAACTCTTCTAACGAGCGGAATCAAGCGAGTGGTCGTCGGGAGTCTTGACCCCAATCCCAAAAATCATTCTGTGGGAATCCAGCGTCTGAAAAAAGCAGGAATCTCTGTCCGAGCGGGCCTTTTAAAAGATAAGGTCGAAATTCAAAACCAGTTTTTTTTTAAGGCCATGCGTACCGGTTTTCCTTTTGTGACTTTGAAAATGGCGCAGTCACTCGACGGAAAGATTGCAACGCGAAAAGGCGAGTCGCGATGGATTTCATCCGCGCCCGCCCGCCAACTCGTCCACGAACTTCGTTCCCAGGCCGATGGAGTCCTCGTGGGAAAAAATACGGCGCTACTTGATAATCCGATGCTGCAAGGCGTCAACGGAAGAGCAGATAAACCTTGGAGGATTGTTTTAGATCCGGACCTTCAAATTTCTTCCCGCGCCCGGATCTTTCAAGGCCCTCAACTTACTTTTGAAGTGGTCCCGGAAAAAAAAATCAAACAGATTGCGAAGAGGCCATTGAAAAAAGGGAGAATTCTTCTCCCCGTCTCTCTTTACAAAGGAAAAATTGACCTTAAGGTCCTTTTGAGAGCATTGGTCCCTCTTGGCGTGCATCATCTTTTGGTGGAAGGCGGAGGCGAGATTGCGTGGAGTTTTCTTAGCGAAGGTTTGGTGGACCGGCTGATTTGGATTGTGGCCCCAAAAATTATGGGTGGCCGCGACGCAAAAACCTCCGTCGAAGGCGAAGGAATCGAAAATTTACAAAAAGCGATCGAACTCAAATGGGAAAAAGTCTACCGGTTAGGTCCTGACTGGGTTTTTGAAAGCAGAGTAAACTAAATGTTTACAGGTATCATCCATTCCCAAGGCGTCATGTGGAAAAAAGAATCGGCGCGAGGGAAGACACGGCTTATCTTTGAAGTTTTGGCTCAATCGTGGCGCTTTGAATTAGGAGAAAGCATTGCTGTCAACGGCGTCTGTCTTACGGTGGCGGATTTCCGTGGGAAAAAATTTGACGCTGATCTCATCGAAGAAACACTGAAGTCTACAACACTGGGCGGGCTTCGGGCCGGAGAACGGGTTAATTTGGAACCGGCCCTGCGGATGGGCGATGAAATCGGAGGTCATTGGGTCACCGGTCACGTCGATGGCGTGGGAGTCATTCGTAAAATTGAAAAAAGAAGCGGGGGACGAGGTATTCGAATCCAAGCTCCTCGTGATTTGATTCACCGCTTCATCCCTCAAGGATCGGTGGCCATCGATGGGATCAGTTTTACTCTGCAAGAAATTCAGAGCGATTCGTTTACCGTGGGCGTCACGCCTCACACCTTTAAAGTCACCACCCTTCCTTCAAAACGTGAAGGATCGAAAGTGAATTTGGAAGTCGATCTTTTTGCAAAATTAGCCGAGCATTTTCTTTCAAAGAAAAAAACACCTTCTTTGAATGTGAAGGCCCTTCAGGCACAAGGGTTTTAATTTGAAACTATTTTTAATTCGCCACGGCGAAACAGAATGGACGGTGACAAAACGCTATCAAGGCCGGACCGATATTCCTTTAAACTCCCAAGGGATCCGGAATGCGAAAAAAGTCGCCAAGGCGCTCCAATCTAACCCGCCCGACCAACTTTTCGCTTCGACGCTTTCCCGCGCCCGCCAAACCGCAAAAGAAATCGCGGCCCGATTCAAAATGGGTGTGACGGCGGACCCCCGGCTTAATGAACTTGATTTTGGCAAATGGGAAGGAGCATCCTATGTCGAAATGTCGAAACGAAAGCAATCTGTTTTGTTCAAATGGCAGGAAGGAAAACTAGCCAGGCTTCCGGGCGGCGAGAGTGTCGATTCGCTTACGCAGCGGACACGTTCCTTCCTGAAAGAAATTTTAAAAAAATATACGAATAAAACCGTTGCCGTGGTTTCACATGCGGGACCTATCAAAATGTTTCTTTTTGAGGTATTGAAAACGAAGCGCCCTCCCATTTGGGCCTTTAGGATTGAACCGGCATCTCTATCATTCATTGAGGGGGACTCAAATTTTCTCCAGATCGTCTGGACCAACCGCACGGATCATCTTCAATGAATAAAACGATTCTTATCATAGGCGGCAACCGGTCGGGAAAAAGCCGAAGAGCGCACGAGATGGCCTTGAACTATTCTGAAAGAATATTTCTGGCGACTGCCGAAGCTACGGATTCAGAAATAACCCGGCGCATTCAAAGGCATCAAGAACAAAGGGGATCCGAGTTTGTAACCATTGAGGAGCCTCTTTATTTGGCGGAGGCCATTCGAAAAAATGCTGGCGAGGCGGACGTTATCTTGGTCGACTGCCTTACCTTCTGGCTTAATAATCTTTTCTATCGTTTCGGTGAAGGAAGTTATCAGACCTCAAAACAAGTAGAGGATTTTCTTAAAGTCCTCGAAGAAAAACCCATTTCTTTAATTCTTGTGACCAATGAGATCAGCATGGGCGTGATTTCTACGGATCCTTTCACGCGCCGCTTCATGGATGAGCACGGACGGCTTAATCAAGAAGTGGCTCGCCGCTCGGATGATATGGTTTTGATGGTCGCGGGAATACCGCAAACTTTGAAAAAATCCTTCAAAAAAGAAGCACCAAAAGCAATTTTTTTAGAACTTGTTAAAGAGTTTAAAGCTTGGCAGGAAAAAGCGCTCACCATCCCTTTGCTTGATTCAGCCTGGCGTCAAAAGGCGCAGAAAAGACTGGCGAAACAAACTCGTCCGGAAAAAAGTTTGGGTGAGCTTGAGCGTTATTTGGAAAGAATCGTTGCGATCCAGCAAAAAGAAAAACCCGCCGCCGCAAAAAAAAGAATCGTAATTTTTGCGGCCGATCACGGCGTTGAAGCGGAAGGTGTGAGTCTGTATCCGCGCGAAGTGACATCTGCTATGGTTTACAATTTTCTTTCAGGCGGAGCGACCATCAATGCCTTTGCCCGTTCAATAAGTGCGGAGGTTGAAGTGGTCGATGTGGGAGTTGAGGGTTCCTTTTTGGATCTGCCCGGTCTTGTTTCAAGAAAAATTCGAGGCGGGACTTCCAATTTTACAAAGACCCAAGCGATGACCCGCGAGGAACTTTTACGGGCACTAGAAATTGGTTATGAACGGGCCCAGGAAGCAAAGCGCCAAGGAGTGGAACTGCTTGGCGTGGGTGAGATGGGAATCGGAAATACAACAGCCGCTAGCGCTGTGATTGCTGCGCTCATTGGGGCGGATCCTGAGCAGGTCACGGGCCGTGGCACGGGGATTGACGAAAAAATGCTGCAGCATAAAATTCAAATCATCAAAAAGGCGCTTCAAGCAAATGAAGCATTTTTGGGTGACCCTTTTTCCATCCTGCAAAGCGTCGGGGGTTTTGAAATTGCAGCGATTGCCGGTTTGATTCTGGGAGCGGCCTTTTTAAGAATTCCCTGTGTTGTGGACGGGTGGATTGCCTCGGCGGGTGCCCTGGCTGTCATTCGTATGAATCCCGCCATTTTAGATTATCTTTTCTTTGCCCATGAATCTGAGGAAAGAGGCCACCGGATCCTTTTAGAAGAGCTCGATGTCCATCCGGTGCTGAGGCTTTCCATGCGGCTGGGTGAAGGCACAGGCGCTTGTCTTGCCATGGGAATTTTGGAGGCTGCGGTACGCGCCTTCAATGAAGTGGCAACCTTTGAAGAGGCCAAGGTTGCTGGAAAAAAAATGGTGGCCAGTGGCTGATTTTCACGCCGCGGTGATCGCTGGAACGCATTCAAGCGCAGGAAAAACAACTTGGGCGCTTGCCCTGATGTCTTTCTTTAGAAAAAAAGGCCTAATCGTCCAACCCTTTAAAGTCGGCCCTGATTATATTGACCCAGGTTTTCATCACCAAGTTTGCCGGCCGAGGAGATCACGAAACCTTGACCGTTTTTTTCTCTCAGAAGATTATCTTAAAAATTGTTTTTGGAAAAATTCCCAAGGCGCGGATCTTTCCATGGTAGAAGGCGTGATGGGACTTTATGACGGCCGCGGACCGCTCACGGAGCGAGGAAGTACCGCAGAGATGGCCAAGCTGCTGGATCTTCCTGTTTTTCTTGTGGTCAATGCTGCCGGAATGGCACGAAGCGCTGCCGCGACAGTAAAAGGTTACCGGGATTTTGATCCCCATCTTAAACTCAAAGGTATTTTACTCAATGAAATTGGAAGCGAAAAGCATTTCTCTTTGCTTCAAGAAGCCATTGAAAAAGAAACAGGAGTCCCCGTTTTGGGATGGCTTCCCAAGGATTTGGAGATTTCTGTCCCGGAGCGTTATCTGGGCCTCCAGACCGTTTTGGAAGAAGAGAAGATTGAAGAAAAATTTAAACGGCTGGCGCAGATTTTAGAAGGGCGATTCAATGAGAAACGATTTTTGGAAATATCCAAAAACGTCATTGTGAGGATAGCCCCTAAAGGAAACGTACAGGCTGACCCACGGATTCGTATCGGGATTGCCTATGATGCCGCCTTTTCCTTTTATTATGAGGATAATTTTGATTTGCTGCGCGAAGCAGGCGCCGAACTCGTCCTTTTCTCACCCCTTCATGACCTCACCCTTCCTGAAGATTTGGACGCCCTTTATCTGGGAGGAGGATTTCCGGAGCTTTATGCCGAAAAACTCAGCAAGAATGAGACCCTAAAAAATTCTATTCGAAAATTCCATCAAGAAGGTAAAATGATCTACTCTGAATGCGGCGGACTCATTTATCTTGCAGAGGCTTTTGTCGATTCAAAGGAAAAAAAGTTTCCTTTGGTGGGGCTTGTTCCCGGAAAAATTCGAATGACTTCCAGGCTTCAAAATTTTGGTTATCATGAAATTGAGACGTCAGCTTCAACTTTTCTTTTTGAAAAAGGGATGAAACTTCTTTCTCATGAATTCCACCGGTCCCTTTGGGAGAATCCAAACCCCGGTGAAACGGTCTATCGGATAGGAGACCGGCCGGAGGGTTTTTACGACGGCCATGTTCTTGCAACTTATCAACATTTGCATTTTGGCCAGAATCCGGGATTAGCTAAAAATTTCGTGGAAGCCGCATATTTGCGGTCAAGGCCCGGTGTCTACACCCGCTAAAATTTTCGAAGTGGAACCGGAAGCCGCAAGCCTTCCTCCTTTAAGGAAGGAACTGCGTTCGCTTTTTGAAGGCGCGGGACTCAATGAAAAAAATACCAACGACCTTCTTCTTTGCGTGGATGAAGTGTTAACTAATATTATCCGTCATGGTTACGGTGAGAAGATTAAAAAGAAGGATAGGATTCATGTTTCATTCTCAGATTTGGGAAAGCAGGCGGAAATCATCATTGAAGATAAAAGCCCCTGTTTTGATCCCAGAAAAGTGCCGATCCCTAAACTGCCTTGCGACACGCCGGGCGGGCTCGGAGTCCATTTAATTCGCAGTCTTACGGATGAACTTTATTATGAAGCCTTAAAGCCTGCAGGCAATCGGCTGCGGCTCGTGAAATATAAAAATCAGGATAAGAAAGGATAACTCCCGTGAAAATCAATGTGAAAGAAAACAAAGAAGTTCAAGTTTTGGAGGTCTCCGGAGAAATCGATTTTTACAGTTCCCGGGAGCTTCGCCAAAAATTCCAAGATCTCCTCGATAAGAAATGCTCGAAACTCTTGGTGGATTTGAAAAAGGTAACCTATGTCGACAGCTCCGGCCTGGCTACATTTGTGGAGGCGCTGCAGCGGATGAACAGGATGGGCGGAAAACTCGTTTTGGCGGGACTTTCAGCCTCGGTGCGCGGCGTTTTTGAAATCGCGAAGCTTGATTCAATTTTTGTTTTGGCGGATTCTGAAGAAGGCGCCGCGGCGGCCTTGACAGGGTCGTGAGTCTAAAAACCTACACCGAACATTTTTTTGGAAGGGTCGGAAGATCCGTCCATCATTTCTTTGATCAGACCGGCCGGCTTTGTATGCTCCTCAAGTACGTTGTCGTCTGGGCATGGCAATCCGTTTTTCAAAAAAAAGTCATGCAGCGCGACATCTTTTTCGGTCAAATGGTCGGGATGGGGGTGGGTTCTGTTCCTATTATATGCTTGGTGGGGGCCTCAGTCGGGATGGTGCTGGCGCTCCAAGCGGCCTACCAACTCAGGCAATTCGGCGCCGTGATGTATACCGGAAGTTTGGTGAGCGTTTCTATGGCCCGCGAACTCGGACCTTTGATTGCCTCCATTGTAGTTGCTGGCCGTGTCGGTGCCAGGATCGCGGCCGAACTTGGTACGATGAGAGCCCAAGAAGAAGTAGACGCTCTTACGACGATGGCCATTGATCCGATCCGTTTTCTTGTCCTGCCGCGCTGTCTTGCGCTCTTTATGGTGCTTCCCTGCCTTACCGTGATCGCAAATTCGGTCGGGATGTTGGGAGGATTTTTAATTGGAATTTCCAGTCTCGGGATCGAGCCTTACCTTTATATCGAAAAGAATTTTGACGCCCTTGTTCTCAAGGACCTTTATACCGGCCTGACCAAGAGCGCATTCTTTGCCCTCATTATTGGGATTGTCAGTTGTTACCAGGGACTTGCCGTCGAAGGGGGAGCCGAAGAGGTGGGCCGGGCCACCACTCAAGCGGTTGTTTTTTCGATTGTGTTAATTATCGTAGCGGACTGTTTTTTTACCGCATTATTTTATTATGCGTTTCCTTGAGAAATAAAAAATGATCGAAATCAAAAACTTAGTCAAACGGTTTGGGGACAAGGCAGTGCTGGATGGAGTCAATCTTTTTGTTCCTGAAGGCAAGATCACGGTCATTATGGGAGGATCGGGCTGCGGTAAAAGCACGCTCCTTAAAAATCTGATCGGGCTCTTGCATCCTGAGGAAGGCGAAATCTGGTTTGACGGGAAAAATGTCGCATCCCTCACAGATTTGGAATTCGACGAAGTCCGGAAAAAATTCGGGATGCTCTTTCAAGGGGCCGCACTTTTTAATTCTGTCACGGTAGGCGAGAATGTGGCGCTTCCTTTGCGTGAACACACCGATCTCTCGCCCGAGATCATTGATATCATCGTAAAAATAAAATTGGAACTGGTAGGCCTCACAGGGTTCGAAAAATTTTTCCCTCATCAAATTTCAGGCGGGATGAAAAAGAGGGTGGCACTGGCGCGTGCGATCGCCCTGGATCCCAAAATTGTATTTTATGACGAGCCCGGCGCAGGGCTTGATCCGATTACGGCAAGCATGATCGATCAGCTTATTTTGGATCTGAGCCGAAAGCTTAAAATTACGTCCGTCGTGGTGACCCACGAAATGAAAAGCGCTTTCAGGATCGCTGATCAAATGATCGTGCTTCACCGCGGGAAAGTGCTGGCCCAAGGCACACCGGGTGAAATCAAAGAAACGGCCGATCCTTATGTGCGTCAATTTATATTTGGAGAACACGAGGGGGCGATTCCCTTCAAACAGTCAAGCGAAGCTTATCTTAAAGGACTCTTAGAACCTTAAGGCAGCGTAAAAGCCTGTGCCTGTCGGCAGGCAGGGAGAAAGCCATGGATTTTACCCGTTCCGAGATTAAATCAGGCATTTTAGTCGTCGTGAGTTTTACTCTTCTTACGATGCTTACGTTTAAAGTCAGCAATTTCAGGGCGTTGGCCGGGACCGAAGAATACAAAATCAATTTTAATTTTATCAGCGGCCTGGAAAAAAACGCGCCTGTTCATTTTGCCGGCCACAGCGTGGGGACTGTTAAATCCATCAAGCTTCAAGATGGTGATCCGGCGGTGGCAGTGGTCATTTCAATCGATAAAACAACACCTCTTCGAATGGATTCTGAGGTCTTTGTAGATACCTTGGGGCTTTTAGGGGAAAAGTTCATCTCTCTGTCACCCGGAAAACAAACCTCGCCCAAATTGCCTCCGGGCGGGATTTTGCGGGGACATGAGCCCACTCCCATTCATCAAATGATCACCCAAATCAACACCCTTACAGAAAATCTCGTGCCGCTTACTGAGAAAGGTAACAGGCTTTTGGAAGGGCACGAAAAGGAATTGGGAGAAATCATCACCAATCTCAATGAGAGTTCCAAGAACCTTAAAGATATGACGCACGATCTTAAATTTCATCCCTGGAAGCTTCTTCGCAAGAAATAAGCGTCTCTTCGAACTCTTTTAATTTATGGCCAAGTCACGACCCATCTTTTCCAAAACCGGAGTCTCTATTGTCTTTGTCCTGGTTTTTGTCCTTCTAATTTTTCTTGCCGATCAATTCAATTTTTTTGAAGACCATGAACTAGGTTTCCTCGATCTGCGACTTCACATGCGTCCGGTGCAAACAGCGCATCCGGATATTGTCCTGGTGGACGTAGATGATGAAAGCATTAACCGCATCGGGCATTGGCCGTGGCCCCGGAGTTACCACGCCCTTCTTTTAAAGGTCTTGAGTTCCTACCGTCCCCGTCTTGTGCTCTACGATGTCCTCTTCACCGAGGCAAGTACGCAGCCCACAGAAGATGACTTGCTGGCTTTTTCGATGGCGGAAGCGGGCAATGTGGTCACCGCATTTTTCTTTCGTTCTGAAAATCCATTTTTAGCTTTTTTTCCCATTGATTCGATTCGTAAAGCTGCGATGACGCTAGGCTATGTGAATATCTTCCCTGACGTAGATGGTAAGGTCCGCCGCGTTAAGGCCTCCACCCAGCCGGAAGGAAACACGTATTATCACACGAGCCTTGCCGCGGCCCTTTCGCTTATCTTGGGTCCCCAGGATCGCGAAAGTTTTTTGCATCGAATCCCGTTGGAAAAAGACCATTCCTTTTGGATTAATTATCCCGGAAAATTCTCTGTTTTTAAAAGAATCCCTTTTTATCGAATCATTCAAAACAAGGGAACCAACGATGAAGAACTTCGCAGACTCTTTGAAGGGAAAATTGTCGTGGTGGGCGTGACGGCCACCGGGGGAGGGGATCTGAGGGCGACACCTTTTTCATCGGCCTATCCCGGTATGGGAATCCAGGCCTCCGCGATCCACACCCTTCTTACGGAGAAATTTCTTAAGCGCATGAAAGGCCCTGTTTCACTGGCGCTTCTTTTACTCCTCGCTTTTTTTGCGGCATTTTTGACCCGGAAAAACCCTCCCATCATCGCCCTTGCGACGGTGTCTGTCTTGAGCGTTTTCTATCTGGTTTGGAATTTTCTTATCTTTTCTTTTTTGGGATGGATCCTGCCTGTTTTCCCTGTGCTTCTGGTGATTGGGGGGACGTATGTGACGATGCTTTTACTTCAATTTATTGATATCCGTTTAGAAGGTGAACTTTTGGTGCGCGAGCTTTCACTGGCCGCGCGGATTCAAGAAATTTTTTTGTCACAGGAATCTCCAAAAGTTGCTGGCTTTGACCTGGCCTTCCAGTGCCAATTTGCAAAAATGGTGGGAGGCGATCTCTATGATTGGGTGGTCTTGGGAGAACGCAAGTTCGGGATTTGCGTGGGGGATGTCTCCGGCAAGGGGGTGCCGGCCGCCCTTTATATGGCGCGTGTCATCAGCGAATGGAGAATGATCGCCAAGGATCATCATTCCACCTCAGGCCTCATGGATGCCTTAAATGAGCGCCTGGTTCTTTTTGATATGCAGGGCATGTTTGTGACCTTCCTTTATCTTATTTTAGACCTTGATTCCCGAACGCTCATGATTTCTAATGCTGGTCACGAGCCGCTTTATTGTTACCGCCGTAAGAGCGGGCAAGGTGAATGGATCAAAAAAGGCTCCGGGCTGCCCCTTGGAATCCTCAGCAATGGAAAATATCCCCAGGAAACCATGGCGATGGAGGAAGGCGATTTTGTTCTTCTAATCAGTGACGGCGTCCGGGAGCTTCTCAGCCCGCGCGGAGAAGAGCTGGATTATCCGGGGATTGAGAAGGCTCTTCGGGGTTTAGGCGAGAAAACCGCCGAAGAAATAGTGAAAAGTTTTTTCCAATCAATGGAATCATATGCCAAAGGCTACCCCGCTCATGATGATCGGACGGTCCTTTGTATGAAAATGGGAAAGGGATAAATGATGCAAAAAATACCCGCGTTTTTTCTTTTATTGTTTTTCACGGCTCTGCCGGTCTTCGCAGAAAATAGCGCGGACTACAGTGTCGGCATGTCGCAGAAGTTAGGCAGGGGACTTTGGAATGCGTTAAGCTCGCCGGCCGAGATTCCCTGCACCATGCGTGATGATATGTCTCAAAACGGAGGAGCCGGGGCGGTCACCGGACTTTTTAAGGGGATTGGTTTTTTTGCCCGCCGGCTGCTCGTAGGCGTTACCGAATTTGCCACGTTTGTGATTCCCATGGAACCGACGCTTCCTCCCGTTTGCGCGAAGAAGCCGGCACCCGCGATTCAAAATTAAAGGAATAGATGTTTTCAGAATTTTTAGAAGCGATTCGATTTCTTACCGTTCTACCTATCCCCGGTAGGGAAAAAGAAGCAAGCCTTGCCCGGGCGATGTTCTTTTTTCCTCTGGTTGGGTTTCTCATCGGTGTGGCGACGCTCGCCCTCACCCAGCTTCTTTCTTTTGATCTCTTCATACGCCTTGAGGCGTTGTCACTGGTGACCCTTCCCATCCTTTTATCCGGCGGACTCCATGTGGATGGTTTTTCTGATTTTCTAGACGGATTTTTCGGGGGGAAAGAAAAAACAGAGGTCCTTACGATTATGCGCGATCCCCGCATCGGTGTCTGGGGTGCTTTAGGTGTCCTTCTCCTTCTTTTTTGGAAATGGGAACTTCTTGCCTCACTCTCCGGCCGCGGTGCTGCAGTTCTTTTTGCACTGACCGCTTCTCGGTGGGCGCAAGTGGTCTTGGCTTACTTTCTCCCTTATGCCAATCCCAAGGGAGGGCTCGGCCAATCGGTGGCGAAGAAAGTGAGTGTTCGGGAATTGGCCGGAGCCACGGCTTTTCTTTCTCTCATCATTTTTTTATCAAGAGGTGCGGGCGTGCTTTGTTTTCTGGCCCTCCTTCCTTTTTTGGCAGGTCTGGGCTTGATATTTCACAAACGCATCGGCGGCGTGACGGGCGATTTGTTGGGGGCGGCCAGCGAAATGACGGAGGTTTTTATTTTTCTTATTTTCTTTCTTATGAAATCAGGGAGTTACCGGTGAGACTTCATCACGGAGGAGAACTCAGGGTCTTTAGTGAAAAATTCGGAATCCCCGAGAAAGAAATTCTAGATTTTTCCAGCAATATCAATCCCTTGGGTCCTCCCGAATCCGTCAAAAAGATTTTCCCGGAGACCCTCAATGAACTTCCTTATTATCCGGATCCGGAGGCACTCGAATTTCGCCGCGAGGTGGTCAGGCAATTTCCTTTGTGGCCGGAAAATGTGATTGCGGGAAACGGAGCGGCCGAACTTTTAGATTTGATTTTAAGGCTCCTTCGACCCAAAAGGGCACTGGTGATTGAGCCTACTTTTTTGGAATATCGCCGGCTTCTCAATCTTCAGGGTGCAGAAATTAGAAACATTCTCCTTAGGGAAAAGGATGAGTTTCAGGCCCGGCCGGCGGAAATTACCAATTCGCTGCGCGGTGTGGATGTCGCTATTTTTACCCAGCCGAATAATCCCACCGGAGGATTCATCAAAAAAGAGGCGCTTCAGAAACTTTTAGCCGAGGCCAAAAGGAGAAGTGTTTTTGTGATTTTGGATGAAGCTTTTATCGATTGGATCCCCGAGCAGTCCCTCGCCCGTGAAGTCCGTGACGACGCCCATTTTTTTGTGATTCGTTCGCTCACCAAGTTTTTTTCCCTTCCCGGTATCCGGATCGGATTTGGTTTGGGTGCCCGTAAACTCATTGAAAAGCTTGAGACTTATCAGGTACCGTGGTCTTGCAACAGGCTCGCCCAAAAATTGGCCATCACGGCACTGCGTGATCAAGATTTTATAAAAGAGTCGAGAGAATGGCTCGCTCAAGAAAGAGAAAATTTTGCGCGTCATCTTAGTGAGGTTCCGAACCTGAAAGTTTTTCCCGGTGCCGCTAATTTTCTTTTGATCAAACTCCCGGGTCGTCGACCCGTTCTCCAAGAATTGGGAAAACAAGGCATTTATTTAAGAGATCTCACAGGGTTTCCCGGTTTAGGGCCTAATTATTTTCGTGTTGCGGTGAAAAAACGCGAAGAAAATCTAAGGCTGGTTGAGGCATTAAAGACACTTAGCTTAGAAACAATGGAACAAGAAAAGGCGGTATGAACGCAAAACGGGCCAAGGCCATTATGGTATTAGGAACAGGTTCCGGCGTCGGGAAGTCTTTCATCGCCGCCGGTCTTTGCCGGATTCTAAGCGATGCAGGAATTCGCGTGGCCCCCTTTAAGGCCCAGAATATGTCGAATAATTCGTTCGTCACCTGCGAAGGCGGTGAGATGGGGCGCGCGCAAGTCGTGCAGGCCGAGTGCGCACGCGTCGAACCTAGTATTCATATGAATCCTATCTTACTCAAACCTTGCCGAGACAATGGTTCTCAAGTCATTGTTCATGGTAAGGCGATCGGAACGATGGATGCAAAAACTTATTACAGCCGGCAGGGTGAAATGTGGCAGGCGATCGAAGAATCATACGCCAAGTTAGCTCGGAAATATGAAGCGCTTGTGATTGAAGGGGCGGGCAGTCCGGCTGAGATCAATCTCAAAGATTCGGATATCGTCAATTGCCGGGTCGCTGATTTGGCAGATGCCCAATGTCTTCTGGTAGGCGATATCGACAAAGGCGGTGTTTTCGCGTGGCTTGTCGGCACCTTGGCGCTGTTAGATGAATCCCAGCGGAACCGGATCGCAGGCCTTATCATCAATAAATTTCGCGGCGACTTCGGTATTCTTCAGCCCGGGCTCCAAACCCTTGAAGACCTTTCAGGAAAAAAAGTGCTGGGTGTCTTGCCTTATGAGCTTGATTTTTTTATTGAAGAAGAAGACTCTCTTGTTTTAGAAAAATCGAAGAATATTTCTCATTCCGGGAATCTAAATATCGCGGTCATTCTCCTCCCGCGCATTTCCAATGCTACAGATTTTCAAGTTCTTGCCGAAGAACCGGGTGTTTCGGTTAGAATGGTGCACCGAGTTTCCGAATGGGGAACACCCGATCTTGTCATTCTTCCGGGAACCAAGGCAACGATTCAGGATCTTGAATTTTTAAAGACCAAAGGATTTGCCGGAAAGATCCAAGATTACGTCAAAAAAGGCGGGCGGGTAATGGGTATTTGCGGAGGTTTTCAAATGCTGGGAGATGAAATCGAAGACTTAGAAGGGATTGAATCCCAAAAGACTCTGCAGAAAGGACTTTCCCTTCTTCCTTTTAAGACACGTTTCTTTGGCGAGAAGACTTTAAAACGTGTAGAGGGCAGAATCAGTGCTCAAATTTTTTCCCAATTGATAGAGGCAGAGTTTTCAGGCTACGAAATTCATATGGGTCAGACGGAGCCTGGAGGGGGAAAAGAGTGTTTCATAACGACGGATCCTTCTACAAAGATTTTGGGCACGTATATCCACGGGCTTTTTGACGCGGCGTCTTTTCGAAAGGCCTTTCTGGAGGCATTACGAAAAAGTTCCGGCAAACAAAAGCCGGCGGCAAGCTTTGGGGAAGTTCCCTCGATGGAAATTTTAAAGGAAAAAAATTACAACCGGTTGGCGCATCTTTTGCGAGAAAATCTGGATTTAAACCACGTTGAACAATGTTTGAACTTATCATCGCATTCGTATTAGACCTGTTTTTGGGCGATCCTCCTTACGCCTTCCACCCCATACGTATCATCGGAAGCTGGATCGAGAAGTCTGAAGACTGGTTTCGCGCGCGCATCGCGGATCTTCGCCTGGCAGGACTCTTTCAAGCAATTTCGATCCCCTTAGCAGTCTATGTCATTGTCTGGTTTTTAACGGAGGCGGCTTATCAGATTCACCCCCTTCTTAAATCCATTTTGGTGGTTTATTTCCTTTACAGCGCTCTTTCAATCAAAGATTTATGTCAGGAGGCCCGGCGCGTTCACTACGCGCTTCGAAATGGAAAAATTGATCAGGCTCGTCAAAATCTCTCCCGCATCGTGGGGCGTGACACCCAGAATCTCAGCGAGCCAGAAATAATCCGCGGGGCCATTGAGGCGGTGGCAGAGAGTTTTGTCGACGGAGTTCTTTCTCCGCTCTTTTATGCCGGACTAGGAGGTGCACCGCTCGCCATGGCTTACAAGGCCGTCAATACGCTGGATTCCATGGTAGGGCTGAGAACCTCCCAGTATGAACACTATGGTTTTGCGGCGGCAAAACTGGATGAAATCATCAATTGGATCCCGGCTCGAATTTCATGGTTTCTCATTGGTCTTGCAGCCTTTTTTGTGAATGGCAGGGCCAAAGAGGCATGGGCCATGGCGACCCAAAATCTTCAAAAAAAGGGGACCACCAACGGGATGATTCCCGAAGCAGCCTTTGCCGGGGCCTTAGGGGTTGAATTAGGAGGAACCAATACTTATAACGGCAAAAGTTACGATGGGCCGAAATTGGGAATTACGCTCAAGTCCCTTGAGCCTAGCGATATCAGGCGCGCCGTAGAACTTATGAAAGTAAGCTCTTGGATCGCCCTAGGGACCTCCATCAGTATTTATTTTCTAAGCAAGTTGATTTTTAGTTAAATCTCTTAGTCTTTCTTATGATAAAACAAAGCAAGTTTGCCTACCTTTTAATTGCGCATGGAACTCGTGACAAAGAAGGCGAGAAGGCGTTCTTTCAATTTGTCGAGGAATTTCAGCTCTCCTTTCCCAATAGAAATGTCCAGCCTGCGTTTCTAGAGCTTTGCCATCCTTCCATTCCTGAAGGCATCGAGGCCTGTGTGAAAGGGGGCGCGGAGGAGATTTTTGTGCTTCCTCTGATGCTTTTCCCCGGCAGGCACATCAATCAGGATATCCCCAACCAAATTCAGGAGGCAAAGCGCAAGTTCCCTCAGGTGGATTTCCATTATGCTGGTGCTTTGGCTTTGGGAGACAGGAAAAAAGGGCAAATTTCCGAGCCTAAAATGTTCGAACTCCTCCTTGGTAAAATCTCCGTTTTTGGTTCAAAATAAACGCTCTGTGAAGGCAATTGACTCGCCCGTTTTCTAGGCTATAATAGGGCCCTCACGGAGGAAACTCTCGAATGGTTGATGAGGCGTTTGGAGCTAAATCAGAGTCCAAGCTCGATCCAGAAATCCAGGATGGAAAATTTTTTGCGGCTGTCGGCTACCTTTCTGTTCTGTGTTTCGTACCCTTTATTTTAAAGAAGGGGAATCGGTTTGCTCAATTTCATGGCAAACAAGGTCTTGTGCTTTTTATCCTGGAAGTCGCGGCGAGCATCCTCAAAGCAGTCCCGGCCTTAGGTGATATCGTTTCCACCCTCGCTTTTGTGGTCCTTGGGATCCTTTCCCTGGTCGGAGTGGTTAAAGTGTTGATGGGGGAATATTGGGAGATGCCGGTCATTCAGGAAATTGCAAGTAAGATCAGCCTCTAGGCCTTGATTGCATCCTCTCATTTTCAAATCAATGAAATTTCGTTCGAACAAAATTCAATCCAACGGCGGTAATTGGTCAGTCATACTCAACCCTTTAAAAAGCGAACTCGACCGGAAAAGGGTTGGAGAAAAGATCTCTGAACTTTTCCGCGTTTCCTATGAAGAGGCACGGGAACTCGTTCGCAATACTCCGATTATCCTTCTTGATCAATTAACCCATCCTGAGGCCGTTCAAGTCCAAGGTGTTCTTCAAGGGGTTCGCGCTGAGATTGCTCTCACCAGTGATCATCAGGCGAAAAGACGTTGTTACCGCGCCGTTTGGCCGGAGACGCCCCGGCTTTCTTTCCTCGAAACCGCACCGCCTCTTCCGACATCCGTTCCAACGTCTCCGCCCCCCGCGCCGGCTCCTATTCCCGAACCTGCGGCGAAGCAAAAATTGGATTCCTTTCTGTCGCCGCCCATGTTTTCATTGGACTCTCTTACCGACGCGGGCGAGGACACAGAGAAAAAGGAACTTCGGAAAAGGTGTCAGACCCTTGAACTTTTGTTTGAGGAAAAGACCAAGGAAAACGAGCAGCTCAAGCAAAGTTTCGAGCAAGAACTGAAGAAACACTCAGAAAAAACAGATACGAACCGGCGTTCTTTCCAGCAAGAATGGGAAGAGCGGTATCAAAGCCTCAAAACTGAAGCGCAAGAATCTAAAAAAATTTATGAGGAAAAAATTCTTGCCCAACAAACTGAAATCAAGGCTTTAAGAGAGCGGTTTGCGGAGATTGAACTCTGGCAAAAAAAAGCCACGGGTTTGGAGAGACAAACTTTGGAATTCCATGAAAAGGTGAATCAGCCGGAGTCGGCCAAGCGTCAACTCGAGGCCCAGGTGCAGCAATGGCAGAGTAAAGCGAATCTTTTGGAAGGCCAGAGCCAGCAGTTTCTTGAAAAAGTAAACCAACTCGACAACTCCAAAAAAGATCTCGAGCAAGTCTTAAAAGAAAAAATCTCCGAGCTCCAACAATGGCAAAGCAGGGCAAATGCCTTAGAAGGCAGAAGCCAGGAATTTTCCCAAAAGGCCCATCATCTGGATACGGCCAAGGAAGAACTCGAACGGATCATTCAAAAACAGCTTACCGAGGTCCAGCAGTGGCGTCATAAGGCCGTCAGCGTTGAGGCGCTCAATCAAGAGCTTGTCCAAAAAAATACTTATCTTGAATCCGATAAAAACGACCTTGAGCGGATGGTCAAAGATCGGGCCGCTGAAATTGAATTATGGAAGGGAAAGGTAGCGGCCATTGAGAGGCAGAACCAAGAAACCCTTCAGAAATTGAACCACTTGAAAGTCTCCGCCGAAGAGCTCAATCGTGCCGTGGAAGAACGGACGGAAGAAGTGAACCTCTGGCGCGAAAAATATCATCTCCTGGCCCAAAAATCCGAACGATTCGAAAGCCTTTACGAGGCCGAGCGAAAACGAAAAGACGAAATAGAGAACTCGCTTGGTCAAACGACCGAGATGGCGGAGCGGATGCGCGGTGATTTGGAAACTCAGGCGGAAGAAACCGAACTTTGGAAAAAGAAATTTGTGGAGTTGGGAAATAATCAAAAACAATTAGAAAAAGATTTTGCCGCTCTCTCTAGCGCCCGCGAGGCCGAAGTCCATGATCTTCGGGAAATGCATCGTAACCTTGAGATGCAGTTGGAGGCTTCACAGAAACAGAATCGTAATCTTTTGCAGCAGGTTGAAGAGCAGCAGGCCATTGAAAAACGCATGCGTCTTGCCAATGATATCGCGGAAAGAGAATCCCGGCTTCGTGAGCTTGTGTTACACACCGAGCGCATCCGGCAAGAAATCCAAGACCGAGAGATGCAGGCCCAAACGTTTGCTGCCGAGCAATCCAATTTGGAGAGCGAAATTTTGGAAGTGAAGCAAGCCCAGCGTTATCTGGTTGAGCAAAGCAAGATGAAGGAAAAGGGGAGCAGTAAATTAAAGCGGCCCATCATTGAAGCCCCCCCGGGAAAAACGAATCCGGCCATTATCGGCAGGGAGCCGCAGGGTGAATGGGTTGAGTCGTGAACGAGCTGGTCTTAAACAAGATCAAGGTCGACGAAACCCGCAACGAACAAGTCATCGTCCTTAAGGAAAAAGAAGGCACGCGTTTTCTCCCCGTTGTCATTGGCATTGCTGAAGTCAATGCCATCAAGCTTAAGTTAAGCGGTATCAAGCCGCCCCGCCCCTTGACCCATGACCTTCTTGTGAGTGTGATTGAAAGCCTGGGCGCAAAACTCCAAAAAGTGGTGATTGACCGACTCGAAAACAACACCTTCTACGCAAAGCTCTATTTATCAACCCCTCCTAATAAAGAAATTTTGATTGATGCCCGGCCTTCTGATTCTGTGGCGCTGGCTTTGCGTGGGGGAGTTCCAATTTTTGTCGAGGAAGCAGTGCTGCAAGAAGCGGGAGTGACCGAGCTTTAAATTCGGCGTGTTCCCCGCCTATGGAAAAACAAAAAAACATTTACGACGTCATTATTATCGGAGGAGGAGGAGCGGGACTCACCGCCGCCCTCTACACTTCACGCGCTAAACTTTCAACCCTTCTTCTTGAAAAACTTGTCTCCGGCGGTCAAATTGCTCTCACCGATATTGTGGAAAACTATCCCGGTTTTCCGGAAGGAATCACCGGCCAGGAAATTTCCAAGCGGATGGAAGATCAGTCAAAAAAGTACGGCACAGAAATTCTCTATCATGAAGTGTCGGGGATTGAGAAAAAAGGCGACACGTTTTTCGTTAAGGTCGACGGAAATGAAATTTTCCAATCCAAAAGTATCATCCTCGCCACCGGTGCTTCTTATCGTAATCTCCAAGTCCCGGGAGAAAAAGAACTCACAGGCCGCGGTGTTTCTTATTGTGCCACCTGCGACGGCGCATTTTTTAAAAATAAAGATATCATTGTGGTGGGCGGAGGAGATTCGGCGATGCAGGAAGGAATTTTTCTTACCCGTTTTGCCAATCATGTTACGGTGGTCCATCGCCGCGACAAATTGCGTGCAAGCCCCATCCTTCAAGAGCGCGCCAAGAACAATGCCAAAATGAAATTTATTTGGGATACTGCCGTTACCCGCATCGAGGGAGATAAGAAAGTTGAAGGAACCAAACTCGAAAATTTAAAAACAGGCAAGACACAGGATTTTAAAACCGACGGTGTTTTCGTTTTCATCGGTCACGACCCAAACACTGGTTTTTTAAAAGGCTTTGTGGAGCTGGACGCTAAAGGGTATGTCAAAACCGACGCGAAGCTTCAAACTTCCATCCCCGGAATTTTTGCCTGCGGAGAAATTCGTGCGGGCGCAGTCCAGCAACTCGTTTCTTGCTGCGGTGAAGGCTGCGAAGCCGCCTTGTCCGCTCAGGCCTTTTTAGAGCATTCCTAATGAAGCGTTTTCGTTGGATGGGTTTGTTTATTCTTTTGGCGGCAATTCTTGGAAGTTGTTCTTCGAACGGATGCATGGGATCATGGCAGGGCAGCAAAATGCTGGGCAATCAAGCCCCGGAATTCAGCCTTCCTAATCTTAAAGGCGAAAACATAGCGCTTTCCAAACTCGTCCAAGAAAAACCTGTTCTCCTTGTTTTTTGGGCCACCTGGTGCCCCACCTGTATCGAGGAAATTCCCACATTGAACGAATGGGTGGATTTGTTTCCCGGTCTTCGAATCATTGGCATTAACGTTCAAGAATCTCCCAAAAGGGTAGAGGATTTTGTGGAGAAGAGAAAAATGCGTTATACCATCCTTCTCGATCAAGAAAGTACCGTGGCGGAACAATACGGTCTGGTAGGAATTCCCGCCGCCATTCTAATCGCCAAAGGCGGTAAAATTATTTATTACGGTTTTTCCCTTCCGGATCACGTAGAAGAACTTATCAAACCCTAGGAACTCCTTTGTTTTCTTTTCTTATTTCAATTTTTCTCGTCTTTCTTGCCTTTCCCGCCTTCCCCGGCACCGAGCCCGCGCCCGTCTTTTTTGATCACTCCGAATGGGATCAATTTTTAAAACAGTATGTCAACGAGAAAGGGGAAGTGAATTACGAAGCCGCCAAGAAAAACCCGGAACACCTTCTTAATTACATGCAAAAAATAAGGGCCATTCCCGAAGATCATCTTAATGTTTGGCCCCGGGAAGAACGGATGGCCATTTTTATTAATATCTATAACGCCGGTGTGATCAAAGCCGTGCTTGACCATTACCCGCTCAAAACCCTCATGAGGGTATCGAGCGTTTGGGATGAGGCCAAGGTCGAAATCGCAACGCCCCCCAAAAAAGACAAGGCCCAAGGCTACAGCCTCAATCAAATTCGTAGAGGCCTTCTCGTCGAACAATTCCGGGATGAAAAAATTCTTTTTGCACTTTCTTCAGGGGCCAAAGATTCACCGCCTCTCCCACGCGAGGCCTTTGTAGGCGCCAAACTGGAAGGTCAACTCTATCTTGTGACCAAAAGATTCGTAAACAACGAATCTCAAAACGTGATTGACCTGCAGAAAAAGAAAGTAAAGGTATCCCGAATCTTTCAATGGTATGCCCAAGACTTTCTTTTCAATTGGGGAGATTTTCCTGAAGATGTGCGCTGGAATCCGGAGCAAAGGGCCGTCTTAAGTTTTTTTGCCCATTACTTGGAAGATCATAAAAAAGCAGAATTTTTAAGGGAAGGGCGTTACAAGGTGAAATATTCTACCTTTGACTGGCAGCTTAATGAATGGGTGGACCCCGGAGCTAAGCGGTGACGAATCCGTATCCATATCAGACTGTCAAGCTTCTGCCAGGGCAGGCCAGAAATGTTGCGAGCCAGTTTGATTTTGCGCGGGACCCGGCAAACAAGATAGGCAACTTTTGACATTGGATACTCTGAAAGGAAGACTTGAAGATGCCTGACATCCTTGACCGAAGGCGATTCCGTCCATTTAACTTCAATGGGAATGTAAGCATGTTCTTCTTCGATGACCCAATCGACTTCGGGACCGTCCGGGTCGCGCCAAAAACGAATTTGTTTTTTCCTCTCAAATCTCCCGGCACATCTCAAAAGCTCAAGACCGGCAAATTGCTCAAAGAGGAACCCCAAAGTCTCCCGCGACGGTTGGATGCCTTCGCGAGCGGCAAGCCTCCTGACTCCGAGGTCAAAGAAGAGATATTTCTGGGATTGGGTCAGTTTTTTCCGCGTCCGGCTCTTCGTTAAGGGTTCGATCCTCTCGGCAATCAGACAGTCCTCAAGGATTTGGTAATAGGCGCCAAT
Organism: uncultured Planctomycetia bacterium; assembly: GCA_964374005.1. GTDB lineage: Bacteria > Omnitrophota > Gorgyraeia > 2-02-FULL-51-18 > 2-02-FULL-51-18 > CAYJXB01. The sequence goes on from CAYJXB010000013.1 coordinate 29,828, forward strand.
CGTTGTGTGCGCCACGCCGACTTCCTGAGACAATTTTCTCAAATTAATAGCGTAGAATAGCGTAGTACCCCTTCCAAAAGTGCCAGGTTGACGAGTTGAACCCGGCACCGCC
>CAYJXB010000014.1:0-28727 GCA_964374005.1 uncultured Planctomycetia bacterium
GGCAGATGCTTGAAATTATTTTTATCCAACGAGGCGCGGATTGCCGCCACGCGGCCGTCCATCATGTCGGACGGGGCGATCATGTCCGCACCGGCATTCGCGTGCGAGAGCGCGACCCGCGCCAGGGTTTTTAACGTCGGATCGTTCAGGATCCTCCCATTTTGAATGTGCCCGCAATGCCCATGGCTTAAATACTCGCACAAACAGACGTCCGTGATAATCAAAAGGCTCGGGCACTTTTTTTTCAAGGTTCGCACGACGCGCTGAATGATGCCTTTTCTGGCGAAAGCTTCGAGCCCTTGGGTGTCTTTTTTTGCCGGAATACCGAACAAGATGACGGAAGCGATCCCTAACGATTCAATTTTTTTAGCCTCTTCGGGAAGCGTTTTCTCAGAAAACTGGAATTGACCCGGCATCGACGGTATTTCGAGAGGTCGCGTCGTGCCTTCTTTGACAAAAAGCGGCTGGATGAGATCTTTGAGATGCAGCCGATGTTCGCCCAAGAGATGGCGAAGTTTTGGGTTTTCTCTGAGGCGTCTTAATCGGATCTGCGGGTACTTCACCCCACCACCTCCTTTAGAATTTTCAATTCAGGCGCGTAGCGCCGAGACGACTTTGTCGTCTCAAAAGGAGGTGGTGGGGTCATTTCTTTTTCCTTTTGACGGCGTAGTTTTTGACGGCTTCGGCAAGGCCGTCCGTCGTAAATACTTTTGCTTGGCAAGCGACTTTCAAGCCGTGTCGTCGTAAGGTTTGAGAGGTGACCGGCCCGATACTGGCAAAGCGCGTCGTTTTGGCCATTTTTTTTACCTTTGGCAAGCCCAGGATTTTAACGAAATTTTCAACCGTGGAAGAGCTCGTGAACGTGACGAAATCTATTTTATCAGCTAGGAGCGCCTCTTTGACCGCGGAAGAACGGCGCTTTGGAAATTTTGTGTTGTAGGCCGTGATTCTCCGGACATTTGCCCCCAGACTTTTTAAGGCGCGTTCGAGCGCCGGCGGCGCAATGGCCGTGCGCAAAAGCATGATGTTCTTGTTTTTCAAATGCGAAAAGCGTTTTTTAAATTCGTCAACCATCGCGATCGTTTCGTATCTTTTTGGAAAAAGGTCTGGAACGATTCCGTATTGAAGCAAACTATTTTTTGTCTCGGAGCCCACGACCGCGACTTTTAGATGCGCCAGAGAACGTGCGTCTTGCCGATGGGTCTCTTGCAAACGATGAAAGAAGGCGTCCACCCCGTAAGCGCTGGTAAACACGAGCCAATCCTGATTTTTTAAATCGCGGATCGCGCGGTCCATTTCTTTGAAGTTTGAAAGAGGATGAATCTCGATGGTGGGGAATTCCAAAACCTCGGCACCGAGATCCGATAACTTTTCGCTTAAAATCCCGGCTTTCTCCTTGCTACGCGTCACGATGATTTTTTTCGCGAAAAGCGGCAGGTGCTCATACCAGTTGAGCCGGTCTCTCAATGTCACGACCTTGCCGATGATGATGATCACAGGCGCTTTCAATGATTTTTGCCTTACGCGTTGATGAATCGTCGCCAGGTTGGCGAGACAGGTCTTTTGCCTTGGGAGCGTGCCCCATTCAATCACCGCGGTGGGTGTTTCAGGTGGCATCCCGCTTTCAATGAGCCGGTCGGCAATCTTGGCCAAGTTATAAAAACCCATGTAGATGACGAGCGTTCCGTTTAACGCGACGATTTTTTCCCAATCGATCGTGTCGAGATTGTCGTCGTGGGCTCTATGGCCGGTGAGAAAAGTCACGGAAGAGTTGTGTTCCCGGTGGGTCAACGGGATGCCGGTGTACGCGGCGCAGGCATTGGCGCTTGTGACGCCCGGCACCACTTGAAACGGAATTTTGCGCTCTACAAGAGGCAGCGCCTCTTCGGCGCCTCGGCCGAAGAGATAGGGATCCCCTCCCTTCAGGCGAACAACATTTTTTCCTTTTTTGGCTTCACGGACAATCAAACGGTTGATTTTTTCCTGAGAGAGGAGCCGATGGCGAAAACCTTTGCCGACGCCGATCTTGACCGCGGACTCTTTCGCGTGGCCGAGATGCTGCGGGTTCGCCAGATAGTCATAGATAATCAAATCAGCCTCTTCGATAAGCTGTTTGGCTTTCAGTGTCAAAAGCCCCGGATCGCCAGGGCCTGCGCCCACCAACGAGACCTTGCCTTTGGCCTTAGTCAATTGCGTGCCTCGATCAGCAGTGAGTCAGCGCCTTTTCTTAAGAGCTTCTGGGCCAATGACTCGCCAACTTTCTGATAATTATTTTTTGGGCCGGTGAGTGTTTCTTTGAGGACGCGATTATTCCGTACGGAAAACACGGCGCCATGAAGCGTGATCCTAGGCCCGTGGATTTTCGAATAAACGCCGACAGGCACTCGGCAACCGCCACGCAGTGTTTTTAGAAAAGCTCTCTCCGCTCTCACTTCTTTTTCAGTCGGGGGATGGTTTAATCGTTTAAGCATGCCAAGCATTCGCCGGTCATTGCGCCGGGCCTCGAGGCCTAGAGCCGCTTGGCCGACGGCCGGCAGTAATTGCTTAGGAGAAATGGCTGAAGCGTATCGTAAATATTTTTTCAGCCGCAATAACCCTGCCCTTGCTAAGATGATCGCATCGTATTTTTTTTCTCGCAGCACTTTGGACACGCGGGTGTCCAGATTTCCTCGAATATCCCGAAGTTTTAAATCGGGACGGAGCCGATGAAGTTGGCATTTTCTCCGGGGGCTGCTGGTGCCCACCACCGCCCCCTTGGGAAGCGAGGTTAGGTTGAAGCGTTTTCTCGAAATCAATACGTCGCTTGGATCAAGGCGTTTGGGGAACGCCGCGAGCATAAGCCCTTTGGGAAGCTCGGTCGGAAGATCTTTCAAACTGTGTACGGCGATGTCTATTTCCTTTTTTAGCAGTTTGGTCTCAAGCGCTTTTGTGAATACGCCAATGTTGGTTTTTTTAAAGAGCGCGACGGTTTGAAACTCATCGCCGCTCGTCTTGATGATCACAAGTTTAAAATATTGCTTGGGGTATAGTCGTTCAAGACGCTTTTTTATTTCCGCGGCCTGCGCCAGCGCCAGGCGGCTGCCTCGAGTGCCAATACGGATCACGGCCGTTCAAACTCCCTGGAAAACCAGTCCATGAAATATTGGGTTTGGTACCGGACAAGTTCCAGACATTTTTCAAGCTCATTTTCCCTGGAAGCCCGGTTTTGATTTGCGATGGTTTCAAGGTCGTCAATGTTGTAGAGATAAACGTTGTCTATTTTTTCTATCGCGGCCTCAATATTTCTTGGCACGGCGATATCAATTAAAAATAGCGGCCGCTCGTGCCTGATTCTCATCCAGGCCCTGACTTGCTTTTCCTTGATCAGCGCGTGCGGAGCGTCGGTCGAGGCGATCAAGACGTCTGTTTCAGTTATCCTTTCCTCGTACGACTCATACGCAACGGCCTCCGCGCCCAACTCTTCAGCCAATGCTTTTGCGCGCTCAAAATGATAGCTTGAAATGATCATGGAGTCGGCCCCTCTTGAAATCAGAGCCTTCGCCACTTGAACGGCCATGTCTCCCGTGCCGACTACCATCGCTTTTATATTTTTCAACTCCCCGAAGATTTTTTCGGCCAGATCCACGGCGACGGAGGCAACGCTCACTTTTCCCGCGCCGATGTCTGTGCCAGTCCTTAAATTCTTTGCCACTTTGAACGATCGCTGAAACAACGCGTTTAAAACCTTGCCGGTTTGTTTGGATTGATGGGCTGAAAAGTAGGCGTCTTTTACCTGGCCGATAATCTCCGTTTCTCCGATGACCATGGAGTCCAACCCTGAGGCCACGGAAAAAAGGTGACGCACCGAATCCGGCTGCTTGAATACATAGAGTTTGTCCTCAAAAAGCGAAAGATCCAGATTCGAGTATTGGCTTAAAAACGCTTTGGCGCGGCGGACCGAATGATCCAGGTCACGGCCGACTCCATAAATTTCGACGCGGTTGCAGGTGGAAAGAAGCAGCCGTTCCTGAAAGATCTCCTGGCTCTCCATCGCTTTAAGAAGTTCGGGGGCCTTTTGAGAGGATATGTTCAGCTTCTCCCTGATCGCTAGCGGCGCGGTTTTGTGATTGAGGCCTAAAACCAGAATTTCCATTTCAAAAACCTTTGTGAATGCCCACGGGGCAATAGTACGAGGTGACCAGCGCGATAAAAAGGACGCCAAAAATCAACACGGTGCTGTAGGCAATCTTTTGCCCGCGCCCAAGAGCGCTCAGGCGTAAACTCAATACCACCCAGTAGGTGACGCACGCCAAAAAAGACAAAATGACTTTGGGGTCTCTTAAAATATCTTGGTGCTCCCGGATCGCCTTGGCCCAAAAAAGGCCGCTTAAGATCCCTAAGGAAAATAAAACAACTCCCCAGATTAAGCTTCGGAAATGAATCCTATCCAGCGCATCCAACGACGGCAGCGTCAGAAAAGCCCTGCCGAAACGTTTTGATTTAAGTTGCGAGGATTGAAGTAAATACATGACGGCGCTGGAAAACGAAACCGCTAAACTTGCGAAACCCCCGAAAATGAGGCCAATATGAAGCCATAGCCACCCGGGACTCAACGTCGAAGCGGACTCATTTCTTTTTTGAATGAGTAAAATCGCCAAAAGACACAACAGCAGCACCATGGGCAGGGAAAAAAGCATCAAAAACTTGGTTTTGTACCGGGATTCCATGTAGAAAGAGACCAATGCGATTAAAAAGGAGAAAACAGTGAGATACTCGGACAGGGAGGTGATCATAAACCCTTGGCTTTCAAAAATGAGCGTCGCCAAAAAGGCAAGATGCAAGAGCAGAGTGAATCCGGCCGTCTTTTTTGCCCACGTTGGAAATAATGGGTGCTGAAGTTCAAAATTCAGAAAATAAAAGACGAAGCTTAAGGAGTAGCCGATAAAGAGGGTGATAAAAAGCCAAACAGGGGCCAACGCTAAATCCTCCAGGATTCGATCTCCTTCCGAAATTCTGTCAATTCTTTTGCGCTCATCGAAAAACTGTGCTTCTTCGCCGGAAATTTTCCGGTCTTCACTTCACGAACATAATTTGTCACCGCGCGCGTCATCACGGAATCCAGTTCGGCGTAGCGCTTCACAAAACGCGGCTTAAACTTTTTAAAAATCCCCACCAAATCGTGAAAGACAAGCACCTGTCCATCGCAGTCAGGCCCCGCGCCAATGCCGATCACCGGTATTTTCAACTCGTCGGTGATAAAGCGCCCCAGTTCTGACGGGACGCATTCGATGATGACGGAAAAAACTCCTTCGCGCTCGAATGCCTTGGCCGCTTTCAGGATTTGGGCGGCGTGTTTTGCGTCCTGGCCCTGCACCCTGAAGCCATTTGTCTTTCTAGCGGTCTGGGGGGTCAAGCCCACATGACCCATGACGGCTATTTTATGCCGAATAAGAAGTTTTGTCATCTGAAGCGCCTTTGGCCCCCATTCAAGCTTGACCGCGTCACACCGGGCCTCACGAATAAAACGTTTTGCCGATTCGAGCGCCTGCCGGGGGCCGCGTTGAATGCCCTGGAGCGGCATGTCGCCGATGACGAGCGACTTCTTGGCGCCGCGCCTTACTGCTTTTGCGTGATGAATCATTTCATCCATGCTGACGCAGGCGGTGGAGGGGTACCCTAAAACCACCATGCCGACCGAGTCCCCCACCAGAATAAAGTCGACTCCGGCCTTCTCCAAAAGCTCGGCGGTTGGAGTGTCATAAGCCGTCAGAAGTGCCCAGCGCCGGTGATTCTTTTTGGCTCGAATCAAATCTTTTATTTTCAAGCGGGAAACCAAGACAGGGGCCCTCCGGATTTATAAAATACCGGAAGCGTTGATAATCCCCGGAACGAGCTCTTCCCAGCCAATCGCCATGAGGTGCACTCCTTGGACCTGGGGCCTGATCGCCCGGATGGTTTCGCAGGCGATCTTGACGCATTCGGCTTTTTTGTCCGGCGGCGCCTCGAGCCGAGCAATCAATTCTTTGGGAATCACGACCCCGGGAATTTTATCGTTCATAAAGTTCGCCATTTTGGCTGATTTCAAAAGAATAATCCCGGCCAACACCGGTGTCTTGAACCCGGCCTCTTGGTAACGGTCCATAAATTTCTTAAATCGTGGCACATCGAAAACGCCTTGGGTTTGAAAAAACCCGGCGCCGCTTTCTATTTTCTTTTTTGTCTTGGAAATTTCGGTATCGAGGTCGTCGACACAAGGGTTAAGCGCGGCGCCGATGGAAAATCGCGGAGCGCCGTCTAACGCGTGGCCCGTCATATCCAGTCCCCCTTCCAGTTTCTTGATCACCGACATCAACGTCGCTGCGTCCAGATCGAAGACGGGTTTCGCGTCCGCGTGATCTCCGATGTGAATCGGGTCGCCGGTCAAAACCAGCACGTTTTGAATGCCTAGAACCGCCGCGGACAAAAGCTCCGATTGGATCGCCATGCGGTTGCGGTCGCGGCAGGTGATCTGCATGATCGGTTCGATGCCGAAATCCTTCAAGAGATGACAAGTCGCGACCGATCCCAGCTTCATCAACGCGGCCTGATTATCGGTGACATTGGCGGCATCCACGCGGCCTTTGAGATATTCCGCCTGTTTGAAAAAAGGCGCTAAGTTCGTGCCCTTCGGAGGCCCGAGCTCCGCCGTGACGATAAAATTTTTTTTCTTGAGGATTTCAAGGATTTCCACTAGAGCTTCTCTTTCCATTGATGAAGAAACAGCAAATTTTTTACAAGCATCACGTTCGTGACGGGACCCACGCCGCCCGGAACCGGAGTGATGTAGCCCGCCACTTCTTTTGCGGTTTCAAATTCTACATCGCCTACCAATTTACCATTTACGATGTTTTCACCTACATCAATTACAACAGCTCCCTGTTTAATCCAATTGCCTTTGACAAGATTTGGTCGGCCAGCGGTGGCTATGATGATGTCAGCTTGCGAGACACGTTCGCTCAGATTTTTTGTTTTTGAATTACATATCGTTACCGTTACTTGACGCCCAATTAAAAGCCATGCGGCTGGTTTGCCAACGATGTCGCTTCGCCCAATAACAACCGCTTCTTTTCCCTCTAAGTTAGGGCAAACATGTTCAATTAGCGCTAAACAAGCGAGCGCAGTAGGCGGGGCCATATCTTGTTGTAATAACCGACGACCTTCCACTTCTTTCAAAAGATCTATTTGATCTAAGATTACCGTTGAATTTAAATGCGAGGGTAATGGCAAAAACATCATCATTCCTGAAATTTTAGGATCTTTATTTAATCGCTTAATTTCCGTCACTATTTCCGATACTGTGGCTTTTTCCGGAAACACACGTGCAACGTAACCTAACTCCAATTTTTTGAATAAATTTTCTATCGCGTTCGCGTAAAGCTGGGCGTTTTTGTTCTCGCCAACGCGCACCGTAGCAAGCGTCGGTTTTTGTTTTATTGCTGATATTTCTTTCGATAAATCCTCAAGCAGTTTTTTAGCAAGTTCCCGGCCGTTTAAAATTTTTGCGCTCATTGGGACAGTCCCTTCGCAACCTTCTTTTTCAACAACGCTGCTTTTTTTTGTAAAAAGTCGAGCTGCGCCCTCTTTTTTCTTATAAAACGCTTATTTTTCATTCCTTTCAGATTGATCTCCACGTTCAGGCGGCCTGACAGGCACGCGGCCTCGAGCAAAATGGCCGCTTCCGCCAGATCGGAGGCCAGCCAACGGCTTGTCCGGGGAGCTTCTTTTAGCGCCGATTCCAACGTCGTGACCGAGGCTTCGCATATCGCGTAAGGAACTTCGGCGCTTCTTTTAAGAGCGCGATTTAAATCAGAGCGTGATTCTTTTTGCAGCAACCGTTTTTTCAGTTGATTAAAGGCATTGGCGTCCCGCGTCATGAGCCGAGCGAACTTAAGACGGGTTTTCCTGATGAAATTAATGCGGCGGCTTGCTTCTTTTGAAGGACGGCGTTTCTGGTTGATGCGAGTTACCATCTCCACTAATGCCGTTCCGACAGCGGCCGTCAAAGCCGCCGCGCTTCCGCCGCCCGGCGTTGCCGAATCTGATCCCAGGTACTTTAAAAACGCCTCAATGGATTTCGTTTCAAAACGGGGTTGTGGTGTCATTCGCGTACTTTGGCGGAGCTATTTGCCCATCCCAACGCGTTGGGCCTGTTGGAATACCTTGCCTTCGGTTTTGATGGAGGGAGCGATGATGAGTTCCGTCAATTGGAGTTCTCGGATCGTCATGGCACCGACATTTCCCATGCAGGTTTGTAAGGCGCCCATTAAGTTTTGCGTTCCATCGTCCAAATTGGCGGGTCCGAACAAAATTTCTTCGAGCGTCCCTGTGGTCCCGACGCGTATTCGCGTGCCTCGAGGCAGATTCGCGTGCGGCGTTGCCATTCCCCAATGGGTGCCGCCGCCCGGCGCCTCTCTTGTCCGCGCGAAGGCGGATCCCACCATGACCGCATCCGATCCGCAGGCAAACGCTTTGCAGATATCCCCGCCGGTCGTCATGCCCCCATCCGCGATGATGGGGACATAAATCCCGTGTTTTTTATAATAAAAGTCGCGCGCGGCCGCGGCATCGCAAATGGCGGTGACTTGGGGCACTCCCAGTCCCAAGACGCCGCGTGTGGTGCAGGCGGCACCGGGCCCGATGCCGATGAGAAGCGCTTTCGTGCCCGTTTCCATGAGCTCAAGCGTCGTTTGATAGGTCACGCAATTGCCCAGGATGACGGGAATTTTCATGGAGCGGCAAAATTTATGAAAATTCACCGTTTTATATTCTTTTGAAAGGTGCCGGACCGTTGTCACGGTGGATTGAACGATAAAGAGATCGCATCCGGCGTCCTGCGCAATTTTACCGAACCGTTCCGCACGTTGGGGGATGCTGGAGACGCACGCCACGCCGCCTTTTTTCTTGATCTCTTTGATGCGTTTCGCGATCAGTTTTTCTTGGATCGGTTTTCTATAAATGGCTTGGAGAAGCAGCGTCGCTTCTTCGAGGCTGGCGCCGGCTATCTTCCTGAGGACCTCCTTCGGATTTTCATAACGGGTTTGGACACCTTCAAGGTTTAACGCGGCGATGCCACCCAGTTTTGACATCCGCACCGCGAAATCCACATCGACGACCCCGTCCATCGCCGAGGCGATGATCGGCACCTTGAATTTTCGGGCGCCTATCTGCCAGGAAGTGTCCACTTCATTGGGGTTGATCGTGACGGTGCCGGGGACCAGCGCTATTTCATCAAAACCGTAACAACGACGGGCCTTGCGGCCTCGTCCTAACCACATTCCCATGGCGGATCACTCCTTTAAAACTCGCCGATTACACTGATTAGGTTATCAGGAGATCAGAGGACCAGGGACCAGGCAATCGGGATATCTGGATATCAGGAACAAAGACATCCCTGATGCCCTGATCTCCCGATACCCTAGTCCCTGATATCCTGGTCACATGATACCCTAACTTCCTTTTAGAATTTCTTTTTTGTTTTGGGAAAAGTCGCTTCGTCCAAAACGGCTCCAGTCGTATTGGTCGTCGCGTCGGTGGTCCCGCTCACCACTTCATGCGCCGGCTCGATCGGAGCGGTGATTGCCTTGGCCATCTCTCCCGTCGCTGTCAGGACGCCCTGGACGGCTTCGCCCATCGGAATCCCCTCTTTTCGATCGGGCGCGACCCCGGTCTTCGTGATGCGGTCGATCCGAGCATCTCCCTTCACCTCGACGATCGAGAAATCAACAAAGTCCTGTTTGTGAATCATTTTCAGCAGATCCTTGGAACTGACAAAAAACACAGTCTCGTCGCCGCCGGCGACAAACCCTTTGATTTCTCCATGCTTGATCGTGATCTGTCCGTAGAGCGGGTCAACACTTAAGACCTCTCCGGTTCCTTGGTAACGTTTAATATCCTCTGCCGCGAAAAACGGAGAGTCGTGCAGAGTGACTGCGGAAATTAGAATCAAAAGCGCCAGTAGCCTCGTCATAAAGAACCCCTTAATTTTTGAAAAATCTTTGTCTGCCAAGGGCGGATCCCTGCCCGACCGGCAGGCGGGCGCCTCAGGCGGAAATGCGAAGGTTGAATTAAGCCCATTATTCTAACAAATAGAGCAGGTTATGACAAGCGGGTTATGACAACAAAAAACCCGGTATCCACATGTGGAAACCGGGTTTTGTGAACTAAAAAACTTTCGCCAAAAAACTTGGCGAATGCGCCACGAAATGTGGCGCAAATTGTTCAGATCAATACATCCCTCCGCTCATTCCTCCCATGCCTCCCCCCGGCGGCATCGCCGGCATAGCGGACTTTTCTTCGGGAAGCTCGGTGATCAGCGATTCCGTCGTTAAAAGAAGCGCGGCGATCGAAGCGGCGTTTTGAAGCGCGGTCCTCGTCACTTTGGCTGGGTCAATGACCCCGGCGGAAATCAGGTCTTCATAACTATCTTTTTCCGCGTTGTAACCGTAGTTGTCTTTTCCTTCCTTGACCTTCGCGAGGACCACTTCTCCCGCTTGACCGGCATTGATGGCGATATGCTTCAGCGGCTCTTCCAACGCGCGTTTCACGATCTTTGCGCCGACGAGCTCGTCGTCTTCCAGCTCCAATTTATCCAGGGACTTTGAGCAGCGTAAAAGCGCGACGCCGCCACCCGGAACGATCCCCTCTTCGACCGCGGCGCGTGTCGCGTGAAGCGCATCCTCGACTCGGGCCTTCTTTTCTTTCATCTCAGTCTCCGTCGCGGCTCCGACATTGATGACAGCCACGCCGCCGGCCAGTTTTGCGAGACGTTCTTGAAGCTTCTCTTTGTCATAGTCCGAGTCCGACTCTTCTATCTGCTTCTTGATCGTGGCGATACGGCCATTGATATCCGTTGTCTTGCCGGCGCCTTCGATGATCGTCGTGTTTTCCTTGTCAACCGTGACCCGTTTGGCGCGTCCCAGATCCTCGAGGCGGACATTTTCCAATTTAATCCCGAGATCTTCCGTAATAGCTTTTCCGCCTGTTAAGACGGCGATGTCGCCGAGCATTTCCTTGCGGCGATCTCCGTAACCGGGCGCTTTGACCGCACAGACCTGAAGTGTTCCGCGCAGCTTGTTGACGACCAGCGTCGCCAACGCCTCGCCGTCCGTCTCCTCGGAAATAATCAGAAACGGTTTGCCGACTTTGGCGACTTTTTCTAAGATCGGCAGAAGGTCCTTCATCGAAGAGATCTTTTTCTCGTTAATCAGAACATACACATCCTCGAGAACGACTTCCATATGGTCCGCGTCGGTGACAAAATAGGGAGACAGATACCCCTGGTCAAACTGCATCCCTTCCACGACCTCCAGCGTTGTCGCGGTGGACTTGGCTTCTTCGACGGTAATGACACCGTCTTTTCCCACTTTTTCCATCGCTTCCGCAATGAGGTCTCCGATCGTTTTGTCGTTGTTGGCGGCGATGGTGGCCACCTGCGAAATTTCCTTTTTGCCCTTGATATCCTTGGACATTTTTTTCAGTAACGACGTCACTTCGTCCACGGCTTTTTCAATCCCCCGCTTTAACGCCATCGGATTGGCGCCGGCAGTGACGTTTTTCAAGCCTTCACGGAAAATGGCTTCCGCCAAAACCGTCGCGGTCGTCGTGCCGTCGCCCGCGCTATCACTGGTCTTGGAAGCGACCTCTTTCACCATCTCGGCGCCCATGTTTTCATAAGGGTCCTTCAACTCGATCTCCTTGGCAACGGTTACGCCGTCTTTGGTGATGGTAGGGGAGCCAAATTTTTTGTCAATGCACACGTTCCGGCCTTTGGGCCCGAGCGTGACTTTTACTGCCCTCGCGAGCTGTTCCACGCCACTTAATATGGACCGGCGGGCGTCCTCGCTGTATTTCAATTGTTTTGCCATGACTCTTTCCTTTCCTTTTGTTTTTTAAAGTTATTTTTTGATAATGCCCAAAATATCATCTTCCTTGACGATTAAGTAGTCGGTCGAGCCGATTTTGACTTCGGTGCCGGCATAACGGCCAAACAAAATCTGGTCATTCACTTTGACCTCGAGCGGAGTCAGCTTGCCTTCCTCGCTGACGCGGCCTTTGCCAATCGCGATGACTTTTCCTTTTTGCTGCTTTTCTTTAGCCGTATCGGGAATGACAATCCCTCCCGCAGATTTTTCCTCCGCTTCGAGGGGTTCTACCAGAACCCGATCCCCCAAAGGCTGTATTTTCTGATTCTGCATCCTATTTCCTCCTTGATTTGGTTATTAGCACTCATTATTATCGAGTGCTAACAATGACTATTCTATTCCTAGCCTGGATTTTGTCAAGCGTTTTTTTTCAGATGCTGCTGGAGAGCGCGGGGCATTCCACTGCCCCAGCCCGACACCTGCCTGCCGGCAGGCAGGTGCCGCAAGCAAGAGCTTGCGGCCTGATAGGTCAACCGTACTCCTTTTAAGGTCAACCACGGGTCGATTCTATCCATCGCGGAGCAATAACGTGCCATAAATGCGGCGTACCCCCCTGTTGCGATGATCACAGGGCGCAAACGATATTTTTTCTTAATCCGTTCAATGATCCGGTCGCATAATCCGCCGATCCCAATGCTGCACCCGATGCGGATGCTTTCCACGGTGTCCCGGCCTATCCATCTGGCCGGATGCGCCAGGCGTACTTTAGGCAAAAGAGCCGTTTGCCGAAACAGAGCGTCAAGGCTGATTTCAATACCCGGCGCAATGACCCCTCCCAAATATTCCCCTTTCTTGGATACCACGTCAAAAGTAATGGCGGTGCCAAAATCAATGATAATCGCCGAACGATGATAACGGTCAAACGCGGCGATCGCGTTCATCAAGCGGTCTATTCCGACCTGCCGGGGAGAACGGGTGCGATTGACGATCGGGATGGGAATATCTTTGCCGATGAGGTAGCTAGAAAGCCCTAAATCTTTGCGGAGCTTTTTCTTCAATTGTTTCCCCAATGGCGGGACTACGCTTGCGATGATAGCTGCTTCAAGCTCGTGAATGGGAAAGCGTTTTTTTAGAGAGCGGATCTCCTTCAGGCCTATTCCTTTGGTTGAAAGCCGCAAGGTTTTTTTGAGTTGCTGACGGTCGTAGTATCCGAATAGAACGCTCGTATTCCCGATGTCAATGGCGAGTATTTTGGAAGCGGATCGCTTGTTCATTTTAAGTGTTCGACATCTCCGGCGGTGATTTTTTCCTGCAGCCCGTTGTCTTTTCGTATCCAGAGCGCCCCATCCGGATCGATTCCTACCGCTTCTCCCTGGACCTGGCGCCCCAGAAGGTGCGCGACGACCCGCCGGCCCGAGGTCACGGAAAACTCCTCCCAGTCTTTTGCCAATGGCTCGAACCTGCCTTTTTTTAAAAGAAGATAGCCCTTCTCAAATTCCAGAAATAATTGCCGAGTGAAATCCACTCTTGATATCTCTTTCCCTGAGATTTCTTTTAAAGACACGGAACCGGCAGGCAACTCCTTTGCGTCGGAGTTGATATTGATCCCGATGCCGATGACCACGAATTTGACTCGATCCGCCTCGGCGCTCATCTCGGTCAAGATACCGCATACTTTTTTATTCTTATAAAGAATATCGTTCGGCCATTTGATGCCCAACGTTTTACCGGTGACCTGTTGAACGGTTTTAATAACGGAGACCGCGCTCATCAAGGTGATCTTGGCGATATCCGTCGGCGCCAAAACGGGCCTCACGAGAATGGACAACAGAATATTTTTCCCTTTGGGAGAGGCCCAAGTCCGGCCAAGGCGCCCGCGTCCCTTTTTTTGATGCTCCGCCAGGATGCAAGCCCCCTCAGACACCCCTTCTTCCCCCAGCTTCCATGCCGCGTCATTCGTGGAATCAAGGGTCTCGTAGGAATAAATCTTTTTTCCGATGATTTGCGTCGGAAGTTTATAACTGATTTCGTCCGCGTATAATTTGTCCGGAACCTTCACGAGACGGTACCCGAAATGCGGCTGCGCCTCGATCTCATAACCCAACCGTCTTAAGGATTCCATTTCTTTCCATACTGCGGCTCTCGAGACTTTCAATTTTCTAGAGATCTCCTCGCCGGATAGGAAATGCTCGTTTTCTTCGCGCAGGAAATTGAGGACAAGGTCTTGCCTCATTGAGGGATCTTTTCTTTTTCCAATTTTTTTTGGATTTTCTTGATCTGGTCCCGAAGCTCAATGGCCCGCTCGAACTGCAGCGTGCGGGCCGCCTCCTCCATCTCGCCCTCGAGGTCGCTTAAAACTTGAAACACGTCTCCCAGGTCCTCCGGGAGCCCGGTGGTTTCCTGGACGATTTCGCGCGCTTTTTTGATCGCCTCAATGCCTTCGCGAACCTCTTTCTGAATCGAGGTCGGCGTGATGTGGTTCTTCGCATTATATTCCAACTGCAGTTTACGGCGCCTGTCCGTCTCCGAAATGGTTTTACGCATGGATTCCGTCACCGTATCCGCGTATAGGATGACGTGGCCATTCACGTGGCGCGCGGCGCGACCCGCCACCTGGATGAGCGAGGTCTGACTGCGAAGAAACCCTTCTTTGTCGGCGTCCAGCACCGCGACGAGGGACACCTCCGGGAGGTCCAGCCCTTCTCTCAATAAATTGATGCCAACCAGGCAATCGAATTTGTTGAGGCGCAGATCGCGCAAAATTTCCACGCGCTCGATGGCGTCTATTTCCGAATGGAGGTACCGGACACGGATCCCCGTGTTTTCCAGGTACTTCGCGAGCTCCTCCGCCATTCTTTTAGTCAGCGTCGTGACAAGGATCCTCTCTTTTTTGTCGGCCCTTTTTCTTATTTCTTCGATCAAATCATCCACCTGCCCTTTGGTGGGGCGGATATCCATCGAAGGGTCTAGAAGCCCGGTCGGGCGGATTACCTGCTCCGCGATCAGACCGGATTTTTTAATTTCATATTCGGCCGGCGTCGCCGAAACAAAAATAACCTGTTTCACGAGTGTCTCGAATTCCTCGAAACGGAGCGGCCGGTTGTCCAGCGCCGAAGGGAGCCGAAAGCCGTATTCGACAAGCGTTTCTTTACGCGCGCGGTCGCCGAAATACATTCCGCGGATCTGCGGGATCGAAATATGCGATTCATCAATCACGGTCAAAAAATCCTCCGGAAAATAATCGATCAGACAATGGGGTCTTGACCCCGCCGGGCGGCCGGTGATGAGCCGTGAATAGTTTTCTATGCCGGAGCAAAATCCCAACTCCCGCATCATTTCCATGTCATAACGCGTGCGCTGCTCAAGGCGCTGCGCCTCCACCAATTTGTTCTGCGACCGCAGTTCTTTGAGCCGCGTTTCAAGCTCTTTTTCGATGTCGACCAGGGCCCTTTCGAGCCGCGTCTGGGTCGTGACAAAATGTTTGGCGGGATAAATCGCGATCGTATCAAGCTCATGCAGCCGCTCCCCTGTCAGCGGGTTGATGCGGGAAATCTTTTTGATCGTGTCCCAGTCGTATTCGACCCGAATGGCCGTCTCTTCATAAGCGAGAAACACTTCCACCACATCCCCTCGCACCCGAAAAGTCCCTCGTTTGAAATCAATATCGTTTCGTTGATACTGGATATCCACTAATTTTTTTAGAAGTTCTTCCTGTGGGAGCGTTGAGTCCATTTTGATGAATACCAAAAGCTCCGCATATTCTTCTGGCGATCCTAAGCCGTAAATCGCGGAGACAGAGGCCACGACGATGCAATCGCGCCGCGATAGAAGGGAGCTCGTCGCTCGCAGGCGCAGGCGGTCGATATCCTCGTTGATCGAGGAATCTTTTTCAATGTAGGTATCCGTATGAGGGATATACGCTTCGGGCTGATAGTAATCGTAGTAGCTGACAAAATATTCCACGGCGTTTTCCGGAAAAATCTCTTTGAATTCACTGTAAAGCTGGGCCGCGAGCGTCTTATTGTGGGATAGGACGAGCGTAGGACGGTTGAGGTTCGCGATCACATGCGCGATCGTGAAAGTCTTGCCGCTTCCCGTGACGCCCAAGAGCGTCTGGTATTTTTTTCCGTTTTTTATCGCGCGGAGAAGCTGTTCGATCGCCTGGGGTTGGTCTCCTTTTGGAATCATGTGGCTTTGAATTTTAAATTTCATGAGGGTTCCGTCTCTTAACCGACGATATCGAGCGAAATATCGATCGAAGGGCTTGCGTGCGTCAGAAGGCCGACCGAGATCCTTTCCACGCCTACCTGAGCGTAGTCTTTGACGTTATCCAGCGTGATCCCGCCGGAGACTTCCAGCTCGATTTTACTGCCCATTTTTTTTCGCATGAGAAAAGCCTCGCGGACGTTTTCCACGGATAGGTTGTCCAATAAGATGTAATCGGCTTTGCTTTTTAACGCTTCCTTTAGCTCAAGAAGATTTTTGACTTCAACGCCGATGACCGTTTTCTTTAGCGTGCTTTTTTTGGCCGCCGCCACGATATCCACGAGCGGCATCTTTCTTAAAATCCGCAGGTGATTGTCCTTGATCAGGACCTGATCATAAAGCCCACGTCGATGATTGGTCCCGCCTCCGGTGGCGACCGCGTATTTTTCCAAAACACGCAAGCCCGGCGTCGTCTTCCGGGTGTCCAGTATTTTGGCGGGCGTTCCCTTGACCTGGTCGACAAATGCCTTTGTGATCGTCGCGACGCCCGAGAGATGGCTTAAGAAATTAAGGGCTGTGCGTTCGGCGATCAAGATGGAGGAAGCGGAACCCTCGATATACGCCACTTCTCTGTCGACGTCGATCCATTCCCCGTCTTTGGCTACCGGGAGGAACCTCAAATTCTCATCGACGAGCCGGAAAACCCGCTCAGCGATCTCAATGCCGCATAACACTCCTTTTCGTTTGAATTCGATGTCCGCTTTAACGGATAGGTTTTTGGGAATGACCGAGGAGGTGGTGATGTCCTTGCTGCCCACGTCTTCGCGGAGTGCGTTTTTGACAATCGGGTCGACCCAGTTTATTTTCAGCATGTTACTCGGCCAAGGTCTTCAGATTTTCTTCGAGCCGTTTTTTGCGGTTTTCCAGTTCTTCGGCCCTCTGGCGTTCTTTTTGAACAATGGCCTCGGGGGCTTTATTCAGAAAGTCTGCGTTCCTCAGCCTTCCCTCCAACCCACGAATCATTTTCTCGACGTCGGAAAGAGCCGACTCGATCCGCTGGCGCTCGACCTGGATATCAATGAGACCGGACAAAACCACATAAGTTTCCACGCGGCCGATATTTGCGACGGCGGATTCTTTGGGCCGTTTGACATTTCTGCCAATCTGCAGGGAGGAGATTTTCGCCATTTGCACGATCGTCGCGGAGTAATTCTTTAATACCTGCATTTCCTTTTCGCGGCTTGTTTTTACGGTGACGGCGACAAGGTTTTTGGGATTGATCTGCCAGGCGGAGCGCACGTTCCGGATCGCCTGGATCTCGCTCGTCACAAGCTCGACCTCGCCTTCTATTTTTTTATCGATCCACTTTTGGTTGACCTTGGGCCAATCGCTCGTCATGATTGATTCGGCGGCGTCATGAGGAATTTTCTGCCAGATCTCTTCCGTGATAAACGGCATGAACGGGTGCAGTAGCCGAAGGCTCGTGTCCAACACCGTGCACAAGACCCACTGGGTTTCTTTGGATTGGATGTTGGGTTTGGCGAACTCCAGATACCAGTCGCAAAATTGATGCCAGAAAAAGTCGTACAGCGTGGAGACGGCCTCGTTGAAACGGAGCTGATCCAGGGATTCGGTGACATAAAGAACCGTGTGATTTAACCGGCTCAAAATCCAACGGTCAATGGCGTTCAGAGAAGAGGGTTTCGGCGCCGGCGGATGGGACGCTGATTTTTGACGCAGGTTCATCAGCACAAAGCGCGCCGCATTCCAGATCTTGTTGGCAAAATTTCTCCCCACCTCAAACTTTTCTTTTGAGGCGTACACGTCCTGGCCTTCCGACGTGATCGAGATGATCCCATAGCGAAGCGCGTCCGCTCCGTATTCGTCGATGATGTCGAGCGGATCCACGGCGTTCCCCAGCGATTTTGACATCTTGGCGCCCGTTTCGTCGCGCACGATGCCGTGAATATACACTTTTTTAAACGGCTCCTTGCCCATGAATTCAATCCCGGCCATCATCATCCGCGCCACCCAGAAAAAAATGATTTCATAGCCGGTGACGAGGCAGGACGTGGGATAAAAAAACTGCAGGTCCCTATTTTTTTTCGGCCACCCAAACGTTGAAAACGGCCACAGCCATGAGGAAAACCAGGTGTCGAGCACATCCGGATCCTGCACGAGGTCCCTATTCCCGCACCCAGGGCATATCTTTGGCGCCTCGCGGGAAACGATCATACCGGGTTCGGTATAGATTTTGGACCCGGGAATAAAGTTTAATTTCTCAAGATTTTTAGAACGGCAGGGTGGGCAGTACCAAACGGGGATGCGATGTCCCCACCAAATCTGCCTGGAGACGCACCAGTCCTTGATATGGTTCATCCAATCAAAATAAACTTTTGTCCATCGCTTCGGAGAAAAGGCCGTGCGCCCTTCTTTGACCGCCGCGATCGCCGGCCGCGCCAAGGGCTTCATGTGGACAAACCACTGGGGGGATAAATAGGGCTCGATGATCGTTTGGCAGCGATAGCAGTGGCCTACCGCGTGGACATGTTCTTTTGTTTCCAGTAAAATCCGGCGGTCTTCCAATTCGCTGATAATTTTGCGCCGCGCCTCAAAACGGTCTAACCCCTGATAAGGGCCCGCTGCTTCATTCAACGTGCCGTCCGGATTCAGGATGTTGATAAATTCAAGGCCGTGTTTTCCAGCCAGGTTAAAATCCGTCGGATCGTGAGCCGGCGTAATTTTTAACGCGCCGGTGCCGAATTTAGGGTCGATCTGGTCGTCCTGGATGATCGTGAGTTTTCGGTTCAAGAGCGGCAGAATCGCGGTCTTGCCTTTGAGATGTTGATAGCGCTCATCCGAGGGGTTGTAACCGATGGCGGTATCACCGAGCATGGTTTCCGGGCGCGTGGTCGCGATCGTGACATGCTGGTCGCTCCCCTCGATCGTGTATTTCAAATAGTATAAATGGCCCGTCACGTCTTTATGCTGAACCTCCTCATCCGACAGGGCGGTTTGACATCGCGGACACCAATTGATGATATATTTTCCGCGGTAGATTAATCCTTTTTCGTAGAGCCGGACAAACACCTCCCGCACGGCTTCCGAGAGCCCTTCGTCCATCGTGAACCGCGTGCGATTCCAATCGCAGGAACATCCGAGCCGCTGGAGCTGACGGATGATCGTATGGCCGTATTTCTCACGCCATTTCCAAACCCGTTCGAGGAATTCCTCACGGCCGAGCGTGTGGCGCGAAAGCCCTTCCTCTTTTAAAGAACTCTCCACCACATTTTGGGTGGCGATGCCCGCGTGGTCCGTGCCCGGCATCCAAAGCGTTTCGTATCCGCTCATGCGTTTATAACGGATCAGGATGTCTTGCAGCGTGTTATTGAGTGCGTGGCCCATATGAAGAATGCCGGTCACATTCGGCGGCGGGATCACGATGGTATAGGGTTTCTTCTTTGTTTTGGAGGAAGCGGTGAAGAAGCCCTTTTTCATCCAAAGCTGGTACCAATTTTTTTCGACAAGCTTTGGATTGTAGACTTTAGCAAGTTCTTCTTTAGGATGGGAAGAGAACATGGAAACCGACTGCTATTGTTTTAACAACTTGTACTCGTAGGCATCTTTGAGGGCCAGCCAGCTGGCATCGATGATGTTGGTGGAAACGCCCACGGTGGTCCAGGTTTTTTTGCCGTCGCTGAATTCAATAAACACGCGCACTTTCGCGGCGGTGCCGGCTTTGGAATCCACGATACGGACTTTGTAATCATCCAAATGCACTTCCTCGATCGAGGGATAAAAAGTGGCTAGCGCTTTGCGGAACGCGTTATCGATGGCGTTGACAGGCCCGTCGCCGAGCTCCTCTTTTTTTACGGTCTTGCCCCCTTTCTCGATCACGACCGTTGCCTTGGCTTCAGGATCCTTGTCTCCGATGATTTCAGCCGATATTTTGACTTCTTTGACTTTAAAAAATTCTTTCTTTTTACCGGTGACTTCCTGGATCAAAAGCTCGAAACTCGCCTCGGCCGCCTCGTACTGATAGCCCTTGTTTTCCCGGTCCTGCACCTCTTGAAGAATCTTCCTTGTTTCGGGAGATTCTTTCTTAAGCGTAATGTCCAGCTCTTGGGCCTTTAACATGATATTGGTTTTCCCTCCAAGCTCCGACACAAGAAACCGCCTTCGATTGCCGACAACGGAAGGATCGATGTGTTCATAAGTTTCCGGGTTTTTCATCACCGCATTGATATGGATGCCGCCTTTGTGCGCGAAGGCGCTTTGGCCCACATACGGCTGGTTTTTGGCTTGAATCATGTTGCTGACCTCGCTCACGAACCGCGCGACCTCGGTCAATTCTTTTAACTTACCGGGCGACAGGCATGAGAATCCGAGTTTAAGCTGGAGATTCGCGACGATCGTGATGAGATCTGGATTTCCGCATCTTTCCCCATAACCATTGATCGTGCCTTGCACATGCCCCACCCCGGCTTCCACCGCGCTGATCGCGTTGGCGATCCCTACGCCACCGTCGTTGTGCGTATGAATTCCCAAAGGATGTTGGATGCGGGATTTGACCTCGAGGATGATCTTTGAAATTTTGGAGGGCATGCTTCCGCCGTTTGTATCGCAAAGGACTAGCACCGACGCGCCCGCCTCGAGAGCGACGGCGAGCGTTTTTAAGGCATAGCCGGGATTGTGGGTATAGCCGTCGAAAAAATGTTCGGCGTCATAAATGACTTTTTTCCCTTTTGAGCGAAGAAACTTGATGGAGTCATCGATCATGCGGATATTTTCCTCGAGCTCCGTCTTAAAGACTTCTTGGACCTGCATGTCCCAGCTTTTGCCGAAGATTGTGATGGTCTGGGTTTCGGCTGCCAGAAGGCCTTTTAAATTATCGTCTTCGGAGGCCTTCGAATGCGCCTTACGCGTGGAGCCGAACGCGACAATTTTGGCATTTTTTAGCTTTATTTTCCTGATCTCATCAAAAAAAGCGATATCTTTTGGGTTCGCGCCCGGCCAGCCGCCTTCGATATAATCAAAACCGAGCTCGTCGATCCGTTTGGCGATTAAAATCTTGTCCTGCACCGAAAAAGAAAGGCCCTCCCCTTGAGAACCGTCTCTGAGCGTCGTGTCGTAGATCTCGATCTTCATTTACCCCACCACCTGTTTTGCGACGTACGTCACTGACGCGCGGAGCGCGTCGTGGCGGGCCATTTTTCTCTCGGTTTGTTTTGTCTTATTCATAATGTCACTCCGCCACAAAAACAGGTGGTGGGGTTATTTTCTTTTACCAAGTTTAAAATGCCGATGAAGCAACCGAACCGCTTTTTCGCCGTCCTTTTTTTTCACGACGCAGGAAATCTTGATTTCGCTCGTGGAAATCATCTCAATATTGATTTTATTTTTTCCTAAAACGTCGAACATCGCCGCGGCGACTCCGGCGTGGCTGCGCATGCCGATTCCCACGACGGAAACCTTGGCGATGTTGGCGTCTTGCCAGACGCCTTTAAATCCGATTTTCTTTGCCAGTTTTTCCAATGAGCGCACGGCCAGGTCCGAATCCGCCTTTGGGACTGTAAACGAGATATCCGTGTTCGTCGATTTTCCAATGTTTTGGATGATCATATCCACGTTGGTGCCGCTCCTGGCTAGGGACTTGAAAACAGCGGCGGCGACACCGGGACGATTGGGGACACCGCTCAAAGTCAGCTTGGCTTCGTTTTTGTTGAGTGAAACTCCGCGAATCAGAACATCTTCCATTGAACGATCCTCCTTCACAATCCATGTGCCTTGGCGATTGGTAAAACTGTTCCTGACGTGAACAGGAATGTCGTATTTCCCCGCGACCTCGATGGAACGCGACTGCATGACCTGTGCCCCCGAGGAGGCCAGCTCCAGCATTTCCTCGTAACTTATTTTTTTGATCTTTCTGGCTTCCCTGACGATGCGCGGATCGGCGGTAAAGACCCCCTCCACATCCGTATAAACTTCGCAGGCGTCGGCGCGGAGGGCTTTGGCGAGCGCCACGGCGGTCAAATCACTGCCTCCCCGCCCAAGCGTTGTGATCTCCGCTTGGGGATTGACGCCTTGAAAACCGGCGACGATGACGACCTTCTTTTTTTTCAGTTCGTCACGAATGCGTTTCGTGCTGATATCCAGGATCCTGGCCTGGGTATAAGAGGAATCCGTCACGATCCCAACCTGACCGCCGGTAAAAGAAATCGCGTCGCAGTGTAGTTCGTGCAGTGCCATCGCTAAGAGCGATACCGAGATTTGCTCACCGGTGGACATCAACATATCCAGCTCGCGCCGGGACGGACGGCGCGTGATCTGCCCGGAAAGTTCCAACAATTCATCCGTCGTGTCACCCAGGGCGCTGACCACCACGACCAACGAATGCCCTTTCGCCCTGTATCGTTTCACCCGTTCGGCGACGCGCTTGATCCGCTCGGGGTTCGCAACGCTTGACCCCCCATATTTTTGTACGATCAGCAATTTATTTTCCTAAGCCGCGAGTCTTCTCTCGCGGCACAGCGCTCGAGGCAATGGATGGCCTCGTAGCCGCTAGAAAAGACTCCATGAATTGATGCCCTTCATCGAACAAGCGGCGTGTCTGGAAGGCAGCCTTTTCATTAAAGGCCTCCGCGCCGTCCGGTGGGATGCCTCGTCCCTCGATCAAGAACGGCACCGGATCATGAAGCACTGCCTTTTTGGTCAGTGAGGCCGCATAATCCGTAGAGACGCATAGGCGATGATCCGGCCAGCGTTCCAGTATCTTGATGACGGGCCCCACGACCGTCGCATCAAAATGCTCAATGAACCGTATCTTTGATTTCAGATCGCGCGATTGGCAAAACTCTCCACTTGCCGCCAGGTACAGAAATATAAAATCTTTTTGCTCCACCGTTCTCTCAATATTCTTTTCTATCGGCAGATTCAGTGTCTTGGCGATACCCTTCATAAAATCCTCGTCTGAAATGACTGCGCCATCCAAGCGAAAGCGTTCCGCGAACGACGGCGTTTTCGGCCGCTTCCCCTGACCCCATGGCCAAATCATATTGGCCGGATTTTCGCCAAGATCGATCCGAACTCGGTTGATCCCATGATTTTCCAAAATTTCCTTTGATTGGTCCATTAAGTTCGTGAGGAGCCGAGCGCCCTGGCCCTTCGGCAGATAGTTGACGAACTTTTGTCCCATCAGTGTCTGGGGCGGGACACAGTCCAGCTCATCCAAATTGTCGGCCACGTCGGGATCACTGACGACCAAGATATTTTTGTATCCGTCGCCGGGATAGAATTTCACCTTGGGGTTTGACAGCTTCTTGTTCAGATCGCCGATCAACAGGCCCGCCTCGCGGTCGGAAATGAGGCTCGCACTGACATCCACCAGGTGATCGTCCGACACGGTCACAAGATCGCAGCGAAAGGCCACCTCGTTATCATTGAGCGGAATGCCCATCGCGATTGCTTCAAGCGGTGCTATCCCGGTATAAAATTGTCTCGGATCAAAACCCAAAAGCGAGAGGCACGCGACATCCGGCGTCGCAGGCAGCGCGCGCGGCGTGAATAAAACTTTCCCCAGCTGCCCCTTTTTCGCCAGAAGGTCCATGAAAGGGGTTTTGGCCGCTTCCAGCGGCGTGCGCTCTTCAAGGTCGGCTAACGGCTCGTCCGCCATTTGCTCGCAGATCAACATTAAATATTTCACCCCACCACCTCTTTTTTGCCCCACCACTTGTTTTGCCGCCACTGGATCGCAAAAAATAAGCGGTGGGGCAAAGACGCGCCGCGCGCGTCGAGACGACTCACGGTTAGTACCTTTTGCATTGTATCGAATTTAAAACGAAAATCCAAAGTCGTCTCCAAAAGAGGTGGTGGGGTCATAGTTTAATTATTCTCAAAATCTCCTTCACAGAGGCGGAAGCTGATTTTGGTTTTCTGACGGACGATAGCGCCCGATCCGGATCTTTTAGGCCATGTCCGGTAAGAACGCAGACAACGCTCAAATCTCTCTTGAACGATTTCTTTTCTTGTTTAAAAAATTTCCGCTGGTGCAGTTTGAGAATCCCCGCGACGCTCGCCGCGGAGGCGGGCTCGACAAAAATACCGTCCCTCTTTGCCAATAGGCGATAAGCCCCCAGGATTTCTTTATCCGAGACCATTTCAATCCGGCCGCCTGATTCGTCACGCGCGGCTTCCGCTTTTTTCCAGCTGGCCGGGTTCCCTATTTTAATCGCCGTGGCAATTGTCTTTGGTTTCAGAATAATTTTCTTGCGAACAATCGGTGCCGCGCCCTCCGCCTGGAAACCAAGCATCTTAGGTTTTGCGGAAATTTGGCGATGATCAAAATATTCTTTGTAACCCCGCCAATAGGCCGTGATATTTCCGGCATTTCCTACGGGAATCGAGTGAAAATCAGGTGCATGTCCCCCCAACTGATCGCAGATCTCAAACGCGCCGGTTTTTTGGCCTTCCAGGCGGTAAGGGTTCAAGGAATTCACAAGCGTGATCGGGTACTTCGCCGCTATTTCTCTGACTAATTTAAGCGCAGTGTCAAAATTCCCTTTGATCGCGATCACTTCCGCGTCATGGATCAGCGCCTGGCTTAATTTCCCGAGTGCCACGGCGTCTTGAGGAATCAGGACAATGCACCGGAGGCCTGCCCTTGCCGCATAGGCGGCGGCCGAGGCGGAGGTGTTGCCAGTCGAGGCGCAAATCACCATCTTGGCGCCTGATTCTTTGGCTTTGGATACCGCCAAAGTCATTCCCCTATCCTTGAAAGATCCGGTCGGGTTCAGCCCCTCCTGTTTTAAGTACGTCGACGCCTCGACGATCTCTGAAAGCGTTTTGGAATAAATGAGTGGGGTGTTGCCCTCGTTCAAGGTCACCACGGGGGTGTTCTGACTGACCGGCAGATACGGCCGGTATTTTTCAATAATTCCCTGCCAAATCACCCCACCACCTCTTTCAAGCCACGCGGCTTAGACGCGCATAACAACACGCGTTTCTTGAACTGGTTGAACGTATTGGGATTATGTTTCAATTTACGTTCACGGCTCTTGGCGTCTTCACTCGTTGTGTAGGTTTCATAATAAATTAGCTCGAAAGGCCTTCTGCTTTTCGTGGATGGATTCAATCCCATGTTATGCGCGTCGAGGCGACGCTTTAAATCCGTCGTCCAACCTAAATAAAACTTTTTGTCTTCTAGACTGCGCATGAGATACACGTAAGCGCTATTTACCGTGAGCGTCGCCTCAGAAAGAGGTGGTGGGGTCATTTTTCCACTCGAATCACAACAGTCTTTCTGCTGATGAAATTTCCGGAGCCAATCTCTTTTAACGCTTTTCGGAGGTTCTTTTCCTGCGCCTCATACGTTAAAATAATGACGGGCACGGATCGGAGATCGTGGGACTCTTTTTGATGAACACTTAAAATAGAGATATGATTCTTTCCCAGGGCTCGCGCGAGTTTGCCAAGAACTCCGGGCTTGTCCGCCACCTGAAACCGCAGATAATATTTCGAGATCCTATTGGCTGTCGGATAAATTTTTAGCCGGCCCGGAACGCTTGCCGACGGCGCTCTCTTATCGACGTCCCCTTGAATTCTTTTTGCGATATCAATGATATCGCTCATCACGGCGCTGGCCGTCGGAAACATCCCCGCTCCTTTTCCGTAAAACAAAAGATCTCCCGCCTGATCCGCATGCAAAAAAACAGCGTTATAAACCCCTCGAACGTTCGAAAGAGGATGATCCAGAGGCAGCATGGTCGGATGAACGCGCAGTTCCAGGCCTTGCGGGTGCCTTTTGCCGATTGCGAGCAGTTTGATGGCGTAGCCCAGTTCTTTGGCGTATTCAATGTCCGCGACGGCGAGCGACTCAATTCCTTCAACCGGGATGGAGCTAAACCGCACTTCGGCGCCGAATGCCAGCCGCGCAAGGATCGCTAATTTGTGGGCCGAATCAATGCCCTGGATATCCAGCGCCGGATTTTTCTCGGCGTAACCTTTTTGCTGCGCTGCCGCAAGCGCCTCCTCAAAGCCGATGGCCTGGTCAGACATTGAAGTCAAAATAAAATTGCAGGTCCCATTGACGATCCCTAAAAAATGAGAAATGGTGTTCGAAGCCAGGCCTTCTTTGATCGCTTTGATGATGGGAATACCGCCGCAGACGCTGGCTTCAATTCCCAGCTTTTTGGAATATTGGCGCGCCGTGCCGAAGACAAAACTCCCTTCTTCGGCAAGAAGCGCCTTATTGGCCGTGACCACATGCTTTCCGTTTCGAAACGCCTGCGCGATGATTTTCTTGGCCGGCTGAATGCCTCCGACGAGTTCCACAAAGATATCGATCGAGCGGTCATTGAGAAGCTCCTGAACATGGGTGGTCAGAAGCTGCCGCTGAATTTTCACGAGCCGTTTTTTCGCCAGAGATTTTACGCAAACCTTTTTTAAAACCAGGCGCACGCCAGTTTTTTTCTCAATCGCCGCCGCGTGCCGGCGTAAGAGGCTGACAACGCCGGAGCCGACTGTCCCCAGCCCCAAAATTCCGATTCCGATGATTTTTGATGATTTAGTTATTCGCATCGGTTTTTACTTTCCCAAGTCTCCGCAACACCACTCGCCTTGCCCGAACGGGTCACTTCTTCCCCGCCGACGCCAAACTATCCGAAAACTCCATGGCATTCCCTGCCTGCCCGGCCACCAGGCCGGCCGGCCTTTGGCCGGCAGGCAGGGTCCTCAGGTGAGTTCGCCAAAGTTGTTGCGGTGAGTGAACCTGCTAATGTTTCAACCGTTCATAAAGCGCGTCGGGAGCTAAGTCAGCGCCATTAGGCCAAGCAATAGCTCCAAATTCATCAATCTGAACTTTAGCAAAAAAGACAGGGTCTTTAAGGGGTTCAAATACCGGCCCAAAAAGGCGGTCGGACAAAGAAATAACACCTTTCACTCCGTCATTAAATAATATTTCCAAACGGTAATTATCCAAGACTTTAATTTGTGTTATTTTTTCCATACCCTTTTCACCTCATTCCAACGGGCGAATGTCCCGTAATGGTTGATGACTTTGCGCTAACGACCAGTCTTCCAACAACTCCTCTCTGTGCAGAGAAGCCCACTCCAAAACCAGACCCAAAACACGCTGAGGTAAATGTCCTTTTAGGATACGCAATGTTCCAATCTCGATAGCGGCAGAGTGCTCACCATAATATGCATGAAAATGAGCAGGTACATGCTCATCAAAATACATGCGAATATAAATACCAAAAAAGACACTAATCGTCGGCATTAATCATGCTCCAAAGCTTTCTTAAAATATACCATAAAACCACCCGCCTTGCCCGAACCGGTCAATTCTCCCACGCCGACGCCAAACTATCCGAAAACTCCATGGCATTCCCTGCCTGCTGGCAGGCAGGGTCCTCAGGCGACGTCCAAAACTAGGGCCTTCGGCGAAGAGATAGCCGCGCTTTGGGTCAATACTCCGGAGTCGTTGGCTTTGGTCCTTCCTTATTTGAACTGCACAGTAGAAAGAAATTCTTTTATCTCGTTCTTATTGAGATTGTCAAAAATTTCCTTGGGAGCGGCTAAAAACACTTCAGCCATATTACTCTTATCTTTCAAATAATATTGTTCTCCTTTGAAAAGAGCTTCTTTCCCCTGATACGGCAAGGAAGCTTCCCAACCAAGCATTATCCAAGTTGTGTCTCCAGCCTGAATCTCCATCGGCTGTAAGAATACACGCATCCCTTTAGCTTCAAGACCTTTTACTTCATCAACAGCCCAATCTTTTGCTGATTGAGAAGAAGCTGGAAAACTTCTGATATAGCCGAGTGATTTTTTGTTGGGATCGTGACTTGTTTCGAAACTGGTTTCTCCCCTTTTGCCAACTGAACCGGTTATCCAAGAAATTGGAAAAATAAATTTAAGCCCTACGGTAGGCCTTGAATCCAAAACAAAAGGGTTAGCTTTTGTTATGATATTTTCAAAGAGACTTCTATATGATTCAAATTTTTCCGAGGGGGCTTCACAAAAAAGAGTCGCCAATACGTCCTTCTGCACGGCTGCAGCAACAAACAAATGATGAACTGAGCCGGCAGGATCTTTACCTTCAACTTCAACCAATTTCCCAGAAGTTCCTCCAAATTGGATAGGTTTTTCTGATAAAGATTTACCCTGCGCGTTCTTAAGAAAGGCTTCTAGATATCGATTTAGTTTCTCTTCGGAAGTGCCATTACCAAGCCCCATAGCAACAGAAGCCTGCTGATATTTTGAGAGATCGATAACGATTGGTGTAAATCCACGTGGATCTGGGCTCTCAGGTGTAATCATTACCCGGTAACCTTGCTGTGTTCTTCCTTTTTGGACGTACCATCCTTCAGGATAGCTCAGACTTATTCCACCTTCTTGATAATTAAGTTCCGTTAGCCGAGACTCATTGGCTTCAGCAAAGCATATAGCGAAACTGAGACCGATAATCAAAAAAGTCCATGCTACAAATTGTCGTCTCATTAATATTCCTCCTACAAAACGCTCGGGGCGGGCGGATTCGGCGGCTTCCGCTCGCGCAATTTCAAGAAATACGATCGGGGCGACTGGATTCGAACCAGCGATCTCTACCACCCCAAGGTAGCGCCTTAGACCAAGCTTGGCCAC
>CAYJXB010000015.1:0-25653 GCA_964374005.1 uncultured Planctomycetia bacterium
GCCTTCTTGTTATGATTTGTTATTGGCCGGAAAAAAAGTGGTCGGGGCAAGCCAACGGCGGCAGGGGATCGCGCTATTGCACCAATCGACGATATTTCTTCAGGGCGACCCGGCCGTCCTTAGACGGCATATCGTTGGCGGGTTTAAGAAAGTTTGGGGCGTATCTTTTTCAGAAATACCGTTCAATGAACGAGAACTTGCCCAAGCCGAGCAGCTCGAGAAAATGCGTTATACCGATCCCGAATGGGCAACGGTGTCGCATTTCATAACGACGTAGCTTATTAGATGGATTTTTCGAAGTCAATGAAGAGGGTCGGTTTTGCTTGACTTTGAAAAATAACAGCCGTATAGTAACCGTATGGCCGTCGTGCAAAATAATCATCCGACAACCGTTCTGCAAAATCGTCTCGACAATGGCCAGCAATTGTTAGTCCCCAAGAAAATGTTTTTCACGAAAGGCGTCGGTTCTCACAAGCATGAGCTTCGTGCATTTGAGTTGGCGCTCCGCGATGCGGGCATTGAAAAATGCAATATTGTCCACGTCTCCAGCATTTTTCCTCCCAACTGCGAATTAATTTCCAAGAATGAAGGCATGAAGTACATCACTCCCGGCATGATCACATTTGCCGTGACGGCCCGGCTTTCTTCCAACGAAAACCGGCGTCTGATCGCTGCGTCCATCGGCTGCGCGATTCCTTCGGACCCGAAGACCTACGGTTACTTAAGCGAGTATTACGCTTTCGGGCAGACGGAAAAAGAAGCGGGGGATACCGCGGAAGATCTGGCGGCCGCGATGCTTGCCTCCACGCTCGGCATTGATATCGATGAAGATAAAAGCTGGGATGAAAAAGAAGAAATATTCCGCATCTCGGATGAGATCGTAAAAACGACCAACGTGACGCAATCAGCGATGGTCGAAAAGGGCGGTTACACCAGCGTCGTGGCTGCCGGCGTATTCCTCTTCTAATTTCGTCAATTTTACATTGCCGTATTTAAAACTTCAGAAACAAACCTTTCAAGACGCGGCCTTTCTCTTAATCCTTTCCTCTTTTTTTCTTTTGTTTCGTCTAGGATCCGGTTCTCTCGCCAGTTGGGATGAGGGAATTTATGCCTCCGTTGCCAAAGAAATCATCCGCTCGGGGGATTGGTTCCGGTTGACTCTTGGCGGGTCCGCGTGGACGGACAAACCGCCGCTCTGCGTATGGGCGACCGCTTTTTTTTATAAAATTTTTGGAATCAATGAATTCTCCGCTCGGCTTTTTTCCGCGCTTTGCGGGATCGGAACAGTGATACTCACCTATTTTTTTGGCCGGCGGCTTTTAGGGCGATGGGTCGGTTTTCTCGGGGCCCTGGTTCTTTTAAGCTCATCCCATTACATTCATTATGCGCGGTTTGGCATGACGGATGCCCCGCTTACTTTTTTCTTTACGCTGGCCCTTTATTTTTTCTGGCGGGGATATGAGAAAAACCGCTTTCTTATTTTCTCCGGCGTCGCTATCGGCCTGGCGATCATGACAAAAAGTTTCGCGGGGCTTCTGATATTCCCCATCGTTTGGATTTACGCCGCGTGGTCGGGGGAATTTGTGCTATTAGGCCGTTCCTCATATTGGATCGGCGTCATGATCGCCGTGGCAATTGCGCTGCCTTGGAATATTTTTGAGATGGTGATTAATCACCATCAGTATATGAGCGAAGCGTGGCTAAAACATTTGTCGCGGACATGGGCGAGTATTGACGGCCATCAGGGGAATTATTATTACTATATCCGTACGCTGGTGAATAAATACCATCCGTGGGTTCTCGTTGGGATTGTCTCCGCGCCTTTTTTTCTTTTTAAGGCCATCAAAGACCGGGCTTCGGAAATCATTTTCTTGACGACGTGGATGTTCTTTATTTTTGGCGTCTTGACGTTGATGCGAACCAAATTGGATTGGTATATTTTGCCCGCGTATCCCGCGTTGTCGCTATCGGTCGGGTATCTTCTCGCAAAGATCTTCCATGAGGATCAGAAGCATTTTATCCGGGCGACGTTTATTGTGATCATGGCCCTTCATGTGCCCTATTCCCATATCTTTGATTATGATTACAGCCGGGATTTGAAAGGCATCGCGCCGCTGGTTCAACGATCGGTCCCCCCACGCCAGATCCTGTATCTTTATAATTATCACGAAATCAACGCCGTTTTATTTTATATGGATAGAGAGAGCTCTTATTTGGACAGCCCTGAGTCGTTTCTCTCGAAAGTAAGAAGCGAACCTGATTTCTCTTGCCTGATCCATGAGAATGATTTAAAACCGTTTGAGAAGCGCCTACCGGGACTGGGGCTTTCAGTTCAGGGCTCCTTTGACGATTTATATCTGGTGTCCAAACGCGCGAAAGGCGTCCGTTCCCACTAGCCTTTTTTATTGTCTTTTCGGCCCTCTTTGGCATATAATTTGTTTTAGATAAAGAGGGGCTTGTCGCCATGAAGAAACCGGCCGGTAAGAAAAAACGATCCTTCCGCAAACGGCCCAGCACGTCGATACGATCCATCAAAAAAGTTTTTCTCAAGCTCCGGTCAAAGATATCTCATAACCCACTAGAAATAAAAAAGATAGAGGAATTAGATTCGCCAACTTACTATGGGGACAATCGAATTGTTCTTATGGTCAAGGATCCCTGGTGGTTATTCGCGTATTGGGAGGTGACCTCCGGCAGGAGAAAAGAGATTTTACAGACGATCCAAAACCAAGGGCTTCATCCGGAGAAGACGGTGCTTAGAGTGTATGATGTCACGGACACCACGCTTTCTCACTGCCATTCTTTTTTTGATATCGAATTGAATTATTTCGTCTCGAACTGGTATATCGATGTTGGAATTCCCAATCGTCAATGGGTCGTGGAACTGGGTATTCGCACCCTCGAGGGGCGGTTTTTCGCGCTCGTCAAATCGAATACGGTCAGGACTCCGCGTTTTGGCGTGTCGGATGTTTTGGACGAAGAATGGATGATCCCCGACGATCTTTTTTGGAAACTCTTTGGGCTTTCAGGAGGTTTCGGCGCGCGGCCCAGCTCGCCGGCCATCGGTGAATTCCACTCTCAAGCGACGGCTTCTACCGCACCTCTCTCGGTCAGACCTTAACGTTAGCGATGGAAAAAGGCTATCTCTCAATTATCTTGCACGCGCACCTGCCTTATGTCCGGCATCCAGAACACGAGCGTTTTCTGGAAGAAGAATGGCTGTACGAGGCGATCACAGAGACCTATATCCCTTTAATCAAGGTTTTCGATGGGTTGGTCCGAGACCGCATTGATTTCAGGATCACAATGTCATTGACGCCCACGCTTCTCTCGATGATGACGGATCCCTTGCTTCAAACGCGGTACATTCGGCATTTGGATCGGTTGATAGAACTTTCCAATAGAGAGATCCATCGAACCCAGACCGATACCCGATTTCAATCCCTGGCCGGGATGTACCGTCAGCTTTTTATCGAAGCCCGCGACCTCTTTGTGAGCCGTTACCGGCAAAACCTGGCTTCGGCGTTCCGACAATTTCAAGAAATGGGAAAGCTTGAAATTATTACCTGCGCCGCAACGCATGGTTTTTTACCGCTCATGGAAATCCAGAAAGAAGCTCTCCGAGCTCAAGTCAGAATGGCCGTTCGGACCCACCAGCGGATCTTAGGCAAAAGGCCACTCGGCATCTGGCTGCCTGAATGCGGCTATTGCCCCGACGTGGACGAAATCTTGAAAGAAGAGGGCATCCGTTTTTTTATTCTCGATACTCATGGAATCTTGTTTGCCAGCCCTCGTCCAAAATACGGTATCTTCGCTCCGGTTTATTGCCGTTCCGGCGTGGCGGCGTTCGGCCGGGATACGGAATCTTCTAAGAGTGTTTGGAGCGCGCAACAGGGATATCCGGGGGATTATCATTATCGGGAATTTTACCGGGATATCGGATTTGATCTGGAGTACGGCTACCTACGACCTTATTTAAACGGCGACGGCTCCCGCGTCAACACAGGCATTAAATACTATCGCATCACCGGGTCCGGAAACGACAAGGAACCTTATGACCCTTTGGCCGCCAGAGAGAAGGCGGCCGAGCACGCCGCCAATTTTATGTTTAACCGCGAGAAACAGGTGGAGTATGTTCAGAGCTTGATAGGTCAGAAACCTTTGGTTGTGTCTCCGTATGATGCGGAATTGTTCGGCCATTGGTGGTTCGAAGGGCCTTTGTGGCTGGACGCTCTATTTCGGAAAATTCACCAGGACGAAACGGTTTTCAAAACGATCACGCCGACGGAGTATCTTGAACGGTATCCTAAAAACCAGGTCACGACTCCTTCGCTGTCGAGCTGGGGTTACAACGGTTACGCTGAGGTATGGCTGAACAGCTCCAATGACTGGATTTACCGGCATCTTCATAAGGCCTTGGAGAGAATGGGTGAATCCGCTAGGGCTTTTCAAGGGGCCGAAGGCATCGAGCGCCGGGCGCTCAATCAGATGGCGCGGGAAGTGCTGTTGGCCCAGTCGAGCGACTGGGCATTCATTATGAAGGCCGGCACGCACGGCGCTTACGCGGTGAAACGCACCAAGGACCATCTCGACCGGTTTACACGGCTTTGGGCGGGACTTACTAAAAATTGTATAGACATTCCCACCCTTGAAAGCTTAGAATCTACTGACAATATTTTTCCCGACATGGATTATCGGATATATCTGTCTTAATTGAGCGCGAACAAAAAGGAGACGGTGAGGAAATGTTTAAGAGCATGCGTGTGTGGGCGTTTTTGGCAATGAGCATCGCGTTGGTATCTGGTTGCGCGACAACCAGGAATTATCAGCCCGATATTGATGCGTTAAACTCAAAGATTTCAGCGCTAGAGAGTCAGCTTTCCTCTAAGAATGAGGAGATCTCACGGCTCGAGAGCCAGCTCAGCCAGACTGAAACCGAAAGACGCGCGTTGAGCAACAAACTGGATCAGCTGGAGGGAGCCAAGCGCTTGGCCGCTAAACCGCAGGAGTCTGATTTAAAATGACGCAACGCGTCAAAGGGTATGATCAAAACGCGTATTGAAAAGGATTCATTAGGTTCTCGTCAAATACCGGGCGATGTTTATTACGGGATTCAGACCGACCGCGCCGTGGAGAATTTTCCTATCAGCGGTTTGAAGGCCCATCCACGGTTTATTGACGCTTACTTGTATGTCAAAAAGGCCGCAGCCCTAGCGAATCTCAAAGCGGGCGTGTTACCCAAGGAGTCGGCGCGGGCGCTTGTCAAGGCCTGCGACGAAATCCTGGCCGGCAGTCTTCGTGACCAATTCTTAGTGGATGTTTTTCAGATGGGGGCCGGGACCGCGTTCAACATGAACGTGAACGAGGTGATCGCCAATCGCGCGAACGAAATTTTAGAGCGTCCGAAAGGCAGTTACGCGCCGGTTCATCCCAATGACCACGCCAATCGGGGGCAGTCCACGAACGACACCTTTCCGACCGCGATGCGTCTGGCGCTTCTTCTTATTCTCAAAGAATATTTGCATGAGCCGCTCGAAGCGCTGGAAAAGGAATTTTTTTCCAAGGGCAAAGAATTTGCTTCTATCCTGAAATCCGCCCGCACGCATCTCCAAGACGCGGTGCCTATCCGATTAGGACAGGAATTTTCCGCTTATGGGGAAGCGATCAGAAAATGCCGCCTATCGCTTTTGGAAGCGGAGAAGTCTTTGCATGAGCTTGGCATCGGAGGAAGCGCGGCAGGAACGGGACTCAATGTGGCCCCCGGCTATCGCGAAGAAATGATCAAGGAACTTGCGGCGATGACGGGGCTTGAGTTAATTCCCGCTAAAGATATGAGGGAAGCGATGCAAAGTCAGCGGCCGATGGCGGAAGTTTCTTCCGCGCTCAGGAACCTATCGCTCGAAATCATCCGTATCGCCAACGATTTACGACTTTTGTGTTCCGGGCCGATGACGGGTTTTGCGGAGATCGATCTGCCGGCGACGGCGCCCGGTTCTTCGATCATGCCGGGGAAGGTCAATCCTTCGATTCTTGAAATGACGAACATGGTGGCATTTCAAGTCGTAGGCGCCGATGCAACCGTCGCGCTTGCCGTGCAAGCGGGACAGCTCGAACTCAATGTCATGATGCCGGTGATGGCTTACAATCTCAACTTTTCCGCCACCATTTTGGGCAATGCGCTCAAAATACTGCGTGAAAAGTGCGTGGCGGGGATCACGGCAAATAAAGAACGCTGTCAGCATTACGCCGAGAGCAGCATGGGATTAGCGACCGCGCTCAATCCTCTCATCGGTTACGCCAAAGCAGCCGAGGTGGCCAAGGAGGCGCTGGTTTCGAAGAAAACCATCCTCCAAGTCATCCGTGAAAAGAAAATCTTGTCCGAGGATCAAATCAAAAAGATTTTGGATCCGTTCAAGATGACATCCTAATCAAGGAGGAGTTTTGGACCAGCAAAAGAAACCCAGCGATTCCAAGTACCTTAGCGTTCAGGCCGTGATCTTCGGGCTAGTGCTTCTGGGGCCGTTGGCCCTGCCACTTTTATGGCTCAGTCCAAAATTTTCTTTAACGTGGAAGATCTTGACGACCGCTTTCACGGTCCTTCTGACCTACTGGCTTTTTAAAAACACGGCTTTTATTTTGCAAACGCTCTTGTCACAGATGAAAGATTTGAAGGAAATCTCGGCGACGCCGTAGGCGTGCCGTTTTAATGTTGATTTTAGATTCGCCGAATGGCAGAATAAGGCAAATTTCGAACAGAGGGGTCAGGTCATGGATGTGAATACACAAAGCGCCTTTTCAAAAGGGCTGGAAGATGTGGTGGCCGCGGAGAGCGGTATTTGCCTGATTGATGGCAAGAATTCAAAGCTGTCTTACCGCGGATACGATATTCATGACTTGGCTCAAAACTCCCATTTCGAAGAAACCGCTTATCTATTATTATTTGGCAACCTGCCTACCGAAAGACAGTTGATCGATTTCAAAAACAAACTGGTCAGTGAGCGGGAGCTTCCCAAAGATCTGATCAAGCTCATCGAGGCTTTTCCGAAAACGGCCAACCCGATGGCCACGCTCCGCACGGGTGTGTCCACCCTGTCGTTCTACGACCCGGAAGCGGACGATCAATCAATGGAATCCAATGTCCGAAAGGCGATCCGCCTGATCGCGCGGGTGCCGAGCATTATCGCGTATTTTGACCGCGTGAGGCGCGGCGTGGAGCTCGTTCATCCGAAGCTGGATGTCGCGACAAATACGGCGGCTAACTTTCTCACCATGCTAAAAGGCAAAGCGCCTTCCGCGACGGAAGCGAGCATGCTCGATAAATATTTTATTCTCTTGACTGAGCATGATTTAAACGCGTCCACTTTCGTAGCTCGTACCACTGCTTCGACGCTCTCGGATATTTATTCGGCCATTGTCTCGGCCATTGGCACTCTGAAAGGCGATCTTCACGGTTCAGCCAATAGCCGTACCATGGAAAGCTTGATTGCCATCGGAGACGTTAAACATGTTGAAGCGTATGTGGACGACGCGCTTAATCATAAAAAGAAATTGATGGGATTCGGTCACCGGGTCTACAAAGGTCCTGATCCGAGAGCCGATGATTTGAGGGCGATGGCGAAGACGCTCGCGGATTCCAGCCCCGAGCAGGCGAAGTGGTTCGCGATTTCCGAGAAGCTTGAGCAGACGGTCTGGGCGCGGAAGAAACTTAACTGCAACGTTGATTTTTACTCCGCTTCCGTTTTGTATACGTTGGGGATC
The DNA here is from genome assembly GCA_964374005.1 of uncultured Planctomycetia bacterium. Taxonomy (GTDB): domain Bacteria; phylum Omnitrophota; class Gorgyraeia; order 2-02-FULL-51-18; family 2-02-FULL-51-18; genus CAYJXB01. The sequence goes on from CAYJXB010000015.1 coordinate 7,759, forward strand.
CCGGTCGATCTTTTTACGACGATGTTCGCCATCAGCCGGATGGCGGGTTGGACGGCCCATATCTTGGAACAGTATCATGACAATCGGCTGATCCGGCCGATCTCTCACTATGCGGGAGAAAGCAATCGAGTTTATACGCCCATTCAGAAGCGCAAGTAAATCATCACCTGTTTTTGACCCGTGGCTTTCACTCACTTTGCGTCACGGGTCTCTTTTTAATAAATTTCGCGGAAGTGGCGGAATTGGCATACGCGCAGGTCTCAGAAGCCTGTGCCGCAAGGCTTGTGGGTTCGACTCCCACCTTCCGCACGAGTTTTGAACCATGACAAGATGAAAAAATACGCCTATCCGCTGACGGTTCTGGGTCTCTTTACGACCGTGATTCTTTATTTTCCCTCGTACTATTCTCAATCGGAAGCCCTGCAGAAAACGACGCTAGCCTTTCGCGATATTTTCTTCAAGATCCGGCATCTGTCGATGCCCTTGCCGGATGCGGTTAAAGAAGCGGTCATCGTCACGATTGACGAGGAATCTTGCCAGAAACTGGGGGTCCGCTGGCCTTGGTCAAGAAAGATTTTTGCGACGATGATCGATGAGTTGACCAGGCACGGCGCGAGCGTGATCGGGCTAAACGTTTCCTTTACGGGGCTGGAAGGCGAGGAAGACGCTCCAAGCGACGCGCTTGCCCAAGCGATGCGCGATCACGGCCGTGTCGTGATCGGCACTACTTTTGACTCGGAAAACCGTCTGATCCGGCCCAATTCAAAGATTGCCGGAGCGGCTTCAAAAGTCGGCTATTTAGAGAAAATAGTGGATTCCGACTTCGCGATTCGACGTTCTTACATTTTAAGACCTTACTCAGCCGGAAAGATTTCTACGGAGTTTGAAAGTTCTTTTCCGCTTCAGCTGATCGCGGCGAGCGCTGGTCCGCTTGAGTCGAACAGCCCCCGTTTTGACCCGGAACTGGGTTTATTGACCTTTGGTTCTCCAAAGCGCGCCATTTTTATCGATCCGGACGGAGATTATACGATCAATTATTTGGCGTCGGAGGATGATTTTAAAGAAATTCCCTCTTGGAAAGTGATCCAAGGAAAACTGGCCGCAGACGAATTTCAGGGGAAGACAGTGCTCGTCGGGTTGACTTCCTCGCTATTTTCCGACAGGCATCCGACACCGTTTGGGCTCATGTCTGGAATTGCGATTCACGCCAATGAGTTTATCTCAATCACGGCAGGGCGCCAGCTCCATTTTATCTCCGGCCAGGCTGCACTTTTCGCCGCGTGGTTGGCCGGGATCCTCGTGTTGCTTTTGTTTTTGTCGCGTCGATTTCTACTCGCGTGTGTCAGTGCGGCCGTGATTATTTTGGGCCTGTTTTTAGGGGCGCAGTTTCTTTTTAATCGAGACATCGTCGTGGATATGTTTGTTCTTTTTTTAGGACCTCTCTTGGGAATGGTGAGCGGCATCACGGCGAATTCGCTTAAACTTCTTTTGGAGAATAAAGGTCTTGAATCCAAGGCGATCCAGGACAAGATGACAGGCCTTTATACCTACGATTTTTTGCGGGGCCGGCTTGGTGAGGAATGGAAAAAGTGCGAGAAATCCAAAACGCCCGTTTCGATCGTGATGACGGACCTGGACCGTTTCAAGAAGATCAATGACACGCTTGGCCATGAGGCTGGCAATGAGATGATCCGCCGCGCGGCGTCCGTGATCAAAGAGAGCGTGCGGGGCTACGATGTGATTTCAAGATACGGGGGAGATGAGTTTGTGATTCTTCTGTGGCGCGCCAGCGCTAGCGAAGCGCAAGCTTACCGCGACCGTTTGAGAGACTCGTATCACGCGATGGCCAAATCGTTAACACATGAGCTTCAGGACTCTTCGATCAGCATCGGCGTCGCCACGTTTGACCCTAGGAACAATGACGGGAGCAACCCAAAGAACCCTCAAGAATTGGTCGAAGAGGCGGACAAGGATCTTCTGTCAGATAAAGAAACTCGCAGGAAGATCTGATTTCTGTTATCTGTCGTCTGAGTTTAGGGTGCTATCCGGATCCACGATTTTTTGCAGGCCAAGAAGCGCACCCTGATTCTTGGGATTGATGTGAAGCGCGTTTTGAAAAGCGTCTTTGGCGCGTCCAAAATCGCCCAAGATCATGTAAGCGTGCCCAAGATTCGTGTAGGCCGCCTCGTCATCCGGCTCGATCAATAGGATCTCCGAGTACACCTCAACGGCTTCTCTGAATTTATTTTCCACGATCAAGTGCTCGGCCTTTTCGTGAAGGTTTGCGATCTGATCCGCCTTCTCCGGGAGGGTGGTTGTGAAGCTTGGCTGGGTTTCCGCCCAGGCCGGGCATTCAAGGCATGGCCGCGCCCAAGCGGCGATAAGGATTATGAGACAGTTAAAAAACGGTTTTGTGGATAAACGCATATGGGGTTTTGTGTTATAGTATCAGCGTGCACCCCGTTAGATCTTATTCCTGGGGGCTATTCGAATTCCAAATGAAGACATGATAAGCCAAAGTTTCGTTACAAGCAACTGCTATTTGGAGATCTAACGGGGTGAAAGAGAAAAAACAAGACACGGTTATCGCTACCAATCACGAGGCAAGGCGCGATTATTTTATCTTGGACGTCCTCGAGGCGGGGATCATGCTTGCCGGCTGCGAGGTCAAGTCCCTGAGAGCGGGAAAGGCCAGTCTTTCGGGCAGTTTTGCCCACCTTGATGGCAATGAGGTCTTCCTGTATAATCTTTACATAGCCCCTTATGCGATGGGGAACCGTGAGAATCCGGAGCCCATCCGCAAGCGGAAGCTTTTGCTTCATTGGTCCCAAATCGAGAAGCTTAAAGTCAAAACCCTGGAAAAAGGCTTGGCGCTCGTGCCGCTTAAGCTTTATTTCAACGGCCGCGGCATTGCGAAAATAGAGCTAGCGGTGGTGAAGGGCAAGAAATTGTACGACAAGCGTTCAACTATTAAGAAGCAAACGATTTCGCGCGAGATAGACCGCGCCATTAAGAACCGTAACAGAAAATGAGTAAGACCTATTTATATATTCTACGAAGTGAGAAAAACCCACGTTTATATGTAGGGGTCACATATTCAATCGAGAGGAGATTGGAGCGCCATAATTCTGGGAAGGTAGTCTCCACAAAAAAAGATGTCCCATATCGATTAGTATATTCTGAAGAATTTGTTGATTTGATTTCGGCAAGGAAACGAGAAAAGTTTCTTAAAACGACGCAAGGCAAAAGAGTTATTCAAAATAGACTTTTACATCTTTGAAAAATTGGCCCGCCACAGAGAAGGCGGGCTTCCAAAGAGCGGTAGTAATGGGTCGAAGCTGCGCAAAGCGCAGCGTAGACCTGACACGCTCTTTGTCAGGGGGCGACAGGCATCGATCTAGCTCTTTGATTCGTGTGTGGCATGTGGAGGTTGCTAGGAGGCCTCCTTAAACACCTGGCACCAAATCAAACGCTAAAACAATAAGGGTACCCTTCGCGGGGCCCATGGCGTTTCCGCTAGCCGCCTAATAACGGCTACCGTCCGCTTATCCTCGTCTGTGGGATGAGGCCGGGCGTCGACAACAGACTTCCGCCACATTGCGTGGCGGATCCGCCAAGTTTTTTGGCGGAGGCTGATTCTATGCGTCTTCGGTAGATTGGCGAGAGCGACAGAGGACTCACCTTTTAAGATCGTGCCGATTCGAGCTTAAAAGGGACACTCAAAGAAACGGCTAAGCATGTAGAGGCCACGAACCTCGAAGGTTAGAGACGCGAGTTCAAATCTCGCCGCCTCCACCATTTTAAAGCCAAACTGGCAAGCGGATGTGGAAGCCGAAGTGTACATTTACGAGAAATGCCGGCTTGTACCAGTTGAAGCCTAAAACCCAGGAGAAATCCTGGGTTTTTTGTTTGATTGACCGCGTTTAACCTGGAGAATAGAATGAGATTCTATGAACATAATATCTAACGAAAAAATTTCTCGTTATAGCACCCTCTTAAGCGCGGCTATTTTCTTCTCAATCGTTTACGCGCTTTTTATTTCCCACTTCAACCTGTTTTATTTTTTAGGGGCTAAGGTCAAAGACACGATGTTCCTGACCCGTTACAATCTTTTAAAAAAGCCTCAAGCGGATGAACGGATAGTGGTGGTGGGCGTCGATGATGAATCTTACCAGAGGGTGGACCGTCAGTGGCCCTGGGGCCGGGACGTGTTCGCGGATTGTCTGAAAAAATTAGCGCCGCTTGAGCCCAAAGTAATAGGGCTTGATTTTACATTTGTCGGCCGCGGCGCTTATGCCGATTCGGACGCTCTTTTTGCCCAGGAGTTGAAAGAAGCGGGAAATGTGGTTTTGGCCTCTTACTTTGACGACCAGAGGCATTTTTTTCCGCCGTCAGAGCCGTTTCGGTCGGCCGCCGCCGCGACCGGTTTTTCTGACAAGCCAATGGACCGGGATTCCGTGATACGCCGCGTCTATACTCGATTTGACCTGCCCCAAGAGCGGGTGTCCATCGTGTCTTTTGCCGCCAATCTCGCTTATCTATCCATGGATCTGTCCCCGCTTGAGAGCGTTGTCCGGACGGGCCGTTCCGAAGTCATATTTTTTTATCCCGGCAAAGACAATCTTGTGTCAGCGCGCGAGTATCTGACGCTGGATAGCCACGGGAGAATCTGGCTCTCCTACCGCTACAAGAGCGGGGATTTTACGTATATTCCGTTTTGGAAATTGATGGAAGGCCGGGTGTCTCCGCGGGAAATCAAAGGAAAAATTGTGATTGTCGGGTCGGCGCGGCCGATTTTTCATGATTCTCACGCGACGCCGCTTGGGACTCTCGAGGGTATTTTTATTCAAGCCAACGAGACGGCGATGATTCTGGACAGGGATTTCATCCGGCCGCTTTATCCGGATTCGGCGCTCTGGCTGGCATTGATTTTTTTCGCGTTGGCCTCGACGCTTCTTTTTGATCTGTTTAATTTTGCGGCCAAGTTTTTTTTATTTCTGGGTCTTGAAATTCTGGTCTACGGAACGAGCCTTTTTTTGCTGGTTCAGAAAAACATTCTTTTTCAGCCGTTTCACCCGATGTTGATTGTCGGCGCAAGCTATACGGCCGTCCTTTTTTACGATACCTTCACGGCCTTTCTTAGGAGCGCCGAACTTCAGAAACAGGCGATCACGGATGACCTGACCGGGCTTTACGGCCACCGGTATCTCGAGCTGAGATTGGCGGCGGAATTCAGGAGGCACGCGGAAATGAAGAAAGAATTCTGCTTTGTCATGATCGATATTGACCAGTTTAAGAAGGTGAATGATACCTACGGCCATGAACACGGAAATGTCGTGCTGATCACCGTGGCGAAGGCGATTAGCGGTGGCGTCCGCGGCTATGATGTCGTGGCGCGTTACGGCGGGGAGGAGTTCAGTATTATTTTATCCGACTGTGAGTCAAAAACGGCGATTCAGACGGCCGAGCGTATCCGCAAATCCATTGAGGGTTTAAATTTTTCAATAGCGTCGAAGAATGTGTCCGTGACGGTGAGTGTCGGAATTTGTTCCAATAAGCAACCCGGTGTTCAAAACCATCAAGAGATGAAACGCTTGGCTGACCAGGCGCTCTATCAGGCTAAAAATGAGGGGCGTAATCGGGTACGTATTTACCAAGCTGTTTGAAGCAGCGTAAGCTCAGCTATTAGTAGAATAAATATATAGTTTTAGACCCTTTACCAAGAATTTTTCTCGTGTATACTTATAATAGTAGATATAAAAAGTTCTCTGCTCATTGATTTGAATTTATTTGTAAAGAGCACACCAGGAGCAATCCTGAGCCGCAAAGCTATGGGCCCGTTGTTGGAAAGGGCCGCCAAGCTGCCAAATAAAGCAAATAATAAAAACAGGCCCGTGCTCTTTTAGAGCGCGGGCTTTTTTGCTGGATGAGTTTTTGGGAGACTTATGAAACACACAGCCTGTTTTAAAACTAAAATAGTCACCTGGACCCTTTTGTTCTCATTCTTTTTATGGAATTGGAATGGGAACGGATGGGCGCACTTGCAATCTGATGAAACACGAGGTCTTATGCCCGCTTCCCAGGGGCTTCAGCCCGCCCAATTTGAAGATGATGAAGATGACGGTGGTTGTGGAGGTTCACGTAGCGGAGGTTTCTTTCGTGACTTATTTCGTTCCTTCTCTCGTTCCTCTGGAGGTTGCAACGGAGGCATCGGAGGTTGGAACCCACCCGGAGGCGTTGTTCCTCCTGTTGTTAATCCAAATCCCGTTCCTGTTACCCCAGTCGTTAATCCGAATCCCGTTCCTGTTACCCCAGTCGTTAATCCAAATCCCGTTTCTACTGCAGAAAAGCCGCATTCATACACATATGTTTACGTCACAAACGCCAGTGGCGGGATAGATGTCCAGACCTATGTAGACGGAGTTTATCTTAGTACAAAGCCTTACTCCGGCGCCGCGCTGGCTGCAGCCGCCGAGAAGTTTTTACCCGGGATCTCAAGGCGTTTCGGCGCTGAGGACCTAAGCTCTGAATTTTTCCTGAAAAACTCCTTTTCGCGCGAGACAGTCAAACTGCTTAGTAAATACCTGCTTCTTTACGATTCTAAGTTCTCTGCTCCAAACAGCTTCTCCGCGACTCTTATAAGACAGCTGTCATTGTCTAGTTTTGGACAGGAGCCTAATATCAAAGATTCCTCAAATGGTGATTCCACGAGGGCGGATTTGTTCAAGCCTTTGAGCTTCGACAACGATGTCTCTACCCCCGGGGTCAATAACAACTTGCCTCGGGTACCAATGGGGCCGGACATAAAGAGCCTTTCTGTCATAGAAGTCCTGACGGTCTTGAGCGATGACCGTTTAAAGGCCCTTATGATTCGGGAAGCAAATAACGGCCGCTTCTTTTTTGGGCACGACATGATCCAGGAACTTCTTCAAAAAGACAGCTATGAGATAAGAAGCGATAAAGTGTATCTGCAAAGCGGCGAAGGACCAAGCCTCACTGCAGATTCGCTCATGGAAATTGATGCGAGGATCAATTTGATGCGTTCATTTCAAGTAGGGCCGCAGCTGGAGATGACATCTTCCACGGCTTTAAAGGGGGGTATCCCTTATATGGAAGAGAGTGACCCGGTTGCAGACTCTTTGTCGATGGACGATTCTCCGGCCGTCCGGTCCGCGGCCGACGCGTTCCGCGTGCTCATCAAAAAATACCCAGGTCTTTCGATCGGTGACATGAACGTCAAACTGCTCGAAGGCTATCTGGACCTAGATCAGATAGGCGAGGGCTACACAAGCCCATGGAACTGGATGGAAACATGGGAACCAGCGCCTATTACTTCTGTCCTCTCTGTGACGGGTTAACCCCACCACTTGTTTCTTACGATTGCATTAGCAATCGGTCCCACCACGTGTTTGGCCTGCTCTGCAGGCCGATCCCAAAGGGGATCGTTCAAACACATGGTGGGACGAAACAGGTGGTGGGGTAACCCACCGACTTCATATAAAATCGTGGAGACAAGACGGTTCTGTTCATGTTAATATCATCATATTAAGAAGGAGGCAACTATGGCAAAAAGAGTAAAGGAACTTCAGTTCTCAACCCCCAATAAAGTGGGTGTTTTGGGTAAGGTGACGAATGCTTTGAAGAAGGCGCGGGTCAATATTCTCCATCTGTGGGCTTGCGGGGAAGGGTCCAGAGGCACCTTTGGCATCGTGACGAATAACAACGCTCGTGCGAAAAAAGCGCTTAAGAAACTCGGCTACTCCTCCAGAGAGAAAGAGATCCTAGTCGTGAATCTTCAAAACAAAGTAGGGGCTTTGGCGAAGGTCGCGAATAGACTCGCGAAAGCCGGAGTGAGCGTGACTTGCGTGTCGGCCACCTCGGCGGGTAATCGAGTCGCTCTGCTCTTGGGCACGAGGAATAATAAAAAAGCGCAGCGATTGGCATAAATTTTGAGTTCAAAGCAAAAGAAGAATTATCTGGTCTGGATCGATCTTGAAATGACCGGTCTTGATCCGAAGAAATGCACTATCCTTGAAATCGGCGCCGTGATCACCAACAATGACCTGGAGCCGGTGGCGGCGAGCTCCGCGGTTGCGATCCATCACAGCGATAGGACGCTTCGTTCGATGGAGGCATGGAGCAAATACCACCATAAAAAATCAGGCCTGACCGACGAATGCCGCGCGTCCAAGATCAGCTTAAAAAAAGCGGAAGAAATCACATTGAAATTTGTGAGAACCTATTGCACGCAGAAATCATCACCGCTTTGCGGCAATACGATCTGGCAGGACCGGCGGTTTCTCGTGAAGTACATGCCGAAGCTCGAGTCCTACCTTCACTACCGCACGATCGATGTGAGCTCGGTGAAGGAGCTGGTGAGCCGCTGGTATCCGCTCGACCATAAAATGCCGCGCAATAAGCATCAAACGCACCGCGTCATGGAAGACATCCTCGAGTCGATTGAGGAACTTAAGTATTACCGTTCGAAAGTTTTTATTTCTGCTCCCTAAAAGAGTCACGTGACCCCACCACCTCCTTTTCAATCTCACCGATTGATGAATCTGCCGAAGGCGGATTCTTCCACTGCCTTTACACAACAAAAACATAAGGTAGGCAGTGGAAAAAAGGAGGTGGTGGGGTGACGATCTATCCCGTCTCATCCCGTAAAATAAAAGAGCTCCAAGAGAAAATCAAACAGCTGGCGCTTAAGGAGTCGGATTTTGAGGAAAGCTTTATCCGCTCGGGCGGCTCCGGCGGCCAAAATGTGAACAAGGTCTCGACCTGTGTCGTGATGCGGCACCGGCCGACAGGGCTCGAGGTCAAATGCCAGCGCGAGAGGTCCCAGGCCCTGAATCGCTATCTCGCCAGACGGCTTCTCATCGATAAGATAGAGCGGCTTTATCTGGGCAGGGAATCCGAGAAACGGAAAGAAATAGCGAAGATTCGCCGCCAGAAAAGAAAGCGGTCCAAACGCGCTAAAGAGAAGCTATTGGAAGGGAAGCGTTTTCATTCGATGAAAAAATCCCTGCGGGGCAAGGTGACGGACTTTTAGTTTTTTCTGGCCGCGATCAATTTCAGGCCGTTCATGGCGATCTGGTTATACGGATTGATCGATAACGCGTTTTTAAACGCGCTTTGCGCCTTCAAGGTGTCCCCCAAGATCAAATAGGCATATCCCAGGTTCGCGTAAGCGACGTCGTCGTCGGGGTTCTGCAAAATCTTATTCTCGTAAAAGGGGGCGATCTCATCCCTATTGTCCCGGTCAATATGAACGGCGTTCTGAAAAGCGCTTTCCGAGCGTTCATATTCACCTGACATGAGATAAATATGGCCCATGATGAGATAGGCCTGATCATCTTCGGGGTTTTTTAGCACGATCTCTTCGTACAGCTCGAGCGCCTTCTTGAAGTTGTTTTGACCGGCAACCTCGAGCGCTCTCTCATGCATTTCATTGATTTCGTCATCGGCGGTGACGCTTTTGGACGAGATGCCGGCTGATTTTGGCAGCGATGCGCGGAGCCGCGCCGCATCTTCATGGAGTGCCTGTATTTTGTAATTCAGATTTTCCAGGTCTCTTTCAGAAACGGCGGAAGGGTTTTTGACGCGTTTCTTATTCAGGTCCGTCTGTTGCGCCTCAAAGCGGGCGACCATGGAACGGTTGATCTCAAGAGACTTGCTGATTTTAGGGCTTGAGTTCTCGTTTGCGGCGGCCTCGCCAACAGCGGGACGGGCATAAGAAACGCCAAGAAAGACACTCATCAGGCAAACCAGAAGGTCATTTTTTTTCACCCCACCACCTCTTTTTTGCCCCACCACTTGTTTTGCCACCATCGGCGGCCCATCCTCTGGATCGCAAAAAACAAGTGGTGGGGCAAGGACGCGCTATGCGCGTCGAGACGACTCACGTTTGTCACTTTTTGCATTACATCGAATTTAAAACGAAAATCCAAAGTCGTCTCCAAAAGAGGTGGTGGGGTCACGACGCCATTATACCAAGAGTAGGATTGAGATTGCCACAAGTTCAGTTCTGATGTAAAATTGGTCCTCCTAAAACCTTAAGCGAATAAGCGGATAAGCAAGAAAAGGTGTTGGTTGGTCCAAACAGAAGAGCAAAAATTAACGACTAATTCCCATGTCATTGATTGGGTCCAAGAAATGGCCGGTCTTTGCAAGCCTGATCGTGTGATGTGGTGTGACGGCAGCGAGCAAGAAAAAAACCTTTTAGCGCAAGAAGCCGCCTCGACGGGTGAGGTATTGATTCTAAATCAGGAGAAGCTTCCCGGATGCCTTTATCATCGCACGGCCGAAAACGACGTCGCGAGAACGGAGCATTTGACCTTCATTTGTTCCCGAAAGAAAGAGGACGCGGGACCTACGAATAATTGGATGGACCCTAAAGAAGCGTATAAGAAAGTGGGCGCGATTTTTGACGGCTCGATGAAGGGTAGAACGATGTATGTGATGCCGTTCATCATGGGGCCGGCGGGGGCGCCGTCCAGCAAGGTCGGCGTTCAGCTCACGGACAGCATTTATGTCGTGCTCAATATGCGCATCATGACGCGCATGGGCAAAGTGGCGCTGGATCAGCTGGGCCAAAGCGATGATTTCAGCCGTTGCCTGCATGGGAAAGCGGATCTGGATATGCGTCGCCGATTCATCTGTCATTTTCCCGAGGACAATGCCATTTGGAGCGTGGGCTCCGGTTATGGTGGAAACGCGCTTCTGGGGAAAAAATGTTTGGCGCTGAGGATCGGAAGCTATCTTGGAAGAACACAAGGGTGGTTGGCCGAGCACATGTTGATCCTCGGGATCCAGAATCCCAAAGGGGAAATCCGTTACATTACGGCTGCCTTCCCGAGCCAATGCGGGAAAACCAACCTCGCAATGCTGATTCCTCCGGAGTCGCTCAAAGGTTATAAAATCTGGACAGTCGGAGATGATATCGCGTGGCTTCGCATCGGGCCCGACGGAAGGTTTTGGGCGATCAATCCCGAAGCGGGATTTTTTGGCGTGGCCCCGGGGACCAATAAGAAATCAAATCCCAACGCGCTGGCCACGGTTCAAAAAAACACTATTTTTACGAACGTCGTTTTGAAAAAAGATAAAACGGTTTGGTGGGAAGGCCTTGAGGATGTTCCGGCCGAGGGGCTCGATTGGCGGGGGGAACCTTGGACACCCGCTTCCAACGAGAAAGGAGCGCACCCCAACAGTCGGTTCACGGTACCGGCTTCTCAATGCCCTTCGATTTCGCCCGAATGGGAAAATCCAAAAGGGGTACCGATCTCGGCGATTATTTTCGGCGGGCGCCGCGCAAAAGTAGCGCCGCTCGTGTATGAATCTTTCAACTGGCAGCACGGCACTTATATCGGCGCGACGATGGCTTCCGAAACAACTTCGGCGGCAACAGGGGCTGTGGGCATTGTCCGACGCGATCCGATGGCGATGCTGCCTTTCTGCGGTTATCACGTCGGCGATTATTTCCGTCATTGGCTTGAGATGGGCAAGAAAGTTGCCAAGCCCCCGAAGATTTTTCACGTGAACTGGTTTAGGACAGACGCCAATGGGCAGTTTATCTGGCCCGGGTTTGGCGAAAACTTGAGGGTGCTTTTGTGGATCCTGGACCGTACCGAAGGTAAAGGCGAAGAGGTCAAGACGCCGATCGGTTATGTGCCCACCCAGGAGGCGATCAATCTGTCGGGTCTGGGGCTATCCAAAGAGGTCGTCGCCAATCTTTTGAGCGTGGACCGGTCTGAATGGAAGGCCGAGGTCGAGCATCAAAACGAATTTTTCTCCAAAGTAGGCAGCCGCCTGCCTAAGGAAATTTCCGAAGAACAAAAGAATTTGCGCGAACGCCTTGATCGATCCGTCTGAAGTGAGAGCGATGATCCTCGCGTCTTTGCCGGATGCCGAGGTTGAGGTCAGTGACATGAGAGGCACTGGCGACCATTTTGAGATTTTGGTCGTCTCAAAGGCGTTTGCCGGAAAATCCTTAATGGAGCAGCACAAAATGGTTTTTTCCGCGCTTGAAAAGGAAATGGACGAACGAATTCACGCGGTGAAATTAAAAACTATGGCGGATAGCGGATAGCGTAGAGCGTATAGAAGGTTTCTATCCGCTAAACGCTATGCGCTAGAACAGGGAGTTTATGGTAAATCCGATTGTTGACCGTATTGAAAAAGAGATTCAATCGCACAAAGTCGTTGTATTCGTCAAAGGCACGCCGGCGGCTCCCCAGTGCGGATTTTCCGCCGCGACGATGGAACTATTCAAGAAAATGGGAGTCGCGTTCCATAGCGTAGACATCATGGTGAACTCCGACATCCGCGCGGCGCTGCCCCAGTATTCTCAATGGCCGACTTTTCCTCAGGTCTTCATTGACGGGAAGCTCGTGGGGGGCTGTGACATTGTACACGAGATGTACGATAGCGGCGAACTGCAGAAACTTTTAAATATTTCTTAGCTGACGTTCCGCGTTCACTAAATCCCGATTGATTTTAAGAAGCGCGTTTTTCGCGACACTCCTTAAGCGCTCCGATACCTGAGGGGCGTGCTGCAACTGCCGCAAAAGCTGTATGACCATTCGGAAGTACCGGATGATTTCCCCCTCGTCCACATCCGTATGTCGTTCAAGATCCTCGAATCGCGAGCTCCCAATCCAGGCTTCGAGCGCCGTTGCCAGATGAAAATGGGGAAGTTTTGTCGGCGGATAGATCTTGTGAAAGGATTCTTTCGTGTGTACCTTTCTGAGGTAATGGAGCACCTTTTTCTCTATGCCAGCGAATACAGGCGGCAGCTTCCCCATGGATTGATTTTTTCTCGGCTCAAATACCAAAGCCGAGAGGAGACACGAGAGCCTTATCTCGTCCAGCGTTTCAAGGTAACCGTCCGCGAGCATTTCCGACAAGAGAAGTTCATAGCCGTACATCCACGAGGCGAATTCCCCCTTCGCGCTTAAGCCCTCGCCCCGAAAATAACCGAGTTCTTTTAGGAGCGCCAGCTTTTTCTCGATCCCCGCGACGCCTTTCTGGCGGCCATTCCGGTTCGATTGATAGTAATGAAAAGAGCGTGGATAAATTTCGATGAGCTTTGAGCCGAACTGCGCGTAGAGGTTCAAAAGCGTGGCGTAGCATGAATTGAACTGGCTTTCGATCGGCTCAGGTCTCCCGAAGATCATCCGCATGAGCGCGGGGTATTGGATCTGATGGGGGTTCACACGCGAATAAACGTAACCGGCCTTGTCCATGCCGCGGCGGCCCGCACGGCCCGCCATTTGAAAGTAATCGCGCGTGCGAAGATTTGCGAAGTAACTGCCGTAGAATTTTCTGAGCTCGTCAAACACGACGGTTTTAGCCGGCATATTGATGCCGAGCGCGAAGGTTTCCGTGGTAAAGATCAGTTTGATCAATTTGGAAGTGAAAAGCTGTTCAATCACTTCCTTTAAAGTCGGGAGCATTCCCGCGTGATGGAACGCGATGCCTCTTTGCACCAGGCGCTTCATCTCGACGGCGCTGGATTCGTGCGTCAGATCAAAGCGTTCGCACAGGCGTTTGTACAGAGCTTCGACTTGCGTTTTTTCTTCCGGATTCAGTAAATCAAATTTCTGCTGCTCCCAGGCGAGCTCCTCGGCCCTTTTTCTTCCGAACGCGAAATAAAGGCATGGAAGCTGTTTCTCCCCGGAGAGGTGACGCAGCAGGTCGTCGATACGGTTGGGTTTGGCCCTTAAGGAACGCTCAAAATGCCCGCGTGAAAAGCGCTCCCTGCGTCTTGGATGGGACTGTCGGCCGAATGCCGAGGGCCAGATGTCGCGGTTGAGATAGCCGTCTTTTTTTAAAATCTTCGGATCGTCGTAGAGTTTGCCCTGGCATTGAAAAAGATGCACGAGCGGCACTGGGCGGTGCGTTTCAATGATGACCTCGATCGGATGATGGAGGATGCTTCGTATCCACTCGGCGAGCTCTTCAATATTAGGCGCGGTGGCCGAAAGCGCCAGGAAACGTGCGTGCTCCGGCGAAAACATGATCGCCTCTTCCCAGACCGTGCCGCGCTCGACATCGTCGAGATAATGCACCTCGTCGAAGATGACCCAGGTCGTGTTTTTCAGTCGCTCGGGGTCTTCAAAAAGCTGATTACGGTAGATCTCGGTAGTCATAATGACCAGAGGCGCGTGCGCGTTTAAGCTGACGTCTCCGGTCAAGAGCCCCACTTGGTCGGGATAACGGCCCGAGAAATCGCGGTATTTTTGGTTACTGAGTGCTTTAATGGGGGCGGTGTAGATCACGCGTTTTTGGCGCGCCAGCGCTTTTTCAATCGCGTATTCCGCAATCGCGGTTTTGCCTGCGCCGGTGGGGGCGGATACGAGGACGGATTTCTCTAAGTCGATCGCCGCGATCGCCTTTTCCTGAAAAGGATCATAGCGCATAAGAGGCCATTATATGGGTTTTGTGTTTGTGATGCAAATATGATATAAAGAGCGTGATGACCCCACCACTTGTTTTTTACGATTGCTGCAAGCAATCGGTCCCACCATGTGTTTAGCCTGCTTTGCAGGCCGATCCCAAAGGGATCGTTCAAACACATGGTGGGACAAAACAAGTGGTGGGGTGAGGCGCCTCTTTTTGAGTGTGGTTGGAATCACTCTTTTTTTGTCCGCAGAAATAAGTTTGGCCGCCGCTGCAAGTATCTCCGTCGTCATGATCAACGGTGCATCCTATATTCCCATTGATTCGCTGTCGTCCGAAAAAGGTTATCGATATCAGTGGGATCCACTTCTTAAGAATGCGACGATCACCGGAAACAGAGGTTTTGTCAAATTTCATATCGGCAGTGAATACATCCTGACCCAAGGCCAACTGAAGAAACTGACGGCGAGGGTCCGTCTTTTTCAAGGCATGGTCGTGGCGCCGGTCTCTGCCTCGGATTATTTGGAAGGCCTGTCCGCGCCGCAAACAGTCGCGCCCGTGGAACGGATCTCGGCGCCTCGAGTCCATCGTATCCGGCGGGTTGTGATCGATGCCGGGCATGGCGGCAGTGATTATGGCGCGATCAGCTCACGAGGGACGGTGGAGAAGCGGCTCGTGCTTGATATGGCTCGGGTGGTCCGCGACGCATTAAAGAAAGAAGGACTGGAAGTGATCATGACGCGCAATTCCGACGTATTTATTCCTTTGGCGCAACGGGCGCGTATCGCCAATAAGAAAGCCGCGGATTTTTTTGTCAGTATTCACGCCAACGCGTCCGAGAGCCATTCACTCCGGGGGTTTGAAGTTTATTATTTGTCGGAAGCGACTGATGACTTGGCGCTGGCGCTTCAGCGCGCGGAAAACTCCTCCTTGAAGGCCATCCTGTGGGATTTAAGGGAGACGGAAAATCGGAGAGAGTCCATTCAGATCGCGAATTTCGTGACGGACGCGGTGAGACAATCGTCGGAAATTTCGGATCACCGGATCCGAGCCGCCCATTTTTATGTATTAAAATGGACGGAGTGCCCGGCGGTGCTCGTGGAAACGGGGTATATCACGAATCTAGAAGATGAGCGTCGTTTAAAGAGTCCGAGTTATCGGCGGCAATTGGCGTCGGGAATTGTGAGAGGCCTATTGGAGTATAAAAAAGAATTTGAGAGCACGGATGGATTTACAAGTTAATCGGCCGATAGGGATTTTTGACTCCGGGATCGGGGGGCTCACCGTTTTGAAGGAAATCCAGCGCGAAGTGCCCGCCGAAGAGATCGTGTATTTTGGCGATACGGCCCGCGTGCCCTACGGCACCAAGTCCAAAGAGACGATCACAAAATTTTCAATCGATAATATCGAATTTCTGCAGGGTTTTGACGTCAAGATCGCGGTCGTGGCCTGCCATACGGCGTCTTCGCTCAGCTTGGACGCGTTGAAAGAGAAATTTTCTTTACCGATCATCGGCGTGCTCGAGCCGGGCGTCAAAGAAGCGCTGGCAAAAACTAAAAATGGTAAAATAGGGGTGATCGGCACGAAAGCCACGATAGGAAGCGGCGCGTATGAAAGTGGCTTGAAGCGCTTGGATTCTTCGGTGAAGGTGTACAGCCAGCCCTGTCCTTTATTCGTGCCTTTTGTGGAAGAGGGATGGCTCGAAGGCGAGGTCGTTTCCAAGGTGGCGCGCAGCTATCTGGATAGCTTGAAGTCTTTCAGCATCGATACGTTGATTTTGGGCTGCACGCATTATCCTTTATTAAGGAAGGTGATCCAAAACGCGATAGGGGGATCCGTGCGGCTGGTCAATTCAGCGCAAGCAACGGCGAAGGAAGCGCGCGAGCTTTTAGATAAGCTTGAACTTGCCGCCGGCAAAACCAAAGGGCTTCAAGAAACCCGATTTTATGTCTCGGATGAACCGGAGCAATTCCGGACTTTGGGTGAGCGATTCTTAGGGCGCTCAATCCATTCCGTCGCGAAAGTGGGGGACTATTCGTGTACGAAGTGACCGTAGAAGATGAATTCTCAGCGGCACATTTTTTGAAATTGTATGACGGTTCGTGGGAAAAGCGGCATGGTCATAACTGGAAGGTGTCGGTCGTGATGCGCTCAGATACGTTGGATTCCATGGGAGTCGTCGTGGATTTTGAGGCACTGAAACCGAGCCTAAAGAAGACGCTCGCCGAGTTTTCCGAAATTTCGATCAATGACCATCCTGCGTTCAAAAACGAAAAACTCAACCCTTCGACTGAAAATATCGCGAAGATCATTTATGAGCGGCTTTCAAAAAATTTTAAATCCACAAACGCGAAGATCCTGAAAGTCACGGTGTGGGAAACGCCGGACGCCTCCGCGAGCTTTTACGCATGAAGAACAGTAGACAGCAGACAGCAGACAGTAGACTGGAGAAAAGAAGGGAAATTGTTGATCGACAGACGGAGACGGAAATCAGTGAAATCTTTTCGTCGCTGCAAGGGGAAGGGCCGTATCTCGGCGTGAAACAGATTTTTGTCCGTTTCGGACGCTGCAACATGCACTGCGTTTATTGCGATGAACTGGAGAAAATGAAGGAAGAAGCGTTCACCCTCTATTCGTTGGAGGAACTTCTGGCGGCGATTGAAGATTTTGAGAAAAACGGGGGAGCTCATCACTCGGTTTCGTTGACGGGAGGAGAACCATTGTTTTACACGCCTTTCCTAAAGAATTTGCTGCCAAAAATGAAAGAAAGAGGATGGGCGATTTATTTGGAAACCAACGGCACGCTGCCCAAGGAGCTTCAACAGATCATCCGTTGGTGCGATATCGTGGCGATGGATATGAAGCCGTCCTCGAGCACCCAAGACCGCGTCTTTGACAAAGAACATGAAGAATTCTTGAAAATCGCGATTCAGAAAGAAGTGTTCATCAAAGTCGTCGTGACGCCCGATACACGCAAAGAAGAGATCCAACAATGCATTGCACTCGTCAAAAATATCAATCCAAAAATACCCTTCATCTTCCAACCGTTGAGCGACCCCTTCGGCATCAATACCCGCTCGCTTAAACTCATCGAAACAGATTTTTTCGGTATCGCCAGCGCGAGTTTGCTGGATGTCCGGGTGATCCCGCAGATGCACAAAATCTGGGGAGTGCGATAACCTAACTCTTTTGTTTCCAAAGGGAAGACTAAGCTTTGAACGCCCCAAAATAGGCTCCGGATACCACTGAAAACACCCAAAGGCCTTTGTCTGGCTTCCGTTGACATCTTCCAGGCTATAAAGGCAGCCCTCTGCTCATGCCGCGTGGCAATAAATTGAACGGATGATTTTTCGAGTGAGAACAGGAGATCCTCGATTTCTTCTCCCATTTTCCTGCGGCCCTCTTTTAGGTCAATCAGAATTTATTTTCCGGGCTGTGGCGTCATCCGCAGGTATGGCTTCAGTTTTTTATACCCTTTTGGAAACCGCTTTTTCA
>CAYJXB010000016.1:0-5785 GCA_964374005.1 uncultured Planctomycetia bacterium
TTTAGTTTTTTAACCGTTTTTTATTGGTCCAAGTTTTCCCGATCCCATTGATGTTGATACTGGTAAAAGTATACCTAATTTCCATAAGATATTCAACCTAATAGGGTTTAAATATTCATTCTATAAGTATATATAAATATTATAGTTATGTAAATTTAGATGAAATATTCTCTGACGGGGACTAAGCTATTACATTACTTCAGGAATGCTTCGAGACGTTTA
This sequence comes from uncultured Planctomycetia bacterium, assembly GCA_964374005.1. Taxonomy (GTDB): domain Bacteria; phylum Omnitrophota; class Gorgyraeia; order 2-02-FULL-51-18; family 2-02-FULL-51-18; genus CAYJXB01. The sequence goes on from CAYJXB010000016.1 coordinate 223, forward strand.
AAGCCGTTGGCTGAATAAAATTGCCTCAAATCTTTTTCCAGCAGGCTTCCGAGCGTAACCAAGAAATCCGTCTTCTTGAAGCGGCGGATCCCCGCCAGTATTTTTGTTTTGTCCGCAGGCTCGATCGTGACGCGGACCCCTTTGCTCAAGACAAATTCAAGGTCAAAATAGTCTCGGATTTCACGGCGGTTTTTGATCGCCTCAATTTTGCGCCGCGCCGTCTCTTCGAGCGACAGCGTCTTCAAAAGCACCTGTTTTGGCGCGTATTCGGAATAGGCGATCTGGTCTTCGGTCCCGGAACGGACCCATTCCTTGCGGACTTCGATCTTAAGCTTCCGCTCCGAGATTTTGCTTTTGAGTTCGACTAAAAGCGTAAAATATTTGTGCTTGGAATCCGTGATTTCGTATTTTGTTTTCAGACTTTCCAACAGCTTTTTATAAAAAACTTTCGGCGCGATTTTCTTAAAAAAGAAAAAATCCAAATCCACGGAATGCCGCGGCAGAGCGTGACACAGCCGGAGCATCGTCCCGCCGCCGAACACCAGCGCCTCCAAGAGCCGCGCTGATTTTAAATGCTCCAATGCTTCCATTTCAAATATTTCATGCCGGTCTAAAACGTGCATAGGCCTCCAAGGCGCGGCGGGTCCTCTCCGGAAAAAATCGGCAGAGTTTTGCGAGCTTTTTTTTATCGAATTTATTTTTGTCCAGACTGTTTAAATCCAAATGATACCGTCCCAAAGACATCAGATAAAGGGAATCCAACAGCGCTTTTTCCGGAGTCGCGATGAAAAATCCGTTTTTCTTAAGGAAACCGAAATAAAGTTTCTTGCGCAGTTTCGTGTACTGAAATTGCGCCTCCCGGATTTTGATGGCTTTTGTCCGGGTCACGGCGGCGGACTCGACGAAATCCCTTTGGATTTGCGTGCTGATTTCATAAAACGAAAGCGCGGTCATAAACGAGATATAGGATGGCACCTGCAAGAAATTCGCCAGGACATGCATCTTCTCCGGGGTGCGCGCGCCCCATTTTTCGGAGAGCATGTACACGTCCCGCTTGACGCGCACGAGGAACCCCTTTTTGGCATACCGCGACAAGGCGACGCGCGCGGCGGGCTTTGACAAAGCCAGTGCCGCGGCCGCCGCGTCCAGCCGGAAAAAATCAGAGCTTATCTTGTTAAGGGCCCATATTGACATAAGTATAGAAAGTTATCATTTATGATAATTAATTATACTTGATATAAAATGAGTTGTCAAGCCGAATACTTACTCCTAAACTATTACATTGATCCAGGTTTTCCCGATCCCAAGTGATTTGATACCCTTAAAGTATACCTGATAAATTGAGCATTTTTCAATGAAAATCGTACTTCGGTATATTTTGTAACCCTATATAAAATAATAAGTTACATACATATTTATCTTTTTTCTGATTCGAGGTTATTAATAATGGCTTTGCTGCCTTCCAAAATACCCTCATTAAAGCGGCCTCGGCTAAACCGTGGTAGAATCTCCTCTTTGATTAAACGCTGCGTTTCTTCAGCGGTTAAAATTTCACGAAGCGGATGACCGACGCCTATTCTCATTTTCCCATCAAGCACCACCACGATCAAGTGCACCTGATGATCCTTTTCAAACGGCCAAAGACGCCGCCACTTACGGACATACGCATTCACAAATTGGTCAAACGGCATCTCACCGATGGTTTTGAACGTTGTGACGATCATTTCTACTTTTTGTGGACTCTCCCTTTTAAACCGAGATAGTCTTTGCTCCAACTCGGATTTCGTTCGCTCTTCCAACACGCCCGCATAATCATTGACATGAAACGGGGTCCTGCCCGGGATTTTGGCGCTTTCCGCCGAGGCGGAAGCGGCGCCCAGAATAAGAACGGCCGATAAAACCATCGCGATTTTCTTGATCATAACACCGCCTCCGTCAATTTTCTTTTGTCAATCTTCCCCATGCTGTTTTTTGGCATGTCCTCCACACGAATGATTTGCTGCGGGATTTTGTAAAGCGGCAATTTTGCCTTGAAAAAATCCGAGACATCCTGTTCGGTCAGTTTTTGAGCCGCGCCAACAGTAAAATAAAAACATATTTTCTGGCCGAGCGTCGCATCGGGTGCTCCCACCACGGCCGCCTCTTCGATTCCGTCGAGCTCGCCGGCCAGGCGTTCGATTTCAACGGGGCTGATACGATGCCCGCCCACCTTCAATAGTTCTTTCTTACGGCCGGTGATAAATAAGTCCCCATCCGCGTCTTTGAAACCAACATCCCCCGTGTATAACCATCCGTTTCGGATGGCCTGAGCCGTTTCTTCGGGGCGCTGCCAATACCCGGCCATCACATTGTCCCCTTGGGCGGTGATTTCGCCTTCTTTACCGATAGGACATTCAAGGCCTTTTTCATCTACGACCTTCAATCGCACGCCCGGGATCGCCTGTCCCACCGAACCGGGTTTGATCTTGACCTTTTTTGGATCCAAGAAACTAAGCCGCGGCGAGGCCTCGGTTTGGCCATACATCAGATATATCTCCTTGTTTGGAAATGACTTAGATAACTTCCTTGCAATCCACGTCGGCATACGGTCTCCGGCCTGTGTGAAATATCGTAAACTTTTAAGAAGCCTGGCCGTAAGGTCCGTCCGCGTCAACAAAATGGCATAATGTGATGATACGCCCGCGAAACCAGTCGCTTCATTTTTTTCAATCGTATCCAAAACAACCTGCGGATAAATGAATCGGTTCTCCAAAATAATAGAAGCCCCGGCCAATACATGCGACAGTAAAAGAGACAACCCATAAATATAGTAAAACGGCAGCACACAGCATAGTTTGTCCGCGTCGGCGAGTTTCATGTATCGGACGATGGCTTGATTATTGGCGATGAGATTTCGGTGCGTCAACATGACGCCCAAGGGATCACCGGTTGTGCCGGAGGTATAAACGATTGAGGCCAAGTCATTTTTTGATTCTTTTAACTCTTTGAAATTATTAGAGTTATGAGTCATCGTGATTTCTTCTATTTCTTTCTCCGCGACAATCAAAGAAAATCCGGCGTCTTTCGAAATGGCTTTAAGCCAAGCGGCATCTGCCATTGGGTCAAGCCAAACCGTCACCGCGCCTATTCTGGACGCGGCAAAATAGGCCTCCACCGCGCTGATCGTGTTGCGGGACAAAATACCGATCCGTTGCCCGGGACGAATTCCTTTGGTCCAGAGGTTCCGCGCCGCATTCGTGACCCTGCCCTCTAACTCGTGGTAGGTGACGGAGCCGTTCGTGTCCGTCAACGCGAGGTTGGCCGGCCATTTTTTCGCGGCGCGCGGCACGAGAGATCCCACCGTGAGGTTCTTCAAGCGCCTCTCTCCAGTTTCTTTTGGATATAGCGCGTTAAACGGTTCACCGTATCGAAGTTCTCCGGCACGATGTCCGTGACGCTGATTTTAAAGCCATACTCATTCTGAATGAAGCTCGTCAATTCAATCACCCCGATCGAGTCAATGATCCCCTTTTGGAGAAACGAGTCGTCATCGTTTAAATCGGCGCCGGTGCCGGCCGCGTAATAATTGTCAACGATGAATTGCCTGACCGTCGCCTTGATGGCCGCCGCCGAGGTTTCTGCGCTCATGCCGCGACCGCCTTCTGTTTTAAAAACAACTTGTCCAAGATTTGCAACGATAAAACACCATTCAAGGCCATGTCGTCGGACTCGGAGACGAGCTTGGCCCGGTCCAACTTGGCCGATAAGGTCCCGACGGCCCTCGCGTCGAAATAGCCGGTTTTCTTAAGCGCCTTTTCGGTCAAATATTTCCTCAATCCGTTCCGGCCTAGCCACCCAGGCCGCGGCGCGCGATAAGGCATCTTCGGCCTTTCGGCGATGGCGGCCGGCAGGTATTTAGCGGCGATTTTTCTTAAAATGAATTTGTCTTTTAATGCTTTCATTTTCATCTGCGGCGGGATGCGGTTGCAAAATTCGACGACGCGGTGGTCCAGATACGGATACCGCACCTCCACACCATGGGCCATCGCCATGCGGTCCCCCTGCGAGGACAAAAGAAAATGGCTCAGGAAAGTCGTCGCCTCGAGGTATTGCGCGCGGGCCATACCGTCCCACTTCCCAAAATCGGCGTCCAGCGTGCTTTTCAGTTCTTCCACGCAATCGTAGGAGCCGAGTAAGGCCCTGAAATCCTGAGAAAAGAGAGTCTTAAGCCGTGCCGTGCTTTTCCAGCGCACGGCATGGGAATACTGCCATTCACCGGTACGGGCCAGGCCTTCGGAAAAAACGCTTTTCAAATACGAATTGTCGCGGCCTCTGACAAACGGAAGATACGAGTATAGCTTGTTTAGGAGCAATGGCCGCCGGCCGGATCGAGGGTCCCTGGACCAGGATTCCCTGACCTTGAATTCTTTGAAAAGGTCGTAGCCCAACAAAAATTCATCCGCCCCCTCGCCGGCGATCACCGCCTTGCAACTCTGTCGTCGCACCAAGTCCGAGAGAAAATAAAGAGGGACCGGCGCGGCCCTCAGGATCGGCCTCTCGGCATATTGGATGACCCGTTCGTACCCTTGAGCTATTTTTTCGGGGGAGCAGGGAAATGAAACGTTGGACAATCCCAGATGATCGGCGGCCATTTTCTGGTACCGGCTCTCATCGTAGGCTTCGTCCTCAAAGGTCACCGAAAAAGTCTTTAGTTTCTCCCTGGCGACTCCTGCGGCAAGGGCCGCCAACAGCGAGGAATCAACTCCCCCGCTCAAATAAACGCCGACCGGCACATCCGCGGCGAGACGCAGCCGGACCGAGTCTTTGAGTAGTTCCTCCAAAGTCTCGACGTAATAGGCCTCAGTTTTTTGCTCGTACGCGCCGTCACGGGGGAAATCCATGCGCCAGTATCTTGTTTCGCGCGCCTCGCCCGGCGTGATTTTTAAAACATGGCCGGGCCGGACCTCAAAAATATTCTTGAAAGGGGTCCGCGAACCGACCGTTGTCCAAAAGGTGAATATCTGGTCCACCGCTTTTGGGTCCAGCTCCGCCGTCGCTCCCGGATAGGCGAGAATCGCTTTGATCTCGGAGGCAAACACCACGGTCCCGCTTTCTACAGTGTAGAAAAGTGGCAAAATCCCGAAGCGGTCCCGGCCGAGATACAACTCCCTTTGATCGCCATCCCACAACGCAAACGCGAATTGGCCGTTTAGTTTGGGCAGGAAATCCATGCCGTATTCCTCGTAGAGATGGACGATCACCTCACAGTCGGACAGCGTGGTGAACCGGTGTCCCTTGCCCTGCAAATCCCGCTTGAGCTCAACATAGTTAAAAATCTCACCGGCGCAGACGGCTCGGACATTCTGACGCTCTCCGGAAAATGGCTGCCGGCCGTTTTCGAGGCCGACGAGACTCAGCCGCGCGTGACCCAGCCCTACTCCGTCATGATGAACGCCGAGCTCATCCGGCCCGCGATGCCTCAAAAGGCCGAGCATGTTCAAGAGCGTCTTTTCCCTGCCCTCGAACAACCGTCCCGCCCCTTCGCGTTCAAAATATCCGGCAATGGCGCACATACCTCACCCCA
>CAYJXB010000016.1:5885-25216 GCA_964374005.1 uncultured Planctomycetia bacterium
TCACCCCAGTCTCTTTCTCACAAGCCGGATCGTGGCCGGATTGACCGCGCCCGGCTTCACGCGTCTTAGGCCTTCGGCCCGGCTCAAATAACCTTCCCTGACCAATTTAGCGATCTCAAAAGAATAAGGGTTGTAGCGGTATTGGCTTTCATGGGCCTGGACATTGAGCGAATTCAGGAGACAATTCGTGGAATTCGCGTCCAGTCCTTTCGGTTTCCGCCAGCCAAGGGCTTTGATCTTCCGGTAAATTTTTTTCTCGTCATAATCAAAGAAAGCGGCCGGATGGACCAAAGTGGGCGGGTGTTCCATGCGTTCCCAGTCCTTGTCGCTTAAAAAATAAGCGTCAATGTCATCACCGACTATTTTTCTTAAGGGCTCACGGATCGCCGACTGCATGGCCATGAACATCGGCGGGGTCAGCCGAAGCAGCGCCGAATCCGCCGGGGCCTGTCCCGGCGTCCATCCATACGCGATGAACGGGATCTTTTTCTCGATCGCGGTCTTAAGGGAAAGGTATTTGACGAGGCCGATGCAGGCGGTGCAGACCGCGCTCGCCCGCTCGACGACCTTCGGCGAGAAAATATTTCGCTTTAAAGACGTTTTGAACACCGGATTGATCAGGGCCGGCTCGCCTTTGAAAAATAGATGATCCACGCCCAGTGCGCCGGTCACGCGGGCGATGTTCCGGTAGGTCTCGGCCGGCAGGAAACCGTTGTCGAAGGTAAAGGCCAAAACGCGCAGGCCGTATTTTTGCCTCAAGACGCTTAAACTATAGGTGCTGTCCTTGCCGCCGCTGTAGCACAGCAATACCTGGTAAGGCGCGTCCCGATACTGCCGGAGCAACGATTCAAATTCTTTCCTGGCTTTTTTTATTTTCAGCGCGTCGGTCCCCTTCGTTTGCCGGTAAGAACGGCAATAATAGCATACGCCGGAGGCGTCCAAATCGGCGTGGGGAAAATAGGACGGCAAAACGCATCGGCGGCAGCGGATCATGAGGAGGCCCTCTCGGCGCTCTCCGCCGCGCCGTAAAGCGTGAGCTTAAAATACTCGGTGTAGAGCCGCGATCCTTCCGCATTCACGTGGCTTGGGTCCCCGAAATAATGGGTGTCTAAAAACATGGCTGGGTTCGGATCGAGGCCGATCTCCGGATGCTCTTCTTTGAGTTGGTTCAAAAAGCCCCGATAATCCCCTAAAAAGCCGTTGTCCTCCAACAGCGAATGAAGCTGTCGGGGCAAGACCATGCCGATAACGACGAGGCGGATGTTGTGTTTTTTCGCGAGAGCTGTGAGCTTCTTTATATAGGAGAGGTCGCGGGTATCGAGGGAGACTTTTTGCTGCACCCGTTCCCGGTTTTTCAAAAAATAATCCTCAGGGATGGATTGTGCGGCCTGAGGCAACGGCATGTAGCCCTGATTCCGCTTCATGGCCCGGATAAAATCTTCGTTGGACCCTTCATATTTATCCCTGACCGTCAGCCCGACCTTGCGATGGTCCAGACTCGCGAAGTATCTCCCCAAAAAGACTTTCCTTTCTTCCCATGTCAAATCTCCAAAAATTTCAAAAAACTCGGCGGGGTTGACAAAGTATCTTAAAATGACAAAAAAAGAATCACGGGGATCTTCGGGGTCCGGATACCAAAAAATCACTTTGGGAGCCGCGTGTTTTTTAAGATACCTTTTCAGCATCAGATAATGCCCCATGGGTTTGGCCCCCGGCAGTCCCAGATTCAAAACATCGCCCGCGATCTCGGAGGCGTCAATACCCGTTTTCTGGATGCTGTTTCCCAGAATCAGGTAATCGTAACTTTTCTTCTGTTCCAAAAGAGAATATTCATTGATCAGGAATTTGTTCCAGTAGTCGGTGATGAGCCCGGCGCGGGCCGCATAGAGGACCCCTTCGGTCAGGAGAATCAAAATCAAGACCAGGACAAACCCCTTAGGGGGTTTTTTAAAATTGGAAGTAGTAATATTGTCTGGCACTGAACACCCCGAAAAAAATGATCGAATAAAACATCAAATAATACACCGCCGCTCTGGACCAAAAGGGCCAACGAAAGACCAGAAACTCGTCGTCCTTCTTATACTGAAAATACTCGAGCGCCATGACGGGCAGCAGAACCAGACCGACCAGAAAAATGAGCGCCGGGTCCGGCTGTCCGTGAGGCCGAAAATCTAACAAAACGCGGCGGACGATCTCGATCACATCGTTCATCGAGTCGGCCGCGAAACACAAGAGTCCCGCGCAAAACAAATTAAAGGTCAAGACGACGCTCGCGACGGACCAGGCGCGCGAAGACAGACCTTGCTTCGGCCTGAGCCAGTTGAGATAGGGTTTCAGAAAGTTATACAGGATGAGAAGCGCCCCGTGATAAACGCCCCATAAAACGAATTTGGGATTGGCCCCGTGCCAAATGCCCATCAGGGTCCAGGTAATCAGTATGACGATAGACGCGTTCAACGTTTTCCCGAAAAATTTGGCCAAAGCCAGCGGATAAAAAAGATACTCCTTGATCCAGGTGGTCAAACTGATGTGCCACCGCCGCCAAAGCTCCATCAGGTTTCTTGAAAAATAAGGAAACCTGAAATTCATCATGATCTCGAAACCCAAAAGCTTGGCGATCCCCCGCGCCATGTCCGAGTAACCGGAGAAATCCATGTAAAGCTGAAACGCGAAGACATAGCTTTGAAGCAAAAGTTCCAATCCCGAGTAGGAGCCCGGCGAGGCGAAAACCTTGCCGGTCAGGCGGGCCAAATTGTCGGCGATGAAGATTTTCTTGTAGAGCCCCAGAAAAATAAGCCACGAGCCCTCATACACGCGCTCGCGTGTGATGACGCGTCGGAATGCGATCTGGGGCAGCAGATTCCGCGCGCGCTCGATGGGCCCGGCGACCAGATTCGGGAAAAAAGACACGAAACATGCGAAATCTATGAGGTTCCGGGTCGGTTTCAAAAGGCCCCGGTGAATGTCGAGCGCATAACTCATCACCTGAAACGTAAAAAAGGAGATACCGAGAGGCAACAGAATATTCAGCGTGAGTGAAAGACCTTCGGCAAAAAAGCCGAAATATTTGAAGAAGCCCAGGACGGCCAGATTACCACCGACACTCAAAACCAGAAAGGATTTTTTCGCGGAGGGCGAGGAGCTTTCCCCGATCTTAATCCCGGCGAAATAATTGAAAAGTGTCAGAAAAACAAGGAGCGCCGAAAATCGCCAGTCCCAATAACAGTAAAAAACGTAATTGGCGGCCAGCAAGACCAGGTTCTGCCAACGCAAGGAGCGTAAACCTACCAAAAGATAAATCGCGTAAGCTAGGGCGAAGAACTTGGCAAAGAGTAGCGTGTTGAACAGCATTTTGACACCTCAAAAGATCAATAATAACATAAATTATTATCCAGAGGTAACCAAACTTAAGCTATATTTAGTCTAAAAATCCCTTTAGGCTGCGACGGCAGTGGCTCTGATGGCTCGGTAGAGACTCGTCAACGCCTCCCAAGGCGCCTTGATAATACGAACCAGGCCTTTGGCGAAGTAGGTATTGATCAAATCCCTGAAGTCTTTGGAGAAGTTTTCAGGATTATCAATAAAGGTCGCGCGCTTGGCCTCTTCCGGAGCATAGTGCGCCTGGTAAGCCATGTAGAGGACATAGTATCCTTTGCCGCCCCTTACCAGTTCTTGGGTGAGCTTGCTCCCCGCCACCACCACTTTATTGGCGTTCTCGCGGCTATCCTCCAGGATGCCTTTGGTAAAGTTAAATCCGGTCTTGGATTCGCCGGTCGCGATCGTGTAGCCGCGGCCTTGAGTGCTGTTTTCTAAGGAGGCCAAATCATCAGCTCGCATAACATCCGCTCCGGAGGCCTTGAACTCATCCATAAATCTTTCCTGTTCCTCGGAAACCACGATCGCAAACGATTTGTCGGTGAGAACGCCGCTGGCACTCATGGCGCGGATCACTTTCAGCGCATCTTGATTCAACCGGCCGTCCACCACCAAGAGATCCGCGTGCAGGAACATGGACCCTTTTGAGGCACCGGTGGATGCGATAAGACGTTTTAGGCCGGAGATAAAGGCGTAGTCGTTGGCGACGGCTATCAAGATGGATCGAAATGCCTGGTCGGAGATCTTGACATCGGCGAGGAGTTTTTCAACGTCGATCGCGTCAAAATACTGCCCACGGATAACGAGGTCTTCAATATTTAAGGTTTCCAGCTTCTGTTCGATCAATGCCGCCGCAGTGCGGATCTCAGCAAGAACGCTCTCATCCTTCACGCCATTGGCCTTTAGCACGACCTCCATATAGTCAGGCAGCGTAGTGGAACCCGACAAAACGGCCTCGACCGCTTGAGGCGGCAGCTGATTGAAGCTGTTCCTCAAGGCCTCAGCCAGCACCGCCTGATTTAGCGTGGCCGGTGTCATCGCCGTTCCCGCCACCAACTGCGCACCGGCGAGCGGGAGCTGGTTGATCGTTTTATCAATAGTCATCGGCTCCAGAGTGGGTAAAGTAAGCCCGGCAACCTTTTCGGCCAGCCGCGCGCCGGAAGGTAGTGATTGTCGGTAATCCTCAATGACTTTAAGGCGCGAACTTTCGGCTTCTCGGTCCGACGACAAAACGGCGTCTAACTGAATATTGGCACTCCCGATTCCCGCCTTACCGTCTGGACCGATGCCAATCAACAGCGGATCTTCAAAAAGTTCGGAGACGTTAAAGCGATCGTCCTTGATACCCAACTCTTCAGAGCGCTTCTTAATCGCTTCTTCCAAGAGGCGTGGGGTTTGACTGAGAATTTGTTTAAGACGATCATACTGATTCTTAGTGAGATAAAAATTGAATAAGGCTCTGGCCGCTCTGCCACTGTAGTCGACATATCCTGTTGATATGTGGATGGCAACCGCTCGATCCTTTTTGACGTTCTCGAACTCAAAAGCTTGAATGATCGTTTTGTATTTATACGGACTCCGAAGCATCCCTGATTCCGCCAATCGCTGCATCGCTGTCGTTAGTTTCCCGAACTCAAAATCAATACTAGAATGCAAAGATTCCGCCAGAGGGTCCGTTTTAAATGTATGGTAGCCCTTCTTACTGACGGATAGATGCGCCGAAAAAGCGGAATCGGTTCCGCCAAGCAAATCGATGGTTTCTTGAGGATCCGCGATAGGAACAATCGGAGCTGGTTTAGAAACCGTTGGAGTCGAAGTGGCGGAAGGAAGTATGGTGATTTCCGGCATCCGAATCTGTCGTTTTGTCTCCCGAACACCTGTTATGTTGTGATAAGGAATTTTGACTCCGCCGACTGTCACGAATCCGAACGCGTTTGCCTGGGTTACCCTACCATCGATTCTTCTTCGTTCAGATTGCGTCCCACTCCGAACCAAATACTCCACAGTCACTTCTGTTTGTGAGTCAACATAACCACCGAATTTCTGATGCAACGACTCCAACTGCCCCCTTCCGCTTGGCTTAAACTTGTTTGTGTAACTCTGTAAAAGTGGCGGCCTGCGCTCCGCCAGCCGCCCGCCTGCCGCCTGCCTGCCGTCAGGCAGGGACGGGGCAGGCGCGCCGGAAGGAACAGATTTCAAATAACTATGTCTCTTGGCCAGGATCGGAGAGGCCGCCTCAAAATTCCGCAAGTCTTGCTCGGGGATCTGATGGCCAAGATTATATGCCAAGATAAACTGCTTGATGAGCTTCGGATCGAGAGTGACTCCGCTATAACTCGATCCTGTGATATTCCGTATGGCGTCGAAAATACGGGTAATGCTGCGAACCTGGTTTTCGGGTAAGTGTCCGTTTTCTACCAAGTCCGCGAGTTCCTCAGCCGCCTGTTTGGGCAATAACCCCAGTTCCCCATCGCGTCTGAGCGAGGAGGCAAGTTTGGCATTGGACGATTGTTCCGGAGTGATTTGAGTAGTCGCCTCCGCCGGCCGCGCGCCTGAATTGTCTTTCGAACTCGGGCTAACTCTTGGGACAGGGCGTCTGTCTTGTTTCGCTAAAAATGGTTCTGGTTCCCTCGGCTCGCCGCCCAGCAAATTTCGTGCCTCGTTTATCAGAATGTGCGTTCTGATTGGATTGTCAATCCTCATCAGGTTATTGTCCAAAAGCTCGACCTCTCCGTTCCTGACGCCAAAATTATCCTTATGAGAATCGGAAATTCGGATCAAATTCCGCGTAAACACGGTTTCATAAAGCTTCTGTATCCCCTCGTTCAGCTTTTCCTCCAACGCGCGAATTTCATCATCGGAGGCCCCTTGTTTAATCAGACTATTGAGCGTTTGTGTTTCCGGTTGCACGATGACAAGCCGATCCAGCGAGTCAAACATATACCGGATCGGCAATAAACCGGGTATTTTCACGTAGCGCTCGCCTTCAATCTCAATCACTTCATAGCCAAGAACCTGGGCGGCATCCTGCATTGCTTGGATCTCTTTTTTCATCCCGCTAAACCAATCTTTTTTCGCGCTCTTTAGAACCTTATAAACAACAGCGCCATTGCTATAAACATTCATATATTCTCCGCTGCCAATCAGCTTTATTTGTCCCTCTGAAATGGCGGCCAAAATTTGCTCTGGTGTCGCTAGCCGCCCGCCGGCGAGTTCTTCCAATGAAACCACCTTGGCCAACTGGGCCTGGGCATCGCTGTCGCTGAGGAGCCCGGCGTTCACGGCCTCTCGAACCGCCGTCTCGATAAACGCCTTCTTCGCGTCATTGGAAACCAGATAAAATCTGACATCCTTTAACGCGATTTCGGGCAAGGTGTGGTCTGGGGCCATCTGGGACCACAACGCGCCCGAGACGATCACATAATCAGGCCCATATTCCAGATTATCCGCTTTGAGCGCGGCCAGATACACGGCCGGGGACACCGCTTCCGGCGTGTCAAATCCCCTGGCGGCGAGCTCCTCTACCGAGAGCGCCGCTATTTTCCCATCCAGAATAATGGAGACCATCCTAACGGCCCCGGCGGAACCAACGCCATGAGCCAAGACTCCGCGCGCGGGATCTCCCAACGGTTCCGCTTGCGATCTTGCGACATCACCGATAAGCGCGATCTTTTCTTGATTCTGCGAAATATCCTGCTCGGAAAGCTCAGGGTTTTGTCTGGCTTGGTCATTGAGACGCGTCAAATAGTCTTGTTTCTCAGACAGCCGCGCGCCGGACAAAGTTTTTAACTGTGCTCCAATACTGGCCTGCATGTTCTCCAATTCAGTGATCTTTTGGATAAGCGTCATTTGGATTTCTTGGCCCGACTTATCCGGGCCTTTGAAGCTTATGGCTTCGGGACTAATCGCACGGATGGTTTTAAGATCCGCGATCGCTTGGGCAAGGAACTCATTGGCCTTGGTTAAAGAGGCGCGCATTCTTTCAAGATCAAGAGTTGTTTCATTAGCTGCTTGGGTATAATCGCTGACGGCATTTTGGAAAGACTGCATGTGACCCTGATAGGATTGGAGGTGAATATCGATCTGCTTAAGATTCTGCAATCCTGATTCAACGTCGGACTTCATGCTCCCCAATTCGGTGATTCTCTGTTCCAGAGTCATTTGAATTTCCTGACCCGATTTATCCTGGCCTTTGAATTTCATCGCGTTCGGATTCAATGCGTGAATAGCTTTAAGGTTCTCTATCGCCTTTGTGAGAGATTCGTTAGCTACAGTCAACGCGTTGGTCATTATCCGATTAGTATCCGGCCCGGATTTATTCACCGCTTTGTTATAATCCTCGATCGCGGTCTTATAAGAACGCATGTTGTTATCGTACAAGGCGCCGTGATCCTCAATCTTAAGCGAAATATACTGGTCGGCAAGGGCACGGTCAACCTTACCACTCTCGGAAGGCGTCCATTGTTCTTCCCTTTCTTCTTTTATAGCTGTAGGTACCGCTTTTGTAGACTCTTGCGGCGCTATAGATGGAGCTTGATTGGCTAACAGAGGTGAAGCATCCCTAAAATTCTTGAGGTCTTTGACGGCAATGAGGTGATCCAGGTTATTGTCTTGGATAAATTGCTCCATCACCTTTGCATCCAGAGGGATGTTGTCATAATCTGAACCGGGGACACCGCGCAAAGCATCGAAAATATTCCTAATGCTTCGAACCTGATCGGCGGACAAACGGCCTTTTTCCAACAGGGTCGCCAGCTCATTGGCGGCTTGTTTTGGCAATAAGCCCAACTCTCCGTCTTTTCTCAGCGTGGAAGCCAATTTGCCGTTCACGGATTCTGTCAGTTTAGCTGTTTCTACGGCTACGGAACCAGTTCCTTGGATTTCCAGTAAGGATGCGTCGCCTAGATAATGGGCCAACTGCACTCTATCCCATCCAAGCTTGGGCTCGAGATCTTTTTTCACATAATCCACTTCCGACTGATACATCTTTCGACCGGATACAATCCCTCTTGCTTCCAAAGCCCTCAAAGTTGCCGTCTGATTGATGCCTTCATCCCGCCTGCCGTCATCAAAACCAACGGTGTTCGCGTGACCCGTCTCATGATAAAGAAGCTCGTAGAACTTGTCCGGATCGGACAATTCCGATTCCCGGATAAGCGAAATGTTCAACGTTTCCAGGTTCAAGCCGGGTATATTTTCTTTTCCGAGGTCATGAACTTCGCCGCGGTCTTGATGGTCGTGGACAGCGGTAAAAACTTTATCGGGGATGACTAGGGTATGCTGTCTCGGACCTGTGAACTGGATTGGCAACAATCCAAGTCCCATTTTTTCAAAACGCCGATATTGATCTTGGCGGTCGTCGTGAACTGCCTGCACCACGTTTGCAATTGAAGGGTTTTCACCCGCCGTTGGTAAAAGCTTCGCATAATCGATCATCTGCTCCAAAGTGTTCAGATTAGCTTCCACCTGATCCAGCAACTTTTGAGGATCCGCAATATTTTGTTTTCTGAAGGTTTCCATCATTCGGATTTTTCCGGCTTCGATTAGGCTGCTCGTTGAAAAACCCAACAAATCCAATTTTGCCCTAAGCGCGGTGTATCTCTTGGAGTAGAACGTTTTATTGTAAAGATCGTTGATCCTATCTTGATAGGCGCTGACAGGTCTTTCGACTCTGGTGGTTGAATCTACCCGCACCAAACGGCCCAGTTCCATCAAAGGCGGATCCAGAGCTCGCAGCGAACCTTCCAATGTCTGTAATAGTTTCTGGACGGACTCCCCTTTAGGGGCTAACTGCGCAAACAATTTCTGCGCCAGGACCTGCTTCGCTTGGTCCGAACCGACCGCGTTGGATAGATCCGTAATCAGCGTTTTCGAATCTCTCATGTAGGCGCCAAATTCAGTCAAAACAAGCTGCTGGTCTTTCGTGTTATAACCGATCAGGCCCAGAATCTGAGCGAAAGCCTCTTGTTGCCGTGAAGTCAAACCGTTCCAAATCCTTCGGAGTGCAATATCACGCCGGCCATCCGTAAAGTGAATGCCATGGCCCAAAACTTCGTGCTCCACCGTCTCTTCAAAAAGCTGCGGATTCTGGACAAGTGTTTCATGGGACAAGGCCAGAACAGCGACATCCGGTCTTCCCGCATATCTTCCCTTAGAATCTATTTCAATGACACGGTTTTTAACAAGGAACTCTTTGAACTCTTTTTCTGAATCATTCAAAGGCTGTGTCGAGAAATAAGCAGCCAAGTCGCTGGCCCGATAGTCATGACCCGTGGCGCGTTTTGCCTCTTGCCCGGCTGGTGTTTTCATCGTCGGATCGGATTCAAAATGTTGCTGTATCCTGCCTAGGGCGTCGTGCATGCCTTCCACGCTTCTGAACGTTGCAAGGAAAATATTCGAAGAAGTATCACTTCCGGAAAATTTATACAACGCCACGTGTTCATTAGGCGAAGGCGAGTAGTATCGCTTGAGCTCTTCTCTGACGGATCTTCCAAAACGGGTTTGAGTTTTTCCAAATTGAATACCCTTATCAGCCAGAAGCTCCGTCGCATACGCTTTCAATTGATCCGGCTCAAGCTTGGTCAGCTTATCAACCAGTTGATTGAGATTTTTAAGATTGCGTTCCTTATCCTGATTAAATTTTTCCAAAGGCGGAATTGTAAGAGAGATGCCGGCCAAACGGGCAAAACCGTTAAAGATTTCAATCGCCGGTTCCTTATAGCTGCTCTTCCAATCGTCGGTGTCGGGAGCATTCGCCAGGTAATCTTGCAATTGCACAAGAACGGTTAATCCATTGTGACCCTTGGCAATTGGCCCCAGATGCGCGATGAATTCTTTCTCCGAGCCGGGAGTGCGGTTGTATTCGTCTCCGATGGTCAGATGATGAAATTCATGGGTGAATTCATGGGACAAAAGCATTCTTCCCATGACTCTCGTAACGTCATCGAGACTGGGATGGACACCCAATTCCGCTTCAAACACTTTTCTTTGAGTCGCCGCGTTCTCAATTTGGTCATCAAACGACTTAAAGGCCAGCTCCCGAATGCCGCGGGCATCTTGGGGATTAAGCGTCTTCATGTCAAACGCCCGTTGGAGGATTAAATTAGCCTGACTTACCGCATACCCCAACCGCTCAGCGCCTTCTTCCCCAAACTCGGCTTCATGAAGTTTGTGGTTATACGCCAAAAATCCTTTGTCCGTGAAGCTTAAATATTTAGCCGAACCTGTGTTATCTACCAACGCATTCAGATCCGCCTTTAAGACATTCAGCCTATTTTCTTTTTGACCCGAAGCCACCGGATAGTATTGTTCTTCAACAATTTGTCTGGTTTTGCTCTCAAATAAAAGCACATATTTAAAATTGCCAAGGCTTTGAGCAGCGTCAAGCGGAGCTTCGTACTCTTTCGACAAGCCGTCAATTCGTCTAAGGTTTAATCCGGCCACGCGCGTTTCCTCTCCGGACGAAGTGGGCAGGGATTCGGAAATGATGTCGCTGACCGCATAGGTGGAAATGAGAAGATGGTCTTCTGATTTTCTTATGGAAATATAATTGCCATAGCCATGGGTAAACAGATAATCATTCATGGCGACTACCGAGGGATTCAATTCCTTATCAATCTTGCTATTCATGGAACCAAACCCATTGGCGATGGCTTGCATGTTTTTGCCAAAATCCGCATCAATTTGTTTGGCAAATTCCACAAGGCGATTTCTTTCGTCGTTATAAGCGGCGCCGATTAAATAGAGGCCCTGCACCAATGGCAAAGCCTCCCTGAATAGAAGGTCAACTTTGGCGGCCGACGTTCTTGCCTCGTTAAATCGCTTTTCAAACGTTTTCATGGCTTCGCGCTTCTCGGTGATGGCGGAAACCAATTCTTTTTCAACCGCTTTGCTGGTTCTATTGGAGGGCGCAAAATCTTCCGTCAGTTTCTTGACTACCTCGGCCGCGTGTTCCAAAGTACGGGCCGTCGCGATGGAAACAGGCTGGCCGCCGATGTCCGAAATATTAATATCGGCGACTTTTTGGCCCGACATTTTTTGAGTTTCTGCAAACTTATTCTTGAGTATCTCCATTATCTTAGGATCCCAGCCTTTGGCGGCTTCTCCGCTCAAGAAGCGTTGATAGAACTGGCTGGCGCGCTGGAGGGTGTGATCAAAAGTCCGTTGAGCGACTTCCGAGGCGGATAACGGTTCGTTGGAAATAAACACCTCCGCCTCGCTGGGCCTGCCGTGTCTCCACAGTTCTTTCTCAAGGGCAGTCAAACGGTCGTATTGGTTTGACAGTTTATGCTCCAAAGCATACGCCGATGCCTGCCGAATGGGCTCGTTCAAAGAGGTATAGCTTAAAAGTTCCGAAGCGCTGCCCAGTGCCGATTCAGACCTGTCTCTGATTAAGTTGTATTCTGAACGGAATTTTAATAATTCAACTGAATTTAAGCCCCCATTCGCTTCCCCGCTTAATGTTTGTTCAACAGTCATCTTGGATACTTTTTCAAAAAGTGCTTTCGTGTTTTCTGAAATGCGCGGATGATTGTTGACAAAATCAAGCACAAACTGCCTCTTTTGTTCAAAATCTTTGAACTGAGCCTCGAGGTATTCTCTTTCAACGTAGATCTTGCGGAAAGCGTCGAAGGTGCCTCCTTCCAGCGCCTTCGTTCTTCCGCCGCGGCCAAGCGCCTGTCCCAGCTCACCGCTTGTAAGGCGTTGGTTCGCTATAAATATGTTCAAGTCCGCCTGGTAGTCGTTTCCTCGCGCGCCGGCCAAGTCTGCCAATATATTCTTCGGTCCTTCTTGCACGCTCGTTACCACCTCTTCGATTTTCGCGGCGTCGCTTGTCTTTGAACCCACGACTTCTCGAATCGTCGAGCCCAACCCTTCTCTTATCAATAGCTCATTTGCTTTTTCACGCAAGGCGCTGTTGTATTCGTCATAAATGGCCAGATTGGAAGCGCCATGAACGGCCTGTTCATATTCGCCGTGGTTGACGCGTGAGAGGTCCGCCAAATGTTGTGTTTGGATCTCAGCTTTGCTTCCCACAAAAATTTCCGCCGCGTCGTACCGGTTCATGATGTCATGCACGGATTGGCCGCCATCTTTCCCTCCAAGCAGCCTGCCGGTCTCAATGTCATAAACTTTGGCGCCGGTATAGGCCTCCGCTAAATTGGCAACCTCACCTGTCGTAGCACTGATCAGCCGGACGCGCGCATTATTTCCCGCGATTCTATATCCGGCTACGCGGGGCACGCCGCCATGGGTGTCTAACACGCCGATCTTATTGTCAAATTCAACAAACTCTAAGCCCGCGTTGCGTCTGGCGCGGTTCAATGAGAGTAAAAATTGCGCGTCGCCGGGTACTTCATTACCAAGAATACTGCCTCTGCCGTGAGCTACATAACCCGTTTTGGTCTCATTGAGAACAACGTCCCTAAGATGTTCCAAAGCTTCCCGTGGCGCCAGATGGGCTTCCAGAGCGGACTTAATTTCGGCATTGGTAGCTCCGTCATAACGGATACCTTCACTGGATACGACGCCGTTGCGGAGGACCGGGTCCTCGGTGAATAATTTGGTCGTTGCTTCATTCACTATCACTTCGTACTTGGCCAAATCATGAAAAACCACGGCCTTGCTGGAGTGCAACTCATCCAAAAACTTATGGAAATCTGTTTCAACGCGGATGCGGCCTTCTTGAATAAATTGTTGGGCCAAATCATCCGTACGCTGGTTCATTCTAAAGTATTCTTGAGTGCCTATCGTTTCCGTGCCCTCCGAACCCATGACATGGGCGCGTGCCCTCAGCAAACTCGCATCCCCTTCGTCAACATAACGAATGGTGTGTTCAAGCCGCTTCATCACTTCCGGACTTCTGGCCCTAATGAATCCGGCAGTGTCTTTATCAATAACGATGATATTGGTTTTATTAAGTTCGGCAATGGCGTCTTGGATACGACCCTCTTCCACCATTTTCAAAATCGGCCGACCGTCCACTAATTGCGCTTTCCCATAACTTGCGGCCTCAACGAAAGCTTTGCCGCGAATAGCGGAAGCGCTAGTGCCAATAATCTGTTCAACTCCTTGTTGATTGGGAACCTCGTAGATGACCGCACCCTTATCTAGATTTTGTTTGCCAAAATTCATCTGATTAATGTCTTCTGCGGCCCTACCTAAGATGGCATTGGTTTTGCCGGAACCAGTGCCGGCTTCAATATGGTAATTTCGGAGTGCACGAATTCCGGCTAATTGTTTAACCATAAGGAAATAGCCAGGAGCGCTTTCTTTAAATCTGACCGCATTTAAGAAAATTCTTTCGCCTTCCGAAAGTCTCGAATACACTTTTGCCATTTGTTTGGCAGAACTGGCATCATAGGCCCTTACCAAATCTCTATTTCCAGAAAGCTGGATAACTTTTTCCATCATTTGGTAAGCCTTACGATTCAAGGGCGCGGTATATTCAAAACCATAATTCTGCCTAGCAAATGAATCCCAATTTCCCCCAGCATTTTCAACGACACTCCGCTGTATGGTTTGCAAAGCTGTATCCGCCCGGCGGTCACCACTTGTGAGTTCATTGTATGCTTTGAATAATCCCTTCGTCGCTTCAGTATTTAACCCGTTTTCAGAAGCGATGTTTTGAATTTTGGCCGCGGTTTTCGGATTAATGTTAAATTCCTTAAACTGGGCATCCACAACCGACGACCTTTCAGCAATAGTCATGCGGCCGTTGTCGCTTCTTGCAAAATCATATCTTGAAGATAATTGTTTGATTAGATTCAGATCCTGTTCTCTGACAGAAACTCTTTCGTAGGCAGCTGTAGTGCGGCGGCCCGTAAATGCCTGTGTGCCCTCCACGATGTTTCTTGTCGTAGAGCGGCCTATCGGGGAATTCGCGACGCGTTCGGCCGCGAAGCCCAAAGTTTCCCTGGCAAACTGGGCCACGGATCTTTTGACGAGATCAAATCCTTCATAGACACGATCTACAGTCGCTAAGTCCGAGGCCATCACTTCGTCGATGCTCTTTGTTTTTAATGCTTCTTGCAATTTTTCAAGATGATCGGCTCCATAACGCTTCACCATGTCGTTATAACGAGATCTGGCGATTGTCGAATTTTCAATATTGACGCTATCGACTTCAAAGCGTATGACTTCCGCCCGGCCGCGGGACAATTGAAGCTCAAAAGCCTGCTCGCGCGCGGCCATGCTTTTGCCGATATTTTCCTTGGCACGATTCAGGAAGGAAGCAACGCCATCCGCCGCTTGCTTCACTTTAGATTCAATCTGCTGATAGCGACTGCCGACGGAGGCCGCAAGATAAACCAACGGATTTAAAGATATAACGGGTCTGGAGGTGGCGGGCCTGGCGGCCTGAGCGGCGGCTTGTGCTTCTGCCAATACATCGGGCGACGGAACAGCCGCGGCATCCGCGGCTCTGGCCGCTTCGTAGCGAAGATAAGCGTCGTATTCCACCGGACTCAGCGCGGCACGGCCTATTTCAAACGCCTCATCAGCGCTGAACGCGGGATTGACTCTTCTACCCTCATCAATGGCTTTAGTCCTGGCTATTCTGCCAGCGCGGTGCTCTTCCGACATCGCGCTGTTCGTAGGCCGCTGTTCGGAAGAAATCGGCCTCATCGCCGCTCCTTCCGCGGAGGGGGCGGTATAAACAACTTTATTAACCGCTTGGACCGAGGTGATAAGACCGGTGTTGTTTGTCTCTATGTTTTCAAAGTTAAATCTCTTCCCCAAAGCGTCTAACCTTGCCTGACCCTCGATTCCACCGCCTGTCATGCTGTTTTTAAGGCGCATGTATTCTATTTCCGCCTGTCTTGGAGTGAGATTTTCCGCCGCCGTCCGGCGAGCTTGCCGCTCTTCTAAGCTGTATCCGATACTGTTCATGATAAAGCCGGGTTTATAGGTCAGGCCCAATTCAATATTATTCAAAGCCGCCCGCATTTCCGATCGGGCCTCGGTCCTGGCGGCCGCGTTCCTGGCATTAAAAGCGTCCGTGAGCTTCTGTACGGCCTTATTAAACGGCTCTATCGTCTTGGCATCTTTCATATTTTTGTCAAAAGCTTCATAGCGCTCGAAAATGCTCACCAAGCTTCTATCCAGAACTCCCGCTCTCCACGCGAAAAGTCTTCCGATCACGGGAATGGATTCAAACTTGGAGAAGAATCCGGCCTCTCGCAGTGTCATTTCTACATTGAAGGCGCCGAATCCTCGCGCGAGGCCGGTTGCTCTCAAGAATAGACTATAGGGACCAAAAGCGACCTGGGCAAAGGTGTGAATGCTTCTTTGGACCGCCATCATCAGCTTGGGTGAAATCGCGTTGAGGGTCTTGAAGAACAAAGCGAAACCGGCAACCAACCCTATGGCATTGCCCAAAGAACCCGCAATCGTCTGCCAACCGGCCGCCGCCGGCGTCTTTAAAGCAAAATCATTCAGTTGATTTCTAAAAGTGTCAAACTGCTCTTGTCTATCGGGAGAAATCGCGGTCCATGCGTAACTCAAGGAACCGATAAGGAATGAAGCCAATAGACCGCCCAATCCATAATCCCTGTAAACGGCTCCGGCGCCTTTGTTCACCAAATCTTGGCCCAAAACGGATATCAGCGCGGAAAGTTCTCCTTCACGTACTTCTGTCAGTTGGGTTCTAAAGGCCCAATTCGAAAACCCTGAAAGGTTTGATATTCCTGCTCCGAGATTGTAAACAAAACCCACAACTTCTCCGGCGAAGTGAATAAACCCAACTACCGTTTCAGAAACTGCCGCACGAGTAGCGCCCAGTGTGAAATCAGAGTGATCCCAAATAATGTTATAAGCATCTAATGTTAAACCATGGCCAACGGCAGGAATGATATGCAGCAAGCCAACCAATGAAGTGGTAACCACTGTCGCCTTTGAAGCTGTGCCAGCAATCCAACCGCCCCAAGTATCCATAGATCCAGTATAGGTAAACCCTTGGGCCATATCTGCCATACTAGCGCCAAGTGCTTCATGGCTCGACTGATACCAAGGATTGTAAAATATGCCAACTACTTCTCCTAAAACACTTCCTACTGTATTTGCCAAACCAATCAGTCCATCCCCAATAGACGTATACCAAGTATCTCCAAACGTATGTTGCAACCAGCCTTGATAAGCCGTACCGATGACCTGAAGGGTGGCGGGATCCACTTTGACCATTCCTCCTGCCAACCATGAGGCTTTATCCATGTAATAGCCATTCTGGTAAACGGCGGAATCCGTTATTTTTGTCACATTCCTGCCGGCATTCGTCCCGGTCAATAGATACGCGAACTCATATTCGGTATTGATATTTTTTCCGGCCTCGGCAAAACGGTATTCCGAGGCGCCTTTGCCGTCTTTATTGATAAATAACGCGTAGCTATTTCCATCAACATCCTGGCCGATCAACGCGCCATTGGAGCTGAGCTGGAATGTATCAGCATGGAATCCCATTGGATTGCCGTCTACCTTGTAAGTCACTTGACCGTTATAGTTGGTGGCAACTAATCCATGTCCGTTATCAACAGACTTCCACCCGATCAGATAATTCATTTCAAACTGGGAAGCACCCTCAAAGGTCACCGTCATCAAGGTATCTTTTCGCTCGTTGTACGAAACGGCCGGTATTAATATCATAAATGCCGAATAGTCGGCTTCCATCGAAAGTTTGGAAATCGTCAGAATGGTCTTGCCGTCTTTTACTTCAAAATCCCACTTCTTGATCGAATCCTGCATCCCTGAGCGGCTTAAGTCCACGAACCCATCTTTGTACAACTTGTGTTCATTGGTTTGAGACGTATAGCTGGAAACAATCTGACGAGTTTGCAGATCATAAACAAAAGAATCGTTTGTTAATTGATCGTATGCGGCCAGGTAAAAATCAGTGCCATGCAAAATAGAGGTGCCCTTCAAGGCATCATCAATATGAATGAAATCGGTATAACCCAATCTCAGGTGATACGTGACTCGTGTCACTCCAAAATCCATGAGCAGTCTGTTGGCTTGAGATTGATCGCCGGCATTCAAACCTTTATCCACCATCTCATAATTCACAGGAAGGTTTTCAGGAACCGCCTGCATCGCTTTTTGATAACCTTGTTCTATGGAAGCCTCTATTTCCAGCTTCAACTGGCCGTCGAAGGTCCGCGCTTTGAGTTGCGCGATTTGCTCGTCAATCGTTTGCATTTGCTCCTTAGCTTCCGCGCGCCGCGCGCTGGCGTCTCCGGAGAGCAAAGCCCTCACAGCCGAAGGCATGTTGTCGTAAATCTCCCGTCTCATGCCTTCCAAGTCTGAGATCCTACCCTGAACAACCGCCTCTCTTATCTTGACTCTCAAAGCGCCTATCAAATCACTATCCATCGTCAGATCTTTGACGGCTATTTCAACGGCGGTGTAGCGACCATCTGGCTGTTGGATATAAAGCACCCCTTGTATTTTCTCGCCCGTTTCGGATATCCGCTGTTCGCTAAACCACTGAAGCTGCTGCACCTGAAGTTGGGAATCCTTTTCCTCGAGTTTAAGCCTGACAATCCCGGTTCCCTCGATCGTCAAGACCGGTTTCAATGCCAATACCTCTTCCCGGGTGAAAGAAGCCGCGCTTTTAGTCAGGAAATACATCAGGTCTTCGGCAAATCGCTGGACGGAGTTCTGATTAGAAGGATCCACGGTAGCGGATTGGACAAAAGCTTCGACATCCTTTTGTTTGACGACCTGCGCGTAAACGAATTCGCCCTTTTCATCGGTAATAGCGACATTCAATCCGGAGATCTTGACTCCATTTTTAGTCATATAGGATAGTGACAAGGCGGTGGAAACAAACGCATTGTTGACAAAAGCGCCCGTAATCACATGGCCGTCCTCTGTTTGGCCTTGCAGGTTTAATTTCTTCAAATCCGATCCGGATAAAGTGAAGTTGCCGCGCAGAACTTTTTCTTTAGGTTGACCGGAAGATGCCCCTGCAGGAGATAACCAATCAGACGATTCAAACGGCGATTTTTTGTTTAAAAGATCATCCAAGCTCGGCCTTGGCCGGATAGTAATCTCCGTGGCCATCTCAAGGAACTTCTCGGCAGCGGCGTCGGTGCTGCGGACCAATTCAAAGCTTTGTCTTGCGCCGCCAAGGCCTGGGATGTTACGCGCGGTATCGAGTTTTCTGTACTCGCTGACGGAGAGCGTGCCGTTTCTCAGGCTGCCCATGACGAGATTGCCGGAATCCGTACGGCCTTGGAGGCTCAGACTGCTTAAATCAGAACCCGTAAGAGTGAAGTTGCCATGAATCGTGACGTCGGCTTTGGCACCGGCGGTTCTGAAGGTCATCTCCGTGGCCATTTCAAGGAACTTCTCGGCGGCGGCATCGGTGCTTCGCACGAGCACGTAGCTCTCGCGCATGCCGCCTAAGCCAGTCAGTTTATTAGTGACACCTTGTTTATATTCGCTAACCGTGAGTTGACCGTTCAGCAAAGAGCCCAAGATCAGATTGCCGCTATCGGTTCTGCCTGAAAGCATCAATTGCTGGAGGTCGGCACCGCTCAGTGTAAAGTTGCCCTTTAGCGTCACATCGGCTTTCGCGCCGACAGGACGGAATGTGATCTCGGCAATCGTGGCTTGAATAGCCACATGGCTATCATCAATACCAAGCATCTGAGCAGCATCGTGAACGGCTTTGGTAAGATCGGTTAGCGATACATAGCTACCAATGACTTGTGCGCCGACTAATTCACCTTTAGAATTGAAGGAACGGATCGTGTCGAACCCGGCCGTTAGGCCGCGAAGTGAGATCTTGTCGGCTGTCGTGCCAAGGGCTTTGGCGATGGCAAGGACGGTTGAGGTGTCATTGGCTGTGTTCTTAAAGTCATGCATAGCCATCGCACCGGTAAAGACGCCGGCTGCATTGAAGGAGCGGATCGTGTCGAACCCGGCCGTTAGGCCGCGAAGTGAGATCTTGTCGGCTGTCG
>CAYJXB010000016.1:25316-25640 GCA_964374005.1 uncultured Planctomycetia bacterium
TGGCGATGGCAAGGACGGTTGAGGTGTCATTGGCTGTGTTCTTAAAGTCATGCATGCCCATAGCGTTAATAAGATTGCCTGACGCATTAAAGGATCGGGTTGTATCCACCCCGGCTACAGGTCCGCGAAGCACAATCTTGTCGGCGGTGATGCCCAGCGCCTCGGCAATGGTAAGAACAATAAACGAATCATTAGCGCCGGTAATGGTCAGAGTCTTTGTGACGGAGAAGAACTTATCCGCCTGACTTTGAGCGTTTTGAACAAGATCACCCTTCTTATCAATCAGATTCATGAGAGCCACTACTTGAGTGCCGTTGGCGGAAG
>CAYJXB010000017.1:0-25179 GCA_964374005.1 uncultured Planctomycetia bacterium
GTCGGGCAGCCGATGATGACGGCGAAAGTCGGAAAATTGATGGACGGGTCTCCCGCAAAAGCAGCGGGCATCCTTGAAGGCGACCGGATTACCGCGATTGACGGACAGAAAGTGTTTTACTGGGAAGAAGTTTTAAAGAGGGTGCATCAAAGCAACCGAGAGCTCTTGTTGACTGTGGAAAGAGATGGGAAGTCCGTCGAAATTTCGGTGACTCCCAAGAAACAGGAGCTGCCGAATATTTTTGGAAAAAAAACCGTCGTTCCCGTTGTCGGCATCGCCCCTTCAAGCGAAATCGTATACGTGAAGAGCGGTTTCTGGAAGGCCATCACTCTTGGCGCGGAGCGCGTTTGGACGTTGACGACGATGATTTTTTATTCGCTGGGGCTTATGATCTCGGGCGCCCTGTCTTTCAAAGATTCGGTGACCGGCCCCATCGGGATTTTCTTTATGACCAAGGCGGCCGCGAACATGGGGATCGCCTACCTTTTGTATTTTACGGGTTCTTTGAGCGTGAGTCTCTTCGTGTTAAATCTTCTGCCTATTCCGGTGTTGGACGGAGGGCATGTATTATTTATCTTGATTGAGAAAATTAAGGGTTCGCCGCTGAAAGAATCCGTGAAGGAGCGGATGACGCAAGGGGGGCTGACGCTGCTTTTAATTTTAATGGCGTTTGTCATCTTGCAGGATATGAGCCGTTATTCGATTATTGAAAATGTACGTAAAATATTTATTCGATAAAAAGGAGAATATGGATTACACAGATTAAAAAGCCGATTACACCGGTTGGATTTAGAGGTCAATCTGTGTAATCATTTTTAAAATCTGCGCAATCATTTTCACATGCGCTGGTCAAATTATTTAATCCCGACACTAAAAGAAATACCTCAAGAAGCTCAAATTAAAAGCCACCGCTTGATGCTCCGCGCGGGGCTCATTCGAAAGCTTGCCAGTGGCACTTATAGTTATCTGCCTCTGGGTTTAAGAGCGCTTCAGAAGGCAGCCCAAATCGTGCGCGAGGAGATGGACCGCGCCGGCGCGATGGAGGTTCTTTTACCGGCGATTCACCCGGCTGAGCTCTGGAGGGAGTCGGGGCGCTTGGATATCCTTGGGGAGGAGTTGATCCATTTTAAGGATCGTCACGGCAAGGAGAATGTGCTGGGCCCCACGCATGAAGAGGTGATCACGGACCTTGTCCGTCGAGAAATTCATTCTTATAAGCAATTGCCGGTGACGCTGTATCAGATCCAAACGAAATTTCGCGATGAAATGCGCCCGCGCTCCGGAATTATTCGAAGCCGTGAATTTATCATGAAAGACGCGTACAGTTTTCACCTCTCCGAGGAGAGTTTGGATAAAACTTATCAGGAAATGAGACAGGCCTATGAGAGAATTTTTAAGCGTTGTGGTTTGGATTTTTATATCGTCCAAGCCGATCCGGGCGCCATGGGGGGCAGCGGCTCGCAGGAGTTTGTTTTATTTTCTGACGCCGGCGAAGACCGTATGGCGCAGTACGGAAACTCGGGGCCTGTCATGAGTGTCGAAATGGCCGAGCGTCAGCTCAAAAATTCCGCGTTGCCAAAATCAGGCAAAGAAAAGCTTTATAAAAAAGTTCATACGCCTGGCCACGCGAGCGTCGAGGGCGTCGCGGCGTTCCTTAAGAAAAATCCGCAAGACCTGGTAAAGACCATGATCTATGAGTCGGTGGATACGGTCTCGAAGCGCGCGGAACTGTTTGCGGTGCTCGTGCGGGGGGACCATGAAGTCAGCGAGCACAAAATAAAGAAGCTGATACCCGGTGCCGCCCTCGCCAGCCGCGAGGCGATAAAACGATTGGGCTCTGCGTTTGGCTTCAGCGGCCCGTTAGGTCTGAAACAAGTTCCTTTTTATATCGACGCGGACGTCTTGTTGATGAAAGATTTCGTTGTGGGGGCAAATGAAGATGCCACTCATCTTGTGGATGTCAATCTATTGGATATCCTTCATGAGGATCCAAAACGCAAGACCCTTGTGGGGGATTTCCGGCAAGTGTTGGAAGACGATAAAACGCCTGACGGAAAAGAGACGATCCACATCCGGATGGCCATCGAGCTTGGCCACATCTTCAAGCTCAATCGGCGGTATTCGGCGCCGATGAAAGCTCGAGTCCTGGATGAAAAAGGAAAAGAAAATCTGATGATCATGGGTTGTTATGGGATTGGCGTTAACCGAATTCTCGCGGCCGCGATTGAGCAGCACGGGGATGAAAAAGGCGTCGTGTGGCCTAAAAATATCAGCCCGTTCCAACTGCTTGTGGTCATGCTCGACCCCAAAGACGCCAAGAGCCAAGAGATCGTCGAAACTCTTTTAAACTCTCCGGCCCTTAAGCAAAGACAGGTTGATATTTTAGTGGACGACCGTCCCGAATCCGCCGGAGTTAAGTTTAATGACGCGGACCTGATCGGGATTCCGCTACGCGTAATTTTAGGCCCGAAAAATCTCAAAGACAATAACGCTGAGCTTAAAATCCGTAAAACCTCACAGGTGCTGCTCGTCGAGATTCCCAATCTTATCCCCGCTGTCCTTGGCGCGCTTGACAAAATAGCCTGATTCTGGTATTTTAACTGCCGTAAAACCGTAGTACCCTGTGAAAGTGGGTGAAGACCCACTTTTTTTATTGTTCGCCAAGTGCTTCAAATTAAAGTACTTGGACGAATCTTGGACTTATATGTTGCCCCTTGAAATAGAAAACAGAAAAGAAGATATCCGGAAAGAGTTAGAACGCTCGAGGGCCGAGCTGATTGACATGAGCTTTCACAGATCCAAGGGGCGCAGCGTCGTGACGATCATTGCGGATAAGGTCGGGGGGATCACGCTGGAGGAATGCGCGGCCATCAATCACGCCTTAAGCGGGTTGTTTGACGCGTTGATCGAAGGGCCTTATTTTTTGGAAGTAAATAGCCCCGGTCTCGACCGCCCGCTTAAGAGTCAAAACGATTTTGTAAGAGCAACGGGCGAAATCGTGCGGGTCGTTTTCAAAACGGATGAGGGGGCGACGACAGTGCAAGTCGGAAAAATTTTATCTGCGAAGGATCAACAAGTGGAGATTCAGCTGGCGAAGGACGGCTCGACGCTGAACCTGTCCATCGACTCCATTGTCAAAGCGGTGCGGGAGATTAAAATTTAACGCGAAGCCCCACCACCTCTTTTAGAGGCGACGGAGGGTTGAAGAGAAATAAGAAGTTTATTAGGCGCGATCGTTCATTGGTGTCGTCGCCTCGACGCGCGGTTAGCGCGTCGCAATTAAAATTGCGAAAAGAGGTGGTGGGGTGAGTACAGAATTATTGACGGTATTAGAAAATATTGAAAGGGAAAAGGGGATCAGCCGCAAGGTCTTGATTGAATCGGTCGAGGCGGCTCTTGTGTCCGCCGCCAAAAAGGTGATCCACGATAAAGATAAAGAGGTCGAGGTGAAGATTGACCTCGAGACCGGAAACATCCGGATTATGTCGGACGGGAAAGAAATCGTTTCCAATGCCTTTGGGCGCATCGCCGCTCAAACCGCCAAGCAGGTCATCTTCCAAAAAATCCGTGAGGCCGAACGGGACGTCATTTTCAATGAATTTCAAGAAAAAGGCGGCTCGATCGTCAGCGGGACCGTGTACCGGTTTGAAAAAGGGGCGCTTCTGGTTGATTTGGGTAAGACGGAAGGAATTTTACCGAAAAGGGAAATATCTCCGCGCGACAGTTATCGCCAAGGAGACAGCATCCGGGCCTACGTTTTAGAGGTAAATAAAACAGCGAAAGGCCCTCAGATTCTTTTATCGCGAAATCATCCCGGCTTTGTGAAATGCCTATTTGAGCTTGAGGTTCCGGAGGTGGCGGATGGAATGGTTGAGATCCGGTCGGTTGCTCGCGAACCGGGCGACCGCACCAAGATCGCCGTATGGTCTAAAAATGACAAGGTGGATTGCGTTGGCGCCTGTGTGGGGATCCGGGGTTCGAGAGTCAAGAGTGTGGTCAAGGAATTGCAGGGCGAAAAGATAGACATTGTTCGCTGGAACGACAACATCGAAGAGTTCATTCAGGCCGCTTTGTCGCCTGCTGAAGTGGCCTCGGTGAAAATCCTGAGCCAGGAGGAGAAGAAAGTGGAAGTCGTGGTCGGTGACGATCAACTGTCTCTGGCGATCGGGAAAAACGGTCAGAACGTGCGCTTGGCCTCCAAGCTCACCGGGTGGTCGATCGACATCCGGTCCAAAAAAGATATTGCGAAAGAAAAGTTAGAGTCCACGATGGCTCCGCCAATTGCTTCTTCATCGGGCAAAGGATTGGAGTCGATAGAAGGGATCGGACCCAAGACGTCGGCGGCGCTTGCGGCGGCCGGTTTCAAGACGGTTGAGGATTTAAAAAAGGCGTCAGAAGATGATTTATTAGCCGTCAAAGGCGTCGGAAAGAAAACGGTTGAAAAAATCATCAAGGCCGTGAAGGGCGGCGAAGAATCGTCATGAGCGTGCGCGTACACGAATTGGCCAAAGAATTAAAGCTGACTTCCAAGGAGCTTATCGATCGGCTCAAGAAACTGAAAATCGCCGCCAAGAATCATATGAGCGTTTTGGAAACCGACAGCGTGAAATTGGTCAAAGAGTCCCTAAAAAAGCCCTCAAGAATTCAGACTCAGACACCATCCATTGAGAGCGCAAAAAAAGAGCTCCTGTTGCAGCGGGGTGCGGTGAAAACCGCGCAAAGCACGGCGGCGGCCAAGAAACATTTTACTGCCAGCCAGCCGTCTTCAACTGCCGTGTCGTCTCTCCGAATGTCCGCGGCGCCGTCTGCGCCCAGGATCAAGCCGGCGGTCCAGACCAAGAAAACCGCGAAACCCGCGGCGCTAAAGACATTTTCCGACGAGGAATCTGCGATTCGAGCGGCTCGCGCCAAGACTGCGGTGACCGCGGAGCCGAAACGAATCAAGAAGATCGAGGTGGCTGCGCCGATCACGGTGAAAGAGTTTGCGGGTAAACTTTTTGTCAATCCGAGCGAATTAATTCAGCGTTTGATCAAGTTGAATATTTTCGCGACGATCAACCAATCCGTTAACTTTGAAGTGGCGAGCAAGGTGGCGTTGGAGCTGGGTTTTGAGCTCGAGAAACCAAAGAGCGTTGAGGAATCCTCCCCGGAGCTGCGGCAGGAAGTCGCGGACAAATCACTTCTGGTGACTCGCGCCCCCATTGTGACTTTTATGGGCCATGTGGACCATGGCAAGACGTCGCTTTTGGACGCGATCCGCAATACGAAGGTGGCTGCCAAAGAAGCGGGTGGGATCACACAGCATATCGGCGCGTATGAAGTATTTCTTCCCAAAGGCGCGGTCACCTTTTTGGATACGCCGGGTCATGAGGCGTTCACGGCCATGCGCGCCAGAGGAGCCAGGGTGACGGATGTCGTGGTTCTTGTCGTCGCGGCGGACGACGGCGTGATGCCTCAGACCATTGAGGCGATTGACCACGCAAAAGCAGCGGGCGTATCCATGATCGTGGCGATCAACAAGATGGACCTCCCCTCGGCCAATCCTGACCGCGTAAAGAAATCTTTGATGGAACATGGGTTGTCGCCCGAAGATTGGGGCGGGAAAACAATCATGGTCGGCGTATCGGCGAAAACAGGGAACGGCATTGACGAACTTCTCGAGATGCTGGTGCTGGAATCCGAGCTTTTGGAGCTCAAGGCGAATCCATCCGCATCGGCGCGGGGCGTCGTCGTCGAAGCGGAGCTCTCGAAAGAAAGCGGTGTCTTGGCGACCGTGCTTGTGCAGGATGGCACGCTGCGCGTCGGCGATGTGGTCATCGCAGGGGCTTACTATTGTAAAGTTCGCGCCATGATCAATGACCGCGGGCATCGGATCAAAGAAGCGCCGCCTTCGATGCCGGTTGAAATTTTAGGGTTGCCCGGAGTTCCAAAAGCCGGAGACCGCTTTTATGTCGTGAAAGATGAACGCATCGCAAAAGAGATCCTAGACAAGAACGCAGAAGTTTCAAGGCAAAAAGGCGAAGCGGCCGGGACTCACATTACGCTCGAGCATCTGTATGAAGAAATCAAGGCCGGAAAAGTCGAAGAACTTAAACTGATCCTTAAGTCAGACGTCCAGGGGTCGGTCGAGGCGCTGCGGGCTACCTTAGGGAAAATACAGTCCAAAAATGTGCGGCTCAACATTATCCATTCCGGCATAGGCGATATCACGGAGTCCGACGTCATGTTGTCCGCGGCTTCGGACGCGGTGGTGATCGGTTTTCATGTCGGCATTGTCGGCACGGCCAAAGAGTTGGCCGACAAAGAACAAGTAGACGTACGGTTCTATGAGATCATTTATGAAGTGAAGACTGCGATCGAGAAAGCGATGGAAGGCCTCTTATTGCCGGAGCTCAAAGAGGTTTTCGTGGGGATGGCGGAAGTCCGCCAGATTTTCAAAGTCTCAAAGGTCGGCACGATCGCGGGTTGCGCGGTGCAGAAAGGAAAGGTCGTGAGAAATTTTCCTTGCCGGGTGATCCGTAACGGCGCGAAGATTCACGAGGGCAAGGTTGAAAGTTTGAAGCGTTTCAAGGATGACGCCAAAGAGGTCCTCGAAGGATTTGAGTGTGGCATCGGAGTATCGAATTTTGACGAGCTCTTGGCCGGTGATCGTATTGAGGTGTATGAAATCCAAAAGAAAGCCAGAAAACTGGAATGACCAATAGGGTTCTCTCCGGAATGAGACCGACGGGGCCGTTGCACTTGGGCCATTGGCTGGGGGCGCTTGAGAATTGGATCAAGCTCCAGGAGGAACACGAATGCTTTTTTATGGTCGCCGATCTTCACGCGCTCATGGGAGAGTATGAGAACCCCACTGACCTTCAGAAGAATTCCGTTGAGATGGTCATTGATTGGCTGGCCTGCGGGGTTGATCCGAAAAAAAGCGTAATCTTTGTCCAGTCCCAGGTCGCGGAGCACTCGGAGCTGGCGTTGATTTTGGGGATGTTAACGCCGCTCGGGTGGCTTGAAAGAAATCCCACGTATAAAGAACAGTTGAGGGAGATCCAGGGCCGGGATCTGACGACCTATGGTTTTTTGGGATATCCGCTGCTTCAGGCCGCCGACATTTTGCTTTATAAAGCGAGCCATGTGCCGGTCGGCGAAGATCAGTTGGCGCACCTGGAGTTGACGCGGGAGATCGTCAGGCGTTTTAAGCATTTTTATAAAAAAGATATTTTTCCGGAGCCCGAAGCGATCTTAACCAAGGAAGCCAGAATTCTCGGGACGGATCGGCGCAAGATGTCCAAAAGCTACGGGAACGCGATCAATCTATCGGATTCCGAAGCCATGATCCGAAAGAAGGTGCTGTCCATGATCACGGACCCCGCGAGGATTAAAACGACGGATCCCGGGCACCCGGACATTTGCAATGTTTATTCGTATTATCAGATCTTTTCGGATCAGAAAACAGTCAAGGACGTCTACGCTTGGTGCACCGGTGCCCGAAAAGGATGCACCGATTGCAAATCAACGTTCGCGGATATTTTGATCGCGAAGCTTGGCCCGATGCAAAAACGCCGGCGTGAGATCGAAAAAGACGCCGCGACTATCCGCAAGGTGTTGGAAGAGGGTTATCAAAAAGCCAGCGCCATCGCCCGGACGACGCTTGAAGAGGTCAAAAAATTGGTGAGTTTAAAGTGACTTATAAAGTGCAGCTCGAAATTTTTGAGGGTCCGCTGGATCTTCTCTTGTATTTGATCAAGAAAGAAGAGCTGAATATTCACGATATTCCGATCACGAAGATCACCGAACAGTACCTGGAGTATCTGAATCTGATGGAGCTTCTGGACCTGGAAGTGGCTGGGGAGTTTCTTGTGATGGCCGCGACGCTGATGCAGATCAAGTCCAAAATGCTCCTGCCGCCGGACCCCGAATCCGTGGAGACAGAGGAGGGAGATCCGAGGGCAGAGCTCGTGCGGCGCCTTTTGGAATATAAATCATTCAAAGAAGCGGCGGGGCGGCTTCGTGATTTCGAGGCGCAAAGGAGCGGCCTATTTTCAAGGTTCGGCGTGACGCCGGAGATTGACGGCGGCGACAGCCCGTTCGTGGAGGTATCACTCTTTGATCTCATTTCCGCGTTTTCCAAAATTCTGAAAGATCTGCCGAAGGAGAGCTTTCACCAGATCGTCAAGGACGAATTTACGGTGGCCGAAAAGGTGCACGAAATATTTCACCGACTGATCAAAGAACCCACGATTCATTTTAGTGGGCTTTTTAAAGCCGCCAAGAACAAACTTGAGGTGATTACGATTTTTCTGGCCATTTTGGAGCTGATCCGCTTAAAAGAAGTTTTGATCAGGCAATTGGGCCATTTCGGAGAGATTGAAATTTCGAGGAACGTACGGGCCCCTAAAAGCATGGAGGCGAAAAAATGGGAAACGAAGATGTAAAGCACGCGATCGAAGCGCTTCTATTCGCGAGCGAAAAACCGCTTTCACTCGAGCAGATCCAGGGGGCGTTTTCTGCCTCCGCCACGAAGCCGGCGGATCCGTCCTCCGGCGGAGAAGGCGGATCCCTGCCCGGCCGGCAGGCGGGCGCCTCTGGCGGAGAGGAGTCGGTGACGGTCCAGGAGATCCGCCGGGTGCTTGAAACCTTGAGGGACGAGTATGTCGAAGACCGTCGCGGGTTCAAGCTTTTTGAGATCGCCGGCGGCTTTCAACTCGTGTCAGACCCGCGGTTTTCTTCTTACTTGAAAAGATTTTTTCAGGCGCGTGAGAGGAAACGCTTGTCGCAGGCCGCTCTTGAGACTTTGTCGGTGATCGCGTATCGCCAGCTCGTCACGCGGGCCGATATCGAGTTCATCCGTGGCGTCAATGTGGATGGCGCGATCAAAACGCTTCTGGAAAAAGGCCTAATACGGATCGTCGGCCGCAAAGAGGTACCGGGGCGGCCCATGCTTTATGGCACGACGAAGGATTTTTTGGAACATTTTGGAATGAATTCGATCAAGGAGCTTCCGTCATTGACGGAATTCAAACCGGAAGACATCGCGGAAAACCTTCTCCCGCCGGAGATGAAAGATGTCAGAGAACAGATGACAGAAGTCAGAGAACATGGAGAAGGTAAGAACAAATGAGCGTAGATAAGGTAAGAAAAACAGTGGATAAAATTGATCAGAAGATCCTGGAGCTTTTGAACGAGCGGGCCAAGGCGTCCCAGAAAATCGGGAAAATCAAGGTCAAGAAAGGTCAGGGCGTTTATTCCCCTGAACGAGAAAAGGAAATCCTGGAGCGGCTAAGAGGAATGAACCAAGGGCCGATGACGGATTCGGCGATCGACGCGATCTATAGCGAGATCATGTCCAGCTCCATCAGTCTCGAGAAAGAGGTGAGGATCGCGTATCTTGGCCCAGAGTCCACGTTCACGCACCAAGCCGCCTTGAAAAAATTCGGAAAATCCGTCAGTTATTTTCCTTGTTTGAATATTTCAGACGTTTTTGCGGAGGTGGATAGAAGCCGAAGCGACTACGGAGTCATCCCGGTGGAAAATTCCACGGAAGGGGCCGTCAACTATACGCTCGACATGTTCATTGACTCCGGCCTCAAAATATGCGCGGAACTTTATTTGCAGATCCATCATCACCTTTTGTCCAACGCCTCTTCTATCAAAAAGATCAATCAGGTTTACTCGATCCCTCAGGCGCTGGCGCAATGCCGTTTATGGCTTGAGTCGAATGTTCCGGGCGCGAGGATCATCGCGGCCTCTAGTACGGCCGAGGCGGCGCGGTACGTTGCGGATCACCCCCAGTTCAAGAATGAAATTGCCTGTGTGGCGAGTCTTCTGGCAGCCAAGGAATACCGTCTGAAAGTGCTTGCACCCTCGATCGAAGACACCGCGAATAACACGACACGCTTTATCGTCATCGCGCGCGAGGGTTGCCAGCCAACCGGCAATGACCGGACCTCGATCGTGTTCGCGGTCCAGGATAGGGTGGGGGCGCTTCACGATATTTTGGTGCATTTTCAGAAAGCCGGTATCAATATGACCAAAATCGAATCACGGCCTTCCAAGAAGAAGGTGTGGAGCTATTTCTTTTTCGTGGACTTCGAGGGACACGCGAAGGAACCCCGCATCGAGCAGGCGCTGAAGAACCTCGAGAAACATTGCACGCTGTTTAAAATTCTCGGCTCCTACCCCAAAGCAGATCTTTAAGATGCGGTTTTTCAGTTCGATCAAAGAAAATCTTAAATTCGTCAAGAATTACGAACCCGGCAAGCCCTTGGAAGAGCTTGAAAGGGAGTATGGGATTAAGAATGCCATCAAGATGGCGTCCAATGAGAACGCGCTTGGGCCATCGCCCAAAGCGGTCGCGGCCGTCAAAAAGGCGCTTCGCCGCATTCATCGTTATCCCGATGGCGGATGTTTTTATCTGAGGAAAAAGCTCGCGAACGTTTTGAAGGTTCCGAGCGACTGGCTTATTTTTGGAAACGGGTCGGATGAGATCCTCGTCTTTGCCGTGCGCGCGTTGATAGGCCACGGGGATGAGGTGATTATCGCGGACCCCACGTTTCTCATTTATGAAATCGCTGCCCAAGCCGAAGACGGATCGGTCGTGAAAGTGCCGATGAAATCTTTTCGTTATGATCTTGAGGGGATGAGGCGCCGGATTCATTCCAAGACGAAGCTAATTTTTATCGCGAATCCCGATAATCCGGTCGGGACTTATGTGAAGTCCTCCGAACTTTTGCGCTTTCTCAAAGCCGTGCCCAAGCATGTCGTTGTCGTGCTGGATGAGGCCTATTATGAATTTGCCAAAAACAGCCCGGGGTACCCGGATTCCTTAAGGCTTCTTAAGGCGTTCGAAAATTTAATCGTGACAAGGACTTTCTCAAAGGCCTATGGCTTGAGCGGACTTCGGGTCGGCTATGGCGTGATGGTACCAGAGCTTGCTCGGAGCTTGAACAAAGTAAGAGAACCGTTCAATGTGAATTTGGTGGCGCAGGAGGCGGCGCTCGCTGCGCTCGATGACAGCGCGCATCTTAAAAAGACGCTTCGGATGGTCCGCGCGGGCCGGAAATATTTGTACCGGGAATTAAAAAAACTGGGAGTGAGCTGTGTCGAAACAGCCACCAATTTTATTCTGGCGGATCTTCGCCAAGATGCCCGATCGGCTTATGAGAAACTTCTTCAAAAAGGTGTCATTGTCCGCCCGATGACGGCGTGGGGTTTAAATACATTTATTCGAGTCACAATCGGTAAGCCGGTGGAGAATAAGAGATTTATTCTGGCATTAAAACAGGTGCTCAGAAGTCAGATGACAGATAACAGATGACAGAGAATCTTTTTTCCGTCTTCTGTTTTCTGACCTCTGTCCTCTGAACACGAAAATAATAGGAGTTTTTATATGATCATCGTTTTAAAAAAAGAAGCGACCAAAAAAGAAATCGATCATGTTGTCAGTAAAATAAAAGAATTGGGCCTCAAGCCCATGCTGTCCGTGGGGGCCGAGCGGACCATCATCGGCGTGATCGGAGAGGAGGACAAGGCGCGGCTCCAGCCGTTTGAGGCGTTTCCCGGCGTGGAAAGTGTCATGCCGATCCAAAAGCCCTATAAGTTTGTTTCCCGCGAGTTTAAGAAGGAAAACAGCATTATCAAGATCGCTCCGGGAGTTGAGATCGGAGGCGAGACCGTGATCGTGATGGCCGGGCCTTGCACGGTCGAAAACCGCGAGCGGCTCCTACGGATCGCGGCCTTGGTGAAAAAAGGCGGGGCCAAGGTCTTGCGCGGGGGCGCGTTTAAACCACGCACCTCTCCTTACTCGTTTCAGGGCCTTCGGGACAAAGGCATGAAGTTTCTGTATGAGGCCAAGAAAAAAGCGGGGCTTCCTATCGTCACTGAGATCATGGACCCGCGGGACCTTCCTTTATTTATGAAGTACGCGGATATTATTCAGATCGGCGCCAGAAACATGCAAAATTTTGAGCTCTTAAAAGAGGTAGGAAAGACCAAGAAGCCGGTGCTACTCAAGCGCGGCATGGCCAGTACGGTGAAGGACTTTCTTTTGTCCGCCGAATATGTTATTTCGGAAGGCAACCACAATTGTATTTTGTGCGAAAGAGGGATCCGGACTTTTGAGGACTCAACGCGCTTTACACTAGATATCAGTGCAATCCCGGTCATTAAAAAACTGAGCCACCTACCGGTCATTGTTGACCCATCGCACTGCTCAGGCATTTGGGACTATGTGGCGCCGTTATCGCGTGCGGCGATCGCGGTGGGTGCCGACGGGCTCTTGGTCGAAGTGCACGACGATCCCGAAAAAGCCGTCTGTGACGGCCCGCAGGCCTTAAAGCCCGCCAAATTCAATATTCTGATGGACGAGCTTCGCCTGATCGCAAAGGTTGTAGGAAGGAAGATCTAAATTGGTTCGCATTGTTTCTCAGATTTGTGCCGCACGACTTCTCCGTAAGTCGGGGAGCCTCGGCAAATCGAAAAAAACTCGCTGCCGCTCAGACAGTTTTTCGATTTGCCGCCTCCCGGTCGACTTACGTCGAAGTCGCAGCGCGGCAAAAAATCTTCGAAACAATGCTCGCCAATATTTCGTCTCAATCGGGAATTGGGGTCCGGTAAACTCGCCCAATGATAATAATCATCTTGAGTCAACCGCTAAAAAGAGAGGCGAAATATGAATAAAGCTGAAGAAGGACAAAAACCGAGTTCCGACAAATCCGGGTTTGTCACTACCGTAGCATGGATATTTATCATTATTACGGGTTTTACAACTCTCATATCCATATTGCAGAATGTCATGATTACTATGTTACCTCCAATGAAAGAAGCCCTTAATAAACCAGGAGTGTCAGAGCAAATGCCTTTCATGGCTCGATTTATTTTTTCACACATGCAATTGTTCTTCGCCATTTTTTCCATTGTATCAATGACGATATTTATTTCTTCTATTGGGTTATTAAAACGCAAGAATTGGGCTCGATTATTGTTTGTTGGCCTGCTGGCCTTGGGGATGCTTTGGTCTATCACAGCGATCTTTCTTCAAAGTGCTATGATGCCAAAAACTTCTCAGTTTCCAGAACAGCGGGGCATGCCAAATTTCCAAGCAATTTTCCTAGTGATGCGTATTTTTTCAGCAGTCATGGCGACAGGTATGGCAATTCTTTACGGGTGGATTATTAAAAAACTAGTCTCGAAAAAAATAAAGCAAGAATTTGGAGAAGTTTCCAATGAACAAGCTAACTAAATATCTCAGAGGTAATTTTACGAAAGAAATAGCAGAAAGCGGTGATTACGTTTTCTTTGCCTCAAAATTGCAGCTTAACAAATGAAAAAACCTCTCTTCAACAAAGTGTGTATAGTCGGCGTCGGTTTGATCGGCGGCTCGCTTGGCGTGCGGCCCGTAAAAACGAGTAAAACGGAAGGACTTTGAGTCAAAATAAGTCAGATCGACATAAGCTGGTATGGATTGATAAGTCGGCGTATATAATAGTCGTTTTGATTCCGACCATTATTCTTATTTATCTTGTTTGGGGATTTGTAGAGCACGGAGGAGTCGCCGGATTTGCTATTTTTTTATGCGTATTTATCTTTTTTATTCTTACGAGCGCCCATTACTTACCTCTTAAATTATATGAGAACGGTCTTGAATTGGCGAACGGAAAATTTCCATCATCAAGACGTATTTTCGTTAGCTTTAAGAACATCGAAAGAATTCGCATAAATACTTCAAAACGCGTGGATGAGGGAAGCAGTTTTCTTGAATTTATCCGTGTCGAGGATATTAATAATCAAAAATATCGAAATGTAATTTACGAAGTTTCGCAATTTAAGAGAGCCATGAAAAATCTAGAACAATTGGGTTTGATTAAAGATGAAAGTTGGCTAAACGATTTGCCTATAAAATTAAAATGGCGCTAATCAAGCGAGATAAGCATCCGGTAATCAACAAATAAAAAAACCTCTCTTCAACAAAATTTGCATTGTCGGCGTCGGGTTGATCGGCGGGCCGCTTGGGATGGCCATCAAAAAGCGAGGGCTCGCCAATATTTTGTCTCAATCAGGGCTTGTTAGTGTCTAACACATCATTTTGGAAATGGGTTCAGAAATTAATTAGATATCTCACGGTTTATGACTCTAGTGGGGGAAATTGCCCTTATTGCAAAGCAAATTTAAAGAATATTTCGGATAAGGTTATTGGTTTTGTGTACGTGACAAATTGCCCTTTTTGTCATAAAAGCATATACGGAGGTCGTGGATGGTCCGAGTCCGAAGGAGGCATTGGCTGGACATCAGAACATCCTTTCAAAATGATGCTGATTTGTATCGTCGGCGCTATCGTCGTTTCAGCAACTATCATGTTCTTCCTTATTAAAATGGGTTATTGAATCCAATGAGATCAAAAGTAATGTTTAATAAAATCTGCATCGTCGGCGTCTTGGGGAAGCTTGACTTTTAACGGTTGAGAATGTATACTCATTGTAGATACATTTAGGAGGTGCGTGTATGAATGCGACCATTCAGAAGTGGGGCAATAGCTTGGCATTACGGATTCCGATGTCTTTTGCAAAAAACTTTCATTTTCATCAAGGGTCGGCGGTGGAGGTTGTTTTGGCAAAGGACAAAATAGAAATACGTCCAAAAAGCAAAAATAAGAAGAAATACGTGTTGTCCGAAATGATAAAGAGAATCAATAAGGATAATATCCATACCGAGCAAGATTGGGGCACTTATGGGCGGGAAATGCTTTGACGCTCGAATATTGTCCCGATCGTGGCGACGTGGTATGGATCTCTTTTTCTCCCCAAAGCGGGCATGAACAAGCGGGCGATAGACCCGCGCTCGTGCTTTCACCGAAAGACTACAATCAGAAAACAGGTTTAGCTGTTTTCTGTCCCATCACTTCACAAGTAAAGGGGTATTCTTTTGAAGTGGTCATTCCCACGGGTTATAAAGTGAGCGGCTCTGTTTTATCCGATCACCTAAAAAGTCTCGATTGGAAAGTTAGGCGTGCGCGCTATTACTGTGAACTCCCTGAGAGCGTTATTTCAAACGTTGCTCAACAAATTGGCTCTTTAATTGGAATACATAGCCAGTGAAAAAGTTTTTATTCAACAAAATCTGCATCGTCGGCGTTGGGTTAATCGGCGGGTCGCTGGGGATTGCGATAAAAAAGCGGAAGCTCGCGAAGCTGGTCGTCGGCGTGGTCCGCCGGGCCCGTACGGCCAAAGAGGCGATGAAGAGAAAGGCGATCGACGTCGCGACCTTTCGTTTAAAAGAAGGCGTTCGGAACGCAGATCTTGTTATTTTATCCGCGCCTGTTTCTGCGATCATCCGGCATCTAAAGGAGATCGCGCCGGTTCTTAAAAAGAACGCTCTCGTGATCGACGTCGGCAGTTCGAAGCAGGAGATTGAAAAGGTCGCGAAGAAATATCTGCGC
This sequence comes from uncultured Planctomycetia bacterium, assembly GCA_964374005.1. Lineage (GTDB taxonomy): Bacteria > Omnitrophota > Gorgyraeia > 2-02-FULL-51-18 > 2-02-FULL-51-18 > CAYJXB01. The sequence goes on from CAYJXB010000017.1 coordinate 15,428, forward strand.
GGCCGTGTTTTTGTCGGCTGCCACCCCATGGCCGGTTCGGAGAAATGCGGCATTGAATTTGCCGATGGAAATCTTTTTGAGGGCAGTATTTGTTTCATGACTCAAAAAAACGCGAAGGTCGAGACTTTTTGGAAAAAGTTAGGTTCGCGGCCGTTAAAGATCGATCCGGATCGTCACGACGCCTGGGTTGCCCAATCAAGCCACTTGCCGCATGCGCTTTCTTTTTCTCTCTTTCAGTCCGTCAATTCGAAATACGCCGCCTCCCCCAGCTTAAAAGACATGGGGCGTCTTGCGAAATCCGATCCCGAGCTTTGGACCGATATCTTCCTATCCAATCGCAGCGCCGTGCTCAAAGCGCTGTCGAAATTCAAAAAGAATTTGGCTGTTTTCGAGAAAAATCTTCGACAAGGTCGCAAATCCGATCTTTTGAGTTTCATTCGTCATGCCAACAAACGGGCCTCGTAGTTTATCGGACGCACGACGTCTTGTATAAGCGATAAGGAGAAATCATATGGATAAACAAGTATACAGAATGCACCCACTATGGAATGTTGCATTTTTGGCTGTATTAGTGCCAAATTTTTGGCTCTATTTTAAGAACGCACATGGTCATATTAGTATGTGGTTTATGCTGGCCTCTGCGATTTTGATTCTTTTCGCCATTGACGAAAACTACAGTATGTACGAAATAGACTCGACGGGAATTAAGGGACGAAAACTTTTCAACACTTCATTTATGTTGTGGAGGGATATTATTCGCATTAGCTATGTCCGCGATTTGTCTCTGAGTTTTTTACAAAATCAATTCATTTTATATAGCGGTAACGGTCGTTTTTTGATCAATGAGACCGGTTTTTGGGATAGCCGAGATTTAATGCAGAAAGTCATGAGCAGAATTTCACCCAATGTGGCTGTTGATCCCTCAGTTAAATATGAGTTAGAGCGTTCTACCAAGCGCATTTCGTGGAAACGCATCTTTTATTGGACAGCATTGACCGTAGCCGTGATTTGTACATACCTTTTTTATTTGGCCGGGAATCGTCCAAATTAAATTGTAAATAGCGGAGATAGGTTAAACCGGACACGCCGTCCCACAAGGAGGCGTTAGCCACTATGCGGGGAGGTGACGAGTGATTCGAGGGGTGACGCGGAGCCAGAGCGCTTGTTTTTTGACAAGGGAACACTTGTCAAAAAACGAGCTGGCGCAGCGGCAGGACCCGCGGCCATGAAGAAACATCTGATCATTACAATTGATGGACCAGCAGGAAGTGGAAAATCTACCGTGGCGCGCTTGGTCTCCCGGACATTGAAAGTACCTTATATTGATACGGGCGCGATGTACCGCGCGGTGACGCTGAAAGCGATGCACCAAAAGGTTTCCCTTGAACACCCGAAAAAACTCGCCGAAATAGCGCGCAAGGCCCAGATTCGTTTTCAGGATGGCGCTCGGAAACAGCAAGTTTTTTTAGATGGAAAGAACGTTAGCAAAGACATTCGGCTCCCTGAACTGACAAAAAACGTATTTTATGTTGCTAAAACACCGCTCATCCGGCGTGAGATGGTCAAAAAACAGCGGGCTCTCGGTAAGGAAGAAGGCGCGGTGATGGAAGGCCGGGATATCGGTACTGTGGTATTCCCGCGCGCGGACTATAAATTCTACTTGGATGCCGAGCCGCGGATCCGCGCCGAACGCCGGTATAAGGAATTGATCGCCTCCGGCAAGGCGATCACCTTTGCGCAAGTTTTCGCAGATCTGAAAAAACGGGACACGAGCGATAAAACTCGGGCCGAAGGCCCATTAAGACAAGCCAAAGACGCCGTGCGGATCGATACAAGCTCGTTGACAATCCAGAGGGTAGTTGATAGAATTCTCCAGGTTATTTCCCGTGCCGGCTAATCATGACAGAAAGCCGATCATGGCGTTTTATTGGCTGACCAAGATCGTTCTTTCTATCACCTATAAGCTTTTTTTTGGGCTTAAGGCCTTTGGTTTGGAGAATATCCCAAATGATGACCGGGGCGTGATCTTCGCGCCCAATCATGCGAGTTATCTCGATCCTCCGTTAATCGGCGTATCCACTGAGCGGCACGTCACCTATTTAGCGAAAGAGTACTTGTTTCGCGTATTGATTTTGGGGACGATGCTTCGATGGCTGGGTGTCCTGCCGATCAAGAGCGAATCTCAGGACTTCCGGAGCATGCGTCAGCTCTTGAGGATTTTGAAGGGGGGCAAACGCATGGTTATTTTCCCCGAAGGAACAAGATCGCTCGACGGGAATTTTAAATCCGTCGAGGGCGGGGTCGGTTTTCTGGCGCTGAAAGGCGAGACCTGGGTCGTGCCGACCTATATCCGGGGGACTTTTGAGGCGCTGCCCAAAGGCGCCAAATGGTTTAAATGCGCGCCGGTTAGAATTTATTACGGCAAGCCGTTTATTCCGTCGGCGGACACAACGTTATTAAGCAATCAAGATCCGTATCTGGCCGTGAGCGAGAAAATCATGGCCGAGATCAAAAAGATTAATGAAGCAGTGGAAAGGAAATAAATTATGGCACATGAAATTCAACGGCTTTTTTCAACGACGGAAATTGAAGAAGGGGACATGAAGGCGTCGTTGGTTGATTATGAACAAACGTTCCGGCGCATCGGCCAAGGCCATGTGGTGAAAGGGGCGATTGTTTCGATCAGCCCCAAAGAGGTCATTGTCGATATCGGATTTAAGTCGGAGGGGATTATTCCCGCCCATGAGTTCGATTCTCTGGAGGCTCTTAAAGTCGGCGATGTGATCGAGGTTTTGCTGGAAGAGACCGAGGATAAAAATGGCCGCGTCGTTCTTTCGAAGAGAAAGGCGGAGAAAAGCCAGGGTTGGGACCGCATCGTCGAGCAGTACGGCGAGGGGGACACGGTTGAAGGAAAGGTGACCCGAAAAGTAAAAGGCGGTTTGATGATGGATATCGGCGTGGAGGCCTTCTTGCCGGCGTCGCTGGCGTTCCTCAAGGGTTTTGGCAGTTTAAACTCGCTTTTGGGTCAGACGATTCAGGTAAAGATCGTCAAGATCAATCCTAGCCGCAAAAATATCATCGTTTCCCGCAAAGATCTCTTGGAGAAAGAAAAACAGGAATCCAAGGCCAAGATGCTCGAAGAGCTCGAAGTCGGCTCCATCCGGAAGGGCGTGGTAAAAAACATCACGGATTTTGGCGCTTTTGTTAATCTGGGAGGCATTGACGGGCTTTTGCATATTACCGACATGAGTTGGGGGCGCATCAATCACCCTTCCGAAATGCTGAAGGTGGGGGACAAGGTGGATGTCAAAATTCTTTCTTTTGACAAGGAAAGCATGAAGGTCTCTTTGGGCTTGAAGCAAAAAGACGCCAATCCTTGGATGGAGGTCGACCAAAAGTATCCGGTCGGTTCCAAGGTCAAGGGCCGCGTGGTGAACGTGGTTCCCTATGGCGTATTTGTCGAGCTGGGACGCGGCATCGAAGGGTTGGTACACGTGTCAGAAATCTCGTGGTCCAAGCGAGTGGCGAATCCCGCCGAGATTTTTAAAGTGGGCGATTCGGTAGACATCATGGTTTTGAATATCGATAAAGAGCATGAGAAAATCTCCCTCGGAATCAAACAGACCGAATCCAATCCGTGGCTTGGCGTTGAAGACCGCTATCCCGTCGGCTCGAAGGTCAAAGGCGTCGTCAGAAATCTGACCGAGTTTGGCGCCTTTGTTGAGCTGGAAGAGGGGATTGACGGGCTGGTTCATGTGTCGGATATGTCTTGGACACGGAAAGTGAATCACCCCAAAGACGTTCTAAAAAAAGGCCAGGAAGTAGAAGCGGTGATTCTGATGGTGGATCAGATCAATCGCAAACTATCGCTGGGCTTAAAACAACTGATCACCGACCCTTGGGAAGAGATCGCGTCCAAACTCTCTCCCGGCTCCCAGGTCATGGGCGTTGTGACCAAAGTAGCCAGCTTTGGCGTTTTTATCGAAATTGACAAAGACGTGGAGGGGCTCCTGCATATTTCCGAAACCGATCTTCCGTCCGCTCAAGGGTTGGAGGCGGTCTACCCTGTGGGGAAAAAGGTGCAGGCAAAAATAGTGAAGATAGATCTTTCCTCACGAAAAATTGCGCTCAGCACAAAGGGAGTTCAACAGATCTGAACAATCTCGACCTTCTTTGCCAACACGCCGTAGACGTTATTGAGAAAGCAGATTTTAAAGCCCGTCTTGACGAAGGGAAACCTCTTCGCATCAAGGCGGGCTTTGATCCTTCCGCCCCGGATATTCACCTCGGACACACCGTCCTTTTAAGAAAGCTCCGCGAATTTCAAGACCTTGCTCACAAGGTCATTTTTATCATCGGTGATTTTACCGCCATGATTGGCGATCCTACCGGTCAATCGAAAATCCGTCCCGTCTTGACTCGAGAACAGGTTGAAGCAAACGCCAAGACTTATCAAGAGCAGGCATTTAAAATTTTAGATAAAGATCCAAACAAAATAGAGGTTGTCCAAAACAGCAAATGGCTTGACACCCCACAGATGCTTAAAACCCTTATCGAAATTTCTTCTTCCGTCACGGTCGACCAGCTTCTGGTGAGAGAAGATTTTGACAAACGCCGAAAAGCGCATCGACCCATAGCCATTCAGGAAATGCTTTATCCCATGCTGCAAGGCTATGATTCTGTCGCTGTAAAAGCAGATGTGGAATTGGGAGGAACAGACCAAACATTTAATTTATTGATGGGGAGGGAAATTCAATCCAAGTTTGGGCAAAAACCGCAAGTGGTCATGACGATGCCATTGCTCGTAGGATTGGATGGAACCATGAAGATGTCCAAATCTCTTGGCAATGCCGTCGCGGTCAATGACAGCTCCAAAGACATGTTTGGCAAACTGATGTCCATCCCGGATTCTTTAATGCGCATTTATTTTGACCTTTTGACCAATGAAAACGGCGCCGGGATCGCGAAGGAAGTCGAGGCGGGGAAGCTGCATCCCAAAGAAGCCAAAAAGAAGCTCGCAGCGCTTATCGTCGAATCCTATTACAGCAAGGCCAAGGCCAAGGAAGAGGCGGAAGAATTTGAGAGAGTATTCAGTCAAAGAAAAGATCCAGCAAATCCCGAGCCGGCGTATGTAAAGCTATACGAAATGACGTCTGCCGGTTTATTGAGAGAAGTTAAAGCTGTAGACTCATCTAGCGAAGCTTATCGCTTAATCCAGCAAGGCGGGGTGACGCTGGATGGCCAAAAGATCATGGATCCAAAGGCTACTCTCAAAATAAAGGATGGCAGCTTGCTTAGAGTCGGCAAGAAAATTTTCTTAAAACTCTTTGTTAAAAAATAAACCGTAAGCTGGACCAGGTCCCAAGCGACCAAAAGGGGATAGGTTAGAAGTCGGCGCAGGGGTAAATGGCGATTTTGCCTTTAGATTTATGGGGGTTCAGGGCGTCAAAATCGCCATTTTAATGGATATCCTCCGTCGCGGCTTGGGCCGCTCCTTGAGGATAAATTCGCACGGGCGACTTGACGCTCCCTTTGGTCGCGTAAGTCGCGTGCTCATTTAAGAAGAAATTCGTTAAGATCGTTTAATCAGAAAAGGGGGTTCGCGATGACATGGACTTTCTATATTCCATTTGTGGTGTTGTTTCTGGCGTTTTCAATCCGTATCGTTCAACAATACCAAACGGCCATTGTTTTTACTTTGGGCCGTTTTACTCGGACTCTCCATCCGGGCTTTAATATGATCATTCCTCTTATCGAGTGGACCACGACCGTGGATATGAGAGTCTTGACCCGGGACATCCCCAAACAGCAGGTCATCACCAAGGACAATGTGCCGGTCACCATCAACGGAGTCGTTTATTTCAAAGTGTTGAAAGCCGAGACGGCTATCATTGAGGTTCAGGATTATCTTTACGCGATCTCCCAGTATGCCCAGGCCGCGCTCCGCGACGTCATTGGCGGAATGACCTTTGACGATCTCTTGGCCGAGCGGCAGATGATCGGGGAGGAAATCGAAAAGATAGTCAAGAAAGAGAGCGCTAATTGGGGCCTGGAGGTTGTCACGATCAAGATCCAAGACGTGGATGTGCCTGAAGATTTAAAGAAGATGATGTCACGGCAGGCCTCCGCCGAAAGAGAAAAAAGAGCGACCATCACGAAAGCCGAAGGCGACAAGATGGCCGCGTTTAATCTTGCCGAGGCGGCCAAAACGATGACGGCAAGCCCGGGCGCCATGCAGCTGAGAACTCTTCAGACCATTGATGGCCTAGGGCCTACCGCTTCGAATACGGTCGTATTGGCGGTTCCGGTGGAATTAATGCAGCTTGTCAAAGCCTACGCCGACGCGAAAGTAAAGCAGGGTTATTAATAGTTTAAAAATGTAGATACCCTTATTCCTGCCGTTGCAATTTTATGTATTTTCATGTAAAATTTGACTGTCATGAAGCTAAAGAAGCTAGGCCCTAGGAGGGCAAATAAAATGATAAGAAAGTTAAATATGCCCGCAATTTTTATACTTATAATTAGCTTTATTCTAAGCGCCTCTTACGCGACTGCCGCGAGCGAAATGGATAAAGCCAAGGTGCTTGAGATTCAAGGAAAGGCCACATTTATGAAGGCCGGTACCAATGACTGGAAGGCCCTCGAGCAAGGGATGGTTCTGTCGGAAGGCGATTCGCTGAAAACGGACGCTGATTCAGAGGCAAAGCTCGAGCTCTCGGGAGCTAAGAAAACCGCTGAAATTGTGATCCGTAAGGACAGCGAGTTTTCGTTTGCATCCTTCAGGCATGACACAGTATCCATGACGGATCAGACGCTTTTAGACATCGGTACCGGAAGCGTCCTGGTCAAGGCCGAAAAGCTCGTTGGAGAATCAAAATTTCAGGTAAAGACGCCGACCTCGATCGTCGGTATCCGCGGTACGACATTTGAGGTCTATGCCTCCAAGGCATAAATCTCGGTGAAGTTCGCCAGGCCCAGCGAGCAAGACACCATCCGTATTTTAATCACCGCTTTTGTTTTTCTGTTTACGGCCCTCCTTTATACCTTTCAAACCCTGCAACGTTTTGAGTTGGTCACTTTTGACGACCGTTTCATTTTAAAGGGCACGCGCGCCACCGATCCGGGGATCGTTGTCGTTGAGATCTCCGAGGACAGCGTTGAAAAAATAGGCCGATGGCCGTGGACCCGCGATTGGCACGCGACGCTGATAAAAATCCTGGATGAGCTTGGCGCGAAGGCGATCGTTTTTGACGTCGTCTTCAGCGAAAAAAGCGACCCGAAAAACGACGCGATGCTTGCGGAGGCCATCAAAGCCTCAGGCAAAGTTTATTTGGCGGAAGTGGTCGAAGCCGCCTCAAACGGTGAACCGGCGACGCTTCTTAGGTCGCTGCCCGAGTTTTCCGAAAATGCCAAAGGAGGAGGGCATATCAATCTGCAGCCCGACATCGACGGCGTCATGCGCCGTATCCCTTTGGTGTTGCCGCTTTCAGACACGACTATTCCGCAGCTATCATTGACCGTGGCGCTTGACTTATGGAAGGCCGATATTCGAGACGTCTCTATCCGTCATCATCGCCTGGATATTCCTCAGGGGTCTAAAAGAATCACTATTCCGTTGGATTCAAACGATAATTTTATCATCAATTGGACAGGCCATTGGAAGAAGTCCTTCGCTCATTTTTCCTATATCGATTTGGTTTCTTCTTATGCGCAGTTAAAAAAAGGCCAGACTCCCGAGATTCCTTTAAACACCTTTAAAGATAAGATCTGTTTTATCGGCACGACGGCCAGCGGTCTTTACGACATCCGGCCGACACCCTTAGAGCCATCCTATCCCGCGGTCGGCGTCAATCTCACGATCCTCGACAACCTGATGCAGCGGCAATTCATCACTATTTTAAGCCGGAGTCAAAATCTTCTCATTTTATTGCTCTTGGCGATCATGCTTTATCAGATCATGCGGCTGAACGGTTATCTTAAGGTGGCTTTTTGCACGATCGCGCTGGTTTTAAGCTATTCTGTTTTAGCGGCGCTTGTTTTCAGATTTTTTGGTGTGTGGGCCAACGTCGTTTATTCTTGGGTGCTGATCTTCGCGACGTATTTCTCCGTCACGTTATACAATCAGCTTTCGATCGCGCTCGAGCGGACGAAACTTTTAAAATTGGCAATCCGGGATTCGCTCACGGGTTTGTACAATGTGGGCCATTTCAAATTGCTGCTCAAGGCGGAATTGGCCACGATTTCCATCCGCCGGGAGAAAAAACTTTCGCTCATCATGTCGGACATCGATAATTTTAAAAGTACCAATGACCGGTATGGACACGTGACCGGCGACAGCGTTCTTAGGGAAGTGGCCGCTGTGATTAAGAACAACTGCCGCGCGCTGGATGTTGCCGCCCGATACGGCGGGGAAGAGTTTATTCTCATGTTGCCCGGCGCGAACGTGGACGAGGCCGCCAAAGTCGCAGAAAAGATAAGGAAGGCGATTAACGAGAAAGTTTTTTTTCACGAAAAAGGGGACTTCCATGCGAGCCTCAGCCTCGGCGTCACCCGCGTGAGCCCCGATGATAAAGACATCGAGGCGATCGTGGCAAGGGCGGACCGGGCCCTGTATGAAGCCAAACGGACCGGAAAGAACAAGGTAGTCATCGCCACCGACTCGCCGGCTGTTGATCTAACCTCCTGAAATCTCCGAAATACCCCTTGACAACTTTTTATCCCCCATGGTACATTGACCTCTGATTAAAGAGATCTTCTGATTGGGGGAAAACCCCTCGAAAAGGGTAGATTTTGATTAAATTGACATAAAAAAATTTCATCATCGGATAACGGATATGCAAAAAGGCATCATCTCGATGCCTTTTTTATTGTCCGAATGTCCAAAATTTTATCGTCCGCCATTAAAACATCGGCGGACGACCCGCCGAAGCAATAGTGGCGGGTCGCTCTTTCACAACTGAATAGCTATATTAAAAGTGCGGAATTCTCGTTTCATTTTTTGAGCGGAACGAGGTTCTTGGTATTTTGGTCAGAGCTCAAACATTTCAAACTAATTGGAGAGTTTGATTCTGGCTCAGAACGAACGCTGGCGGCGTGGTTTAGGCATGCAAGTCGAACGATCCCGCAAGGGATAGTGGCAGAAGGGTTAGTAACACGTGGGTAATCTACCCTGGACTCGGGGATAACTCGCCGAAAGGCGAGCTAATACCCGATGACATTTCCGGATCGCATGATTTGGAAAGCAAAGGTGGCTCGCAAGGGCTGCCGATCGAGGAGGAGCCCGCGGCCTATCAGCTAGTTGGTGAGGTAACGGCCCACCAAGGCTTTTGACGGGTAGCTGGTCTAAGAGGACGATCAGCAACATTGGGACTGAGACACTGCCCAGACTCCTACGGGAGGCTGCAGTCGAGGATCTTTAGCAATGCCCGAAAGGGTGACTATGCGACGCCGCGTGCAGGATGAAGGCCTTCGGGTTGTAAACTGCTGTCAGGGGGGAAGAAACCTTACGTGTTAACAGCGCGTAAGCTGACATCACCCCCAAAGGAAGCCACGGCTAACTCTGTGCCAGCAGCCGCGGTAAGACAGAGGTGGCAAGCGTTGTTCGGATTCATTGGGTGTAAAGGGCAGGTAGGTGGTTATGCAAGTCCGGTGTGAAATCCCACGGCTCAACCGTGGAACGGCATTGGAAACTGCATGACTTGAGTATCGGAGAGGTGAGGGGAATTCTCGGTGTAAGGGTGAAATCTGTAGAT